>CAMBTV010000001.1 GCA_945870835.1 Chitinophaga pinensis
CAGAAGATGAGGAGGAGTAGGGGTTAAGCTTTTTTAGATTTAAAGGCATTCTTCCTTCTAACTTAAAGTAAATTTTGAGATAGTGTCATTATGAAAACTATCATGCCCCTTGAACTTGCTAGATTGATAAGTGAACAGGTCAGTATTCAACTGATTGATGTTAGAGAGCACTATGAACACAAAGGTTTTAATATCGGCGGTTCCTTGATTCCACTAGGAGAACTTACCCAGAATATTGATCGAATTGAAAAAGAAATACCCGTAATCTTATATTGTCAAAAAGGGGTTAGAAGTCAAATTGCCATTCAGCGACTGGAAGATAAATACCCTTTTGAAAATCTTTTTAATTTAATAGGTGGTGTGGACGAATGGAGAAAGCAAGTGACCTATTAAATTTTATTATTAATTTTTAAAATTAAATCAGGAAAACAACTCACTCATTTTATGTCTTCTACCCTTGTCTATATTATTGTCGGGTATTTATTGCTGCTGCTGGTGGCTTATTTAGTTCAAGAGAGATTTATTTTTAAACCTGAAAAGCTGAATCAAAATTTCAAGTATCAGTACGAAGCTCCATTTCGAGAATTATTTTTTGATATTGAACCAGGGGTAAGGATTAATGGACTTCATTTTTATGTTGAGAAGCCCTTTGGGTTGGTATTGTATTTTCACGGCAATAGTAGAAGTATTAAAGGATGGGCAAAATACGCTACTGACTTTTTCAGATATAACTATGATGTAGTTTTGGTGGATTATCGTGGTTTTGGAAAAAGTACAGGCAAGCGCAGTGAAAAAGATATGTTGAGTGATATGCAATTTGTATACAATCGTCTGTCAGCAAGCTATAAAGAAAATCATTTAATCATTTATGGCAGAAGTATGGGAAGTGGCTTTGCAGCTCATTTGGCAAGTGAAAATAAACCACGGTACCTAATTTTAGATGCTCCTTATTTTAGTTTTAAAAAAGTAGCAGAAAGATTTTTACCTATGCTTCCTATGAAGCACTTGCTTCGTTTTCATATGCGAACAGATAAATGGTTGCCAAAAGTAAATTGCCATACTTACCTTATTCATGGAACGAAGGATTGGTTAATACCTATCAGTAATAGTGAAAAATTACTTGCGCTCAATCCAAGAAAAGTTACTTTAATTAGAATAGCAGGCGGCGGACACAATGATCTACCTTCTTTTCCTGAGTACCACAATTTTCTTCGTGATATTCTGAAAATCTAATTGTTCTCAACACTTACTAACTTACACTTGCAAACCGTAAAAATAAAAAAGATTTCGATGAGAAAGAAAATATTTCGCTGGGCAAAAATTATTATTTTTCTTTATTGTATAGTGGGCATTGCGTTATATTATTTGCAGGATTATTTTTTATTTCGTCCTACGGCATTGCCCCGAAATTACCAATATCATTTTGATGTCCCTTTTTCTGAAGTGGAAATTCCATTCAATAAGACCGATACACTTAATATGGTAAAGTTTACACCAGTAGATTCTGTAAGAAAGGGAGTGGTGATATATTTTCATGGCAATAAAGAAAATATAAATCGGTTTGCAAAATTTTCATCCAATTTTACGCGACTTGGTTACGAAGTGTGGATGGCAGACTATCCCGGATATGGAAAATCAGTAGGTAACAGAACTGAAAAAATATTATATGAACAATCCCTCCAGATTTTCAAAATGGCTTCCAGTAAATATGCGAAAGATAGCATTGTAATTTATGGAAAATCTTTGGGCACTGGAATTGCGGCATACCTAGCTTCTAGATATGACTGCAAACAATTAATTCTAGAAACACCTTATTTCAGCATCCCAGATTTATTAGGCTATTATGCTTTTATTTATCCAATGCAAAGAATGTCGAAATATAAAATCCCTACCTACAAATATTTGGAATCCGTTAAAGCACCTATTGTTATTTTTCATGGAACCAACGATGGGTTAATTCCCTATAGATGTGCAAAAAAACTAAAGGAAGTTTTGAAACCAACTGACCAATTTATTACGATAGAGAAAGGTTCACACAATGATATAAATGACTTTCCTTTATATCATCAAAAACTAGACTCATTGTTAAAGCTCTGACAATAGTACTTTTGTATTGGTTATTTTTAGTTGAAAATCTCCACCAATTTTAAGCGCATAATTTTCTTTTTTATGACCAACTGGGAAGTCAAAACAAACGGGGTAATCATAATCTTGTAAAATATCTTTTATCAGTTCCTTCACATTTTTCCCAAAGGGTCTTTCAGTATCTTTTACATCTGTGAACCCACCAACTATTAATCCGGAAAGATTAGTCAGTTTTCCACTTCTTTTTAATTGGTGAAGCATTCTGTCTGTACTATAAATGAGTTCTCCTATATCTTCAATAAAAAGTATTTTATTTTTTGTATTTATATCCGACTTAGTTCCTATAAGATGGGTAATGAGGGTTAGGTTTCCCCCAATCAATTCTCCTTTTGCCTCCCCCAATTTGTTGAAAGGATCAGCTTTGCAAGCGTATTTTGCTTTTTTTCCTACAAGGGCTTTGTGGAGAGAGTCAATAAATTCATTCTTATTTTCTCCATTGTTAAATGCAGCTGCCATGGGGGCGTGCAAAGTAGCAATTTTAAAATTTCTATTTATATGAGCATGCAATAGGGTAATATCACTGAAGCCAATAATCCATTTAGGATTTTTTTTAAATCGAGTAAAATCTATTTGATCAATAATTCTACTAATTCCATAACCACCTCTTCCACATAGAATCGCTTTAATGCCCTCATCATCTAGCATTGCTTGCAATTCGTTCAAACGGGTTTCATCATTGCCAGAAAAATAGTTTTTTGATTTACTGCCCAATGTTTTACCCACCATCACTTCAAATCCCCATTGCTGAATGGTTTCAATACAGGTTTGCGCTATTTCTCTTGGCATGTAACCTGCAGGGCAAGTAATGCCAATGGTATCACCTTTTTTTAAGTAGGGAGGTGTTTTAGTCATTTTATTGAATTGGTTTGAATCTTTTTGAAATCAGTTAACAATTTAAGAATTACCTGTGATTTACTACAAAATTGTTTTACTGAGAACTTTTTCAAACAGATCATTCGAAGTTTTAGCTATAATATACCTAACCTTTTTTTGGTATATACTTTTGATGAGCCAGGTATTCTTTTGCTTTTGGTGGATGTTTTTGTAAAAATAAGACTATAGGTATTGAATGTTTGAAAACATCCATTTTTAAGGTATTTTTTGATTGTTTGGCTTTTGTACTTGCTTTAGGTAAATTTGCATGAAAGCGCTGAGGGGTATTAATAACGTCAATTCCTACTCCTAGCATCCGAGGGGTATTTTTTAGTATAGCTAAAAGCTGCAGCAGGATTTAACACTTGGTTTTTTGAACTAAGTACAACAACAATAAATTTATGATTGATCCAAAAAGATATTTAATTACTTCTGCGCTTCCTTATGCTAATGGACCCAAGCACATTGGACATTTAGCGGGGGCGTATTTGCCAGCGGATATTTATGTGCGATACCTACGTGCCAAAAAGAAGGACGTAGTTTATGTGTGCGGAAGTGATGAACATGGTGCAGCCATTACCATCCAGGCAATGAAAGAAAAAACTACGCCTAAGGAAATTGTAGATAAATACCACGCTATGTTGAAAAGCAATATGGCAGACCTAGGTATTTCCTTTGATATTTATCACCGGACTTCTGAAATATTGCATCATGAAACAGCGCAAGAATTTTTCACTCTACTTAATAACCAAGGGGATCTTGAAGTTAAGGAGTCAGAACAATTTTTTGATGCTGAGGCAAATACATTTTTGGCTGATCGTTATATTATGGGAACCTGTCCTGTTTGTAGTAGCGACAACGCATTTGGTGATCAATGTGAAAAGTGTGGCACATCGTTGAGCCCAGATGAGTTGATTCATCCAAGAAGCACATTGAGTGGAAATACCCCTATAAAAAAGGTAACTAAACATTGGTATTTGCCCTTGAATCGCCACGAAGATTTTTTACGTAAATGGATACTAGAAGATCATCAACATGATTGGAAGGCAAATGTTTTGGGTCAATGTAAGAGCTGGCTAGATATAGGTTTGCAGCCAAGGGCGGTGACGAGGGATTTGGATTGGGGTATCGATTTGCCAGAGGACGTTGAAGGAGGGAAGGGAAAGGTTTTGTATGTGTGGTTTGATGCGCCTATTGGATACATTAGCGCTACCAAGCAGTGGGCTATCGATAATAAAAAGGACTGGAAACCTTACTGGTATAATGATGACACCAAGTTGGTTCATTTTATAGGAAAGGACAATATTGTTTTTCATGCAATCATTTTTCCTGTGATGTTAAAATTGCATGGTAATATTTTACCTGAAAATGTCCCTAGCAATGAATTTATGAATTTAGAAGGGGATAAGATGAGTACCAGTCGTGGTTGGAGCATTGAAATGGATGATTATATCAATGATTTTGTGAACAAAGAAAATGGAGGCGATCAGATGGTGGATGCTTTGCGGTATTATTTAACAGCAATTGCTCCTGAAACAAAAGACAGCGAGTTTACATGGAAAGGTTTTCAAGATTCAGTGAAAGGAGAATTGGTAGATGTGTTTGGAAATTTCGTGAACAGAGCCTTTGTGTTGATGCATAAATTATGCAAGGGAAAAGTACCTTCACTGCATTTGGATATTTTGGATGATGCAGATAAAACTTTGTTTGCTGAATTAACAAACACTAAGCTAAGAATAGAAAATTTATTGGAGTCCTATAAATTTAGAGATGCATTATTTGAAGTGATTGATCTAGCTAGAAAGGGAAATAAATACATGCAGGATAAAGAGCCATGGATTGTTGCGAAGCAACTAGGTGATAATGGACAGCCCACAGCTGAAGCACAAAAGTTAATTGACAATTGTTTACACCTTTGTTTACAGTTAACTGCAAATCTTGCAGTTTTTGTTAATCCTTTCTTGCCATTTGCGGCTAAAAAAATGTGCCACATGATGAAGGTGGTTGATAAAATATTGGAATGGGAAAATGCTGGTTCTAAAAACTTATTGAGTGTAGGATATTCATTGAGAGAGCCTCAATTGTTATTTAGGAAAATAGAAGATACTGAAGTAGCGGAGCAGGTGGAAAAATTAAAATTAAAAAGTCAACAGATTAAAATGGAAAATGAAAAAAGTCAATCA
This sequence comes from Chitinophaga pinensis, assembly GCA_945870835.1. Lineage (GTDB taxonomy): Bacteria > Bacteroidota > Bacteroidia > Chitinophagales > Chitinophagaceae > Ferruginibacter > Ferruginibacter pinensis_A. The sequence continues at coordinate 5,202 of CAMBTV010000001.1, forward strand.
ACGGGCACTGTGACCTCTTCGGAAGTTCAGACGATAGCCGCTGCCAGCACCGAAAAGGTATTTTCTGAAATAAATTTTGATGATTTTGCCAAGATTGCTTTAAAAGTGGGGACTATATTGTCAGCTGAAAAAGTAGCCAAGGCTGATAAATTATTGAAGCTAGAAGTAGATATGGGCACTGAACTGCGAACCATTGTTAGTGGTATTGCTTTACATTTTTCTCCTGAGCAAATAATTGGGCAGCAGGTAGTGGTAGTGGCTAATCTTGCACCAAGAAAAATGAAGGGAATAGAAAGCAATGGAATGATTTTGATGGCAGAAGACAAATCGGGTAAACTGTATTTTGTGAGTCCAGCCAATATGATTGATAATGGAAGTGGGGTAAGTTAAAATGAAATAAAATTGAGCAGAAAGGTGGGCATTATTTTTAACATCAATAAAATGGCTCCGACAAAAAAGCTTTTTTCGCTTTTCAAATGATTTAACAAAACAGGCTTAAAAGGCCTGTTTTTATTTTTTATGATGCTTTTATAAAATGTCTTAATTTCGGATATTGTAAATAGTTGTTTAGCTAACTAATTTTTAAGCCCTTTGGGATAAAACATCCAACATGCAAAGAATTATTAAAAAAGTAGCCATTTTGGGAAGTGGCGTTATGGGTAGCAGAATTGCCTGTCATTTTGCAGGTATTGGAATACAAGTATTGTTATTGGACATACTGTCTGCTTCTGTTGAAGCTGAAAAGGGATCGATTTCTCAGCGAAATCAAGTGGTCAATGATGCACTGTCAGCTGCTTTAAAATCTAACCCTTCACCTGTTTTTAATAAAGATGCTGCAAAGAAAATTAAGACGGGCAACTTTACCGACAATATGAAAGACATCGCTTCCTATGATTGGATAATAGAAGTGGTGGTGGAAAGGCTGGATATTAAACAGTCTGTTTTTACTGAGGTAGAAAAATATAGAACTCCCGGCACTTTAATTACTTCTAATACATCTGGTATACCCATCCATCTGATGACTGCAGGACGATCGGATGATTTCAAAAAACATTTTTGTGGCACTCACTTTTTTAATCCTCCTCGTTATTTAAGGTTGTTAGAAATTATACCTACTCCTGATACAGATCCTGCAGTAACTTCTTTTTTACTGAATTATGGAGATTTGTTTTTAGGAAAGACAACGGTATTGTGTAAGGATACACCTGCATTTATAGCTAATCGCATTGGTGTTTTTGGTATGATGGCTATTATGAATGCGATGGAAAAATTGCAGTTGACAATTGATGAAATTGAAGCTTTGACAGGTCCAATTATCGGCAGACCAAAATCGGCTACTTTTAGAACAGCGGATGTGGTGGGAATAGATACCCTAGTTAAAGTTGCCAATGGTGTTTATGAAAATTGTTTACAAGATGAGGCTAGAGAAAACTTTGTAATTCCTGGTTGGCTTAATAAAATGGTCGAAAACAAATGGCTAGGAGATAAGACGAAGCAGGGATTTTTTAAGAAAATGCCGCCAAGTGAAAGCGGGGAAAAACAAATTCATGTTTTGAATCTATCCAGTCTTGAATATGAACCAAGAAAAAAACCAAGGTTTGCAACTTTAGAAACGGCTAAGCCAATAGAAGATTTACCAACAAGACTCAAGGCGCTATTTAGCGGCACAGATAAGGCGGGAGAGTTTTATCGCATATTTCATTACAATCTATTTTCTTATATCTCTCATCGCATTCCTGAAATTACAGATGAATTATATAGGGTGGATGATGGAATGATGGCTGGATTTGGATGGGAGGTAGGCGCATTTGAAAGTTGGGATATATTAGGTGTTGCAAAAACTACTGCAGCAATGAAAGAGGGGGGGTATAAAATTGCTTCATGGGTTGAAGAAATGCTTGCAGCGGGTACTACTAGTTTTTATAAAGTAGAAAATGGGAAACGGTATTTCTACGATATTTCTTCAAAGGCTTACAAAGAAATGCCAGGCGGTTCAGCATTTATAGTGATGAAAAATTTTGCTGGTCAAACAGTTTGGAAAAATAGTGCTTGCAGAACTTATCATCTTGGGGATGACGTTATTGGATTAGAATGGTATACCAAAATGGGAAGTATTGGAGGAGAAGTATTGGAAGGTATTCAAAAATCAATTTCATTAGCAGAGCAAAAATATAAAGGATTAGTAGTAGCAAATGAAGGAGCCAATTTTAGTGCTGGTGCCAATGTAGGTATGATTTTCATGTTGGCAATAGAACAAGATTATGATGAAATAGATATGGCTATCAGGATGTTTCAAAATACAATGATGCGTGTACGTTATTCAGGCATACCGGTTGTATTGGCACCTCATGGTTTGACCCTGGGAGGTGCATGCGAAATGTCTTTGCATGCTGATAAAGTCATTGCTGCTGCTGAAACTTACACAGGTTTAGTGGAAGTAGGCATCGGTGTAATTCCAGGCGGTGGTGGTACTAAAGAATTTGTGTTGCGCGCATCTGATGAAACTCATAACGGTGAGGTGGATACGATTACATTACAAAATCGTTTTCTCAATATTGCTACCGCTAAGGTAGCTACCTCAGCGCAGGAAGCATTTGATATGGGCATTTACAGAAAAGGAAAAGATATGGTAAGTATGAATCTTAGTCGACGTATTGCAGAAGGGAAAAATGCAGTCATTGATTTGTATGACCAAGGATATGTAATGCCAGTACAGCGCAATGATATTAAGGTATTGGGTCGGGGTGCTTTAGGTGCTATGCTTGCTGGTATCAATGGAATGAGATTGGGTAATTATGCAACTGATCATGACGTAACGGTTGCTAAAAAATTAGCTTATGTAATGTGTGGTGGAGATTTAAGTGAGGCCACTTTAGTTAGTGAACAATATTTACTAGACCTTGAAAGAGAAGCCTTCCTTAGTCTTACTGGAGAAAAGAAAACTTTAGAAAGAATTCAAGGGGTATTGAAAACAGGTAGACCATTGAGAAATTAAAATACTGTTTGCTGTAAATGCTATCTGACTTTTTATTGCATTCAAAAACCAACTATTCATTCGTATTATGTCAATTCTTTCTATAGAAAATATCTACAAAAATTACGGGTCGGTAAAAGCCTTGAAGGGGGTGAGTTTTAATGTGCCCAAAGGGTCAGTTTTTGGAATACTTGGTCCTAACGGAAGTGGCAAAACGACTATGTTAGGAATCATTATGGATATATTAAAACCAACTTCAGGTACTTATAAATTGTTGGGTGAAGTTCCTAGTGAAATACATCGAAAGCAAATAGGGACATTTTTAGAAACCCCCAATTTTTATCATTACTTATCGGCTGAGCGAAATTTACATATTTCGGCGGCAATTAAAGGTAGGGGGGTAGAAGATATTCCAAGGGTATTGGAAATGGTTAATCTTACTCAAAGAAAAAAATCTCGGTTTAGCACTTTTTCACTGGGAATGAAGCAGCGACTTGCAATTGCTTCCTGCCTTTTGGGTAACCCTTCGGTGTTGATTTTAGATGAGCCGACTAATGGATTAGATCCTGTGGGTATTGCTGAAATAAGGGCGCTGATAAAAAAATTGCAATTAGAGGGTACCACTATCATTATGGCAAGTCATTTATTGGATGAGGTGGAAAAAGTGTGTACCCATGTGGCGATTTTGAAAAAGGGGGAACTAGTAGCTACCGGCGGTGTAAATGAAATTTTGGCCAATGAAGATATAGTAGAAATTGGAGCAGCTAATTTATCCGCGTTGCAATTGTCAGTTGAACAATTTTCTGGATATACTAGTATGAAGGTAGAAGATAACCTGATACAGCTTTTCTATCCCATCGGGACTATTAATCTGGAAGGAATTAATCGACATTTTTTTAATGAAGGCATTGTGTTGAATCATTTGCAGTTAAAAAGAAAAAGTTTGGAGTCAAAGTTTATGGAATTAACGAATTAATAATAAACCGATAATATGATCACATTATTGAAGGTAGAATGGCTAAAAATAAAAAATTATACTGCTTTTATTATTCTAAGTAGTTTTTTTGCCGTTGGAGTGGTAACTGTTAATTATATTATTTTGACTGTAAATAAAAATATAATTAGTCAGTCGCAGGCGGTTGTTTTAACGGGAAAATTTTCGCCTTTTCAATTTGATAAAACTTGGCAAACCACTAGCTATGCTTCCGGATGGCTGTTGCTATTACCTGCTTTGATGCTAATTATTTTGATTACCAATGAATTTACATTTAGAACGCACCGTCAAAATATCCTTGACGGATGGTCGAGACAGGAGTTTATCCATGTTAAGATTATGATGGCTGTATTGATAGCTTTTTTCTCTGCTATTCTAGTTTTTTTTACAGCATTGGCATTTGGATTTTCCTCGGGTACCTCTTTTTCAACGCATGGAATTTCTCATGTAGGGTTTTTCTTTTTAAAGGCTTTGTCCTATAATATGATTGCGCTTTTGATAGGAGTATTGATAAGACGAACTGGCTTTGCTATTGGAGTATTTTTTATATATATGGGTGTTGAAAATTTCATTTCGCAGTTGCTCGATGTTTTGAGTGTCCGCTTGAGATCACGCAATAACCTAGACCTTGGAAGTATGGGAGACTACCTCCCTATGAATTCTGCAGACGGAATGCTTACTTTTCCTGAAAACCCTTTAAAGGCAATGACGAAGGGCGTAATGCCAACGGATTACCCATGGCTAGTGTTAAGTCTATGCATTGCTTATATGTTATTTTTTTATTGGCTAACTGTCAACAGAATGGTAAAAACAGATCTCTGATTGATTTAAGGATGTGCCAGTTGGTGAAGGGCTGCTTCAATAGAGGGGTACAAAAAAGTAAATCCAGTTTTTTTTATTTTTTCGCAATTAACGGTAGTACTTTTTAAAATTTCAATACTTCTTTCTCCCATCATTATTTTCAAAATAAATTTTGGCACATGGAGGGGAATATAGAATTTACCTTTTATCTGATGGGCTAACTCAATTGTCAGTTCTTTATTACTCACCGGTAAGGGTGCCACCGCATTATAAGTTCCAGCTAATTGCTCGTTTTCTATGCCTTCAATAAATAGTCTGCATAGATCATCAATATGAATCCAACTTACCATTTGATTGCCTGTTCCCAAAATTCCAGCTACTCCAAACTGAATAGGTTTTTTAAATTCAGCAAGTGCTCCTCCATCATTGCTTAGTACAATTCCTATGCGAAGTTTTACTAACCGGATACCCATTTTTTCAACTGGCTCAATACTATGTTCCCATTTTTTACAAGTCTCTCCCAAAAAGCCTGTCGCCGCTAGATCAATTTCTACAAATCCTTTTGCACTCGGTGAAGGGTCTTCCCCGTACCAACCAATTGCGGAAGCACTGATAATAGTTTTTATGGAATGTGTATGATTGGATAAGGCTTTTATTATTAATGCACTACTCTGGGTTCTACTGTTAGCTATTTCGTCTTTGTAAACTTCGGTCCATTTTTTATCTACCACACCAGCACCCGCTAGATGAATTAGATAGCTTGCCTTTTGTACTGCTTCACTATCAATTGTTTGATCGGCTACATTCCATAATGCATAAGAGATATTAGGGTTAGCATCTTTTAGAGAGGGTATTTTTCTTGTCAATATGATTACTTGGTAACCCTTTTTCAATAAATGTTTTGTTAATTGTCGGCCTACCATTCCTGTGCCCCCTGAAATTAATACTGTCTGCATACTTACTTTTATAGTGTTTACGTTTTAAAATATAAAAAATTGCCTAAACCTGAATAGTCTGATTAATTCATTGCCCTTAAAAGCGTACTTTTATTAATGTAAAGATACAGATACTATAAAAAGTGTAATGATAAGTTTTGGTAAAACAACTTAACACTTTACTAAAATAAAAAAAACTAAAAAAATTAAATTATATATGAAGAGGATAATCTATTTGAGCTTTTTGCTTTTCTTTCCAATTATTTGTTTTGCTCAAAAAATAACGTATTCGGAAATTCAAAAAGGGGATAGCCGTGATATGAGTTTTGATATTGTTGGAAAAATTAAAGAGAATGTTTTTATTTTCAAGAATGCTCGGTTTAAATATGCCTTATCTGTTTATAATGCAGAGGACATGGAGCTCAAAGAAATAGTTGACTTAGATTTTATTCCTGAAAAGTCATTTAATGTGGATTATATATTACAGCCTGATAATTTTTATTTCATTTATCAGTTTCAACGAAAAGGAATCGTTTATTGTATGGGGGCTAAGATGGATACAGCGGGGCATTTAGTTGGACAGCCTTTTCAGTTAGATACTACTCAAGTGGGTACATTTGGTGAGACTAAAATTTATTCTACAATCAATAGCGAGGATAAAAAACAAATCATGATTTTTAAAATTTTAAAAAGAAATGATCAGTTTAAGTTCGCAACGCTTTTATTTGATAAAAATTTAAAATTGATACATAAGTCTCGTTCTACTATTGAATTTGATGAACGAAAAGATGAATTTTCTGATTTTTCCTTGGACAATGCTGGAAATTTTATTTTTACTAGATCGGCTAAGTTGGGAGTAAGATCAAACTCGTTTTCTCTTTTTCTTTTAAGTAAACCAGCTTTACAAGATTCATTTACAGAAAGGAAAATTGATTTAAAGGGTCTTTTTATTGATGAAGTAAAAATAAAAATAGATAATCTTAACAAACGTTATCTATTCAATGCTTTTTATTATTTGGAGAATCGAGGTAATATAGATGGTATTTTTTGTTCGGTATGGGATTTAAAAGGGGATACTACTTTTTCTACCGTTTTTACTAGGCTTGATGCAAGTGTAAGAGATATTGCTAAATTAAAAGGAAACAATAAGTATGCACTAAATGATTTTTTTATTCGCAACGTAATTCTAAAAAAAGATGGGAGTTTTTTATTAGCCGCAGAAGACTATTCTACTCAAACAAGTGGTAATAATATGAACTGGAATCGATGGGATTATCTTTATGGATCTCCGTTTGTGAGTCCGTATAATAATTACTATTTCAACCGGTCTTTCGGAGGGTTTTATAGGCCCTATGGAAGCTTTAATAACACGCAGAGCGTAAGATATTATTATAATAATATTTTACTATTGGATGTAAATCCAGCTGGAAATGTGTTGGGTGACAAGGTGATTACTAAGGAGCAATTTGCGGATGACAATGATAATTATTTATCCTTTTCTACTTTTATTACGGGATCTGAAATACATTTTCTTTATAATTTAACTGAAAAAAGAGATAAGTTTATAACGGACAATATACTTACCGCAAGTGGAGAAATGATAAGAAATCCAACGCTTAGAACCGTCGAAAGAGGTTTTGAATTTATGCCTAAATTGAGCAAACAAATTGGAGCAAGACAAATCATTGTTCCTTGTAGTTATCGAAGCCAAATATGTTTTGCTAAAATTGAATTTTAAATTAACCACAATTTTAGAATCCATTAGAAATCTAGTCCTAAGCTTAAATTATACAAAGGCTTGCCTTTAAAGATCCCATTCATAGTCCAACCTGCATCAAATCTTAAAAAATATCCTAAAACGGTACTTCTTGCACCAAAGCCGTATCCACCTGCAAAGGGTCCTAAACCACCCACTTTGCTAAAGACTTGAATAGGAGGTTGCTCTAGAATTATTGAAGGACGTTGAAGTCCATTGTAACTACCATTCCATGCGGCACCTAAATCAAAAAATTGAACAAGTTGAAAATTGCGAAGAAAGGCGTTGTTGATTGGCCTGCTAAACAAAGTTGAAAAAACGGGTAGCCTGAATTCACTGTTAATGATAACATTGTTGTTGCCGTTTGAAAGATTTTGAGAAAATCCTCTCATGTTTACAGCAAGACTTTGAAAAGTATAGTAATTATCAGCTGCAGGCTGGTTGTTATTATTAAATTTAGGAAATAGCCATCCATCAGTTCCTCCAAGAAAGTAGATTGTCTTTTGATTGCCCCAGCTAAATTCACCTGCAGCTCGTCCTGCCCAAATGAAGTTACGGTAGATAGGATAATAATAACGAGCATCCATACCCCAGTTAAAATTATATTTCCCCGTACTGTATACCTCTTTACTCACATCCGTATTCCAGTCGAAGTAAAATTTATACCTAAGTCCATTCCAAATATTTTGGGTTGGATTTAGAGTATTGTCGTAAACATATTCAACATGGGTTGTCACAAATTTTCTTTTAATATCTGGTTCTTTCAAACTGGCGATATCATTAATGTCTGTAAAGAAAACACTTTTATCACTTCTGTATCCTACATCTAATTTTATTCTTTTACTGTTATCAAATGGGTAAGCTGCACTTGTCTGATATAAATTTGTAAAAATTCTTCCGTTGGTGGCACCCATTACATTTCTGTAATAAGTAGTTCCCCAATCAATTCTTCTTTTTAAATTTTGATAACTCATCAACCATTCATTGTCTTTTAAATTAGTAGACAATTTAAAAGCACCTGTAATTTTAATATCTTCCATCAACTCAGAAGTGCCTAGTCTTATCAAACCATTTAGTACCGAATTGGAAGAAAGATTAATAGGTCCTTGACCACCTCCATAGGGTTGATAGCGATTATAAAGCACAGAGTTGTTGAAGGATGCTCCACCATAATCTGCACCAAATTTCATTGGTTTATAAACAAATAATTTTGCTTTTTTTAGCACCTCTTTATTTTTAGCTAGCTGAGCATTACCGATACTGCCCATCATTGGACTTTCTTTTTTATCATTTTCAAATTCAGTCTGAAAAGGATTGACTAAGTTATTGACAGTATCAGTATTGATTAATAAAGGGATATTTACAAGGTCAGTAGTTTTCTCTTCAATTTTATCGGCCATCACTATTTCTTTCATGTAAGCTGTAGGTGGTACGGTAATATTTCGTCGACGAAGTGTGTTTTCATCAATTTTTAATTTGTACAAAGTTTTTTGATCACTTTGTCTGGTCACTTCACTTACTTGATTACTGGTGCCAGCAATTCTAGTTTCGGCTACACTGCTTTCATAATTTGTAAGTGGAAAAGTATAAGCAGAATCTTTTGAAACAGCTACTACTGCAATAGAATCTACATCCGTTTTTTTATAAACTTTTAACGTACTATCTACTTCTTTTAAAGAAGGATTGCGTAAAATTTCATCAGCGATTAATACCAGTGTATCCAATCCAGCAGCCTTGGTGGTGAAGAAGCCAGCATATCTGTTACCTACTCCATTTTCATCACTTATAAAAGTAAAGTGGTTGGAGTTGTAAGGCATTGGATAGCGTGCATTACCATATTGCTGATGCGACAATTGGGTAATCTGATTGAGCGAAGGCTTATTTCCAAAATTTGTAATGAGGAAAACATTGTAATTATTTTTACTAGGCAATACTGTATCTCCAGATTTTGCATCTGCACTAGGTCGGTTGCTGGCAAAGATGATTCCAGTTTTTCCAGGGAAAGAGACAAAAGTTGCATCTAAGTCATCATACACATCATCGGTGATCTGTTGCACTTTTTCATTTTCTAAATTGAGCGTGAATATGTCTGTATGCCCATTCTTTACGGCACTTATTAAAAGCGTACGACTGTCCAGCATGTATTTTACATCTTGAACTTGTTGAAACTCCTTAGTCAAATCAATTTTAGGAGATTTAATTCTAGTTACTACATCATACACAAATAATTTCAACCTTCCTTCTTGATTATAAATCACTGTAATTCTAGTTCCTTTTGGATCCCACGCCAATATTGGATAAGTTGGATTGACTTCATTTTTGTAACTCCTGATGCCGTATTTCAATAAGGTTGTAAAACTAAAATCTTCACTTAATTTTAATTTCACCAATCCTTTTCTATATTCTACAAACGCATAGGTATTATTTTTGGCAACTGGATTTACATTGATTCGATAATAATCAGTTCTCTTATTAATATCAAAACTTTCTACAACATTGCCCTTGGGATATGCTTTTCTTTTAGCTATATCTTTATAATATTTCTCCTCTTCATAAACCATAAATTCACTCAAAACATTTTTGAATTTTAGTTTACATATTTGTAAACAAGCACGGTTTAAATTTTTATACATCCGAGCGAGATAAAACAAATAGGTAACGTTTTCTTTTTTATATTTTTCTTCAATGAAATGCCAAAATGAGTGGCCAGCAAGTTGAGGTTTTTCAAATGCAAACTGGTAAAAATTGCGATAATTACCACTGAGGATTTCACTTTTTAATTCATCATCAAGAGCTGTATTCCAGTTCTCGCCTGTAAAAGCTACATATCCGTTGGTAAGCCATTTGGGCAAATCAAGTAAAGCTTGGTTTCCGGCAACTTCACCTAGATCATCTCCAAATAAAATATTGTCAGTCAAAATGCGCGCAATACCTTCTCTGATTTGTTTGCGTAAATGCGCATGGTCGCCATTGAAATAAACAACCATTTTATTATTCACCAATTGAGTTACTCCGCCAGTAATTTGCCAGTCAATACCCATTCCAATATTTGATTGTTGTAGGTCTGCGAATTCATTGTAAACAATAATGTTGGCCCTTCGCTGTAGAGAATATTCTGTGAAGGCTTCTATTTGGGGAGTTTCTTCTTCTGCAACCTGCGCAATAAATTTTGCTAGCTCCTGTCCATTTTGATTAAAATAGGTATTGAAATTTTTTGTTTGGTAATACTCCCATTTAAATTTTTTAAATTGCACACGATTTTTACCAAATTCCACGGTATTTACCTGTGCATTGGTGATGGAGGATCCAAGCAAAAGAATGCATAGGAATGTAAAAATTATGTTGATCTTTACCATGCTAAATTTCATAATTCGGTAATATAAATAATGTATGTAAATTAATCATAAAAATATTGCATTATTAAGTAAACAAATTGCTAATGTTTAAAATAAAATTTTTTACTTTCAATCCTATCGGTGAAAATACCTACCTACTCTATAATGAGTCAAAAGATTGTATCATTATTGATCCAGGGTGTTATTTTGAAGAGGAAAACGAAAAGCTGAAGGATTTTATTACTCAAAATCAGCTAAATCCTACCCAATTACTTAATACTCATTGCCACCTTGACCATGTGTTTGGAAACAAAATGGTTGCAGAAACGTATCAATTAACCTTGCAAATGCACGAAAAAGAGAAGGTTGTGCTTTCTTTTGCCCCTACTTCGGGTTTAATGTACAACCTGCCATTTGACAGTTATGAAGGGGATTTTATTTTATTGAAGGAAGGGGATACTTTATTATTGGGTCAAGATGAACTGAAGGTGATTGAAGTTCCTGGACACTCGCCCGGAAGCATTTGTTTTTATTGTGCCAAACAACATTTTTTAATCGGAGGCGATGTGTTATTTCAGGGTAGCATTGGTAGAACTGACTTGCCTTTAGGAGACCACGAGACTCTGCTGCACCACATTAAGAGTAAGCTACTGGTATTACCTGAGGAAACAGTGGTTTACAGTGGCCATGGTTTACCAACTACCATTGGGGCTGAAAAGGCAAATAACCCCTTTTTGAGCTGATAATAGTAGCTCATATTAAGAAAATACAAATTTTGCAGAAAATTTTACCTATGCTTTATTTTCCATGCAAAGTTCAATTAAAACGCTGTTAGTTTCTTTGGGATGTAAAAAACATACTAATTTATTGTCCGCTCCTAGTTTGGGTTTTTCGTTTAAAAGGGTAAATCCCTCTGCTTTCAATCTTTCCATTTCTGTTTCGATATCTTCTACTTCAAATGCAATATGGTGAATTCCTTCGCCTTTTTTATCTATGAATTTGGTAATAATTCCTTCATTATTACTGCTTTCTAACAATTCGATTTTAGTGTCTCCTTTTTTAAAAAAGGCTGTATTTACTTGTTCAGATTCAACTTTTTCGGTCTTGTAGCAGCTGCTATTAAGTAATTTTTCAAATAGAGGTATGGATACTGAAAGCTCTTTTACGGCAATTCCTATATGTTCAATTTTTAACATAGTTAAATTCTTTAATTTATTTTGATTGTTTTACGTTTACGAAATAGGTAAAATGAATGCTAAGAAAACTTTGTTATAGCTATAATAAAACCATTTGCAGTAATTTTGTGTTATAATTAAAAATAGAATAATATGTTGAAATTACCGATTTATTTAGATAACAATTCTACAACGCCGATGGATCCGAGGGTATTGGAAGCGATGACCCCTTACTTTTTAGAGCATTATGGAAATGCAGCTAGCAGGAATCATCCTTTTGGCTGGCAGGCAGAGGAAGCGGTAGATTACGCAAGGGAGCAGATAGCTAAATTGATTGGTGCAGACCCTAAGGAGATCATTTTTACTAGTGGTGCAACAGAAGGAGATAATTTGGGGATCAAGGGTGTTTATGAAATGTATGCAAGCAAAGGAAATCATATTATTACTGCTACTACTGAACACAAAGCAGTTTTGGATACTTGTAAGCACATAGAAAAAACAGGTGGAGAAGTTACTTATTTACAGGTAAAGCCAGATGGTTTAATTGACTTAAAAGAACTGGAAGCGGCTATTCGTCCTACTACCATTTTGATTGCAATAATGTATGCTAATAATGAAATTGGTACCGTTCAGCCAATTCGTGAAATTAGTGCCATTGCTAAAAAGCATGGAGTGTTATTATTTACTGATGCTGTGCAGGCAGTGGGGAAAGTCCCGGTGGATGTAAATAAAGACGGTATTGATTTAATGGCGTTCACAGCTCATAAAATGTATGGACCTAAAGGGGTTGGTGCCTTGTATGTTCGTCGTAAAAATCCTAGAGTTAAAGTTACCGCACAAATGGATGGCGGTGGCCACGAAAGAGGAATGAGAAGTGGTACTCTAAATGTTCCCGGTATTGTGGGATTTGGAAAGGCCTGTGAATTATGTATGCAGGATATGGAAGCAGATACCAAGCGAATTAGTAAATTAAGGGATAAGCTAGAAACTGAATTGATGAAATTGGAAGAAGCTTACATTAATGGAAGTACCGAGCATCGTTTGCCTCATGTTACCAATATTTCTTTTAAGCATGTTGAAGGGGAAGGTTTATTAATGGGATTTAATAAAAATATTGCATTGAGTTCAGGATCGGCTTGTACCTCTGCTTCTCTAGAACCATCTTATGTTTTGAAAGCATTGGGATTGGGTGATGATTTGGCTCACAGCTCGTTGCGTTTTGGCCTTGGCCGTTTTACTGACGAGGAGCAGATCGATTATACAGTAAAAGCTATCAGTGAAACGGTGATAAAATTGAGAGATATGAGTCCGCTTTGGGAAATGTACAAAGAGGGTATAGACTTGAGTAAAATTGAGTGGGCAGCGCATTAATTTTTTATTAAATCAACCAATAAATAAGAAAATTTGTTAAACTGGCAGAATAATTTTTTAATTTTCTTAATTTCACACATATAAATTTACAACTATGGCATATTCAGAAAAAGTAATCGATCATTATCAAAATCCCAAAAACGTGGGCACACTTGATAAAAACAGCAAAAATGTAGGAACGGGCCTTGTTGGAGCTCCAGAATGCGGCGATGTTATGCGTTTGCAAATTGAAGTAGATGATGCTACCGGAATGATTACAGATGCAAAGTTTAAGACCTTTGGTTGCGGTTCTGCGATCGCTTCTTCTTCTTTGGCTACAGAATGGCTAAAAGGAAAAAGTATTGATGAAGCACTTACAGTTGACAATATGGATTTTGTTGAAGAGTTAAATCTTCCACCAGTAAAAATTCACTGTTCTGTATTGGCGGAAGATGCTATAAAATCAGCAATCAATGATTACAGGGTAAAAAATGGCATGGATTCTATTAAGTTTGAGGAAAGTGTAGTTCACTAGACTTTATTAAACTCAACCAAGGTTAGATAACAAAGGTCTAACCATTGATAAAAGTTTTAAAAAATGAATAGCAATATTTCAAATATATCCGATAATGATACTTTAACAACAGCTGCCCCTTCAATGGGATCTGTAGCGCTGGATAATGCTATTTATATTAGTGATAAGGCTAAGGAAAAAGTGATTACTCTGATGAAAGATGCTGGTTTGGGTGAAGATTCTTCCTATTTTTTGAGAGTAGGCGTAGTAGGCGGAGGATGCAGCGGCTTAAGTTATAAGATGGACTTTGATAATGAGCAAAAACCAATGGACCAAGCCTTTGAAGACAAGGGAATAAAAATAGTCACCGACCTTAAAAGCTTTTTGTACCTAGTAAATACTGAATTGGAATTTAGCGACGGGTTGAATGGAAAAGGTTTTTATTTCAACAATCCCAATGCAAGTAGAAGCTGCGGTTGCGGCGAAAGCTTTGCTGTTTAAATTAAGGTCTAATTTTGCCCGAATAATTTAAAAAAAGTTACAATATTCCCGGTTGCCGTTGGTAACTGGGCTTTTTTTTGTCTTTTGAAAAATTATTTTTCGAACCGAGTTTAATGGACTTTATTTCTTCTATGGGAGAATTTAAAATTTCATTGCTATTAATTTAGTAGTTAAATAAAAATCCCGCCTTTAGGGCGGGATTCAGCAGTTGGTTTTGGTAAACAACCGATGTTTGTTAGGTATTTGAAATAGGAAGGTTGAATAGTTTAAAATATCCTTATCTACCTGTTCAATTTTTACATGGAAAAATCTAAAAAAACTTATTACATAACAAAAGACAAGAACTTTATTTAAAACGCTGCATTCGATTAAAAATTATCTGATTAATTAATTAATAATAGTTTTATATTGCTAATAATTACCATATAACTTGTTTAAAATCAGCCATTTAGATAAACAAAATTATTGTAGTCTGTAAGCAGTAAATTGCATCTAATATTATTATTCATGTGGAGTATTTGTAAAAAGGAATTGCATCAATTTTTTAGTAACCTTACTGGATACGTTGCAATTATTTTGTTTTTGCTTGTTAATGGGTTTTATTTGTTTGTGCTAAATGAGAGTAATCTTTTTGATTTTGGATATGCAACGATGGATACTTTTTTTGAACTATCGCCATGGGTACTAATA
Organism: Chitinophaga pinensis; assembly: GCA_945870835.1. GTDB lineage: Bacteria > Bacteroidota > Bacteroidia > Chitinophagales > Chitinophagaceae > Ferruginibacter > Ferruginibacter pinensis_A. The sequence goes on from CAMBTV010000001.1 coordinate 20,227, forward strand.
TTTTTGGTACCTGCAATTACGATGCGTTCTTTTTCAGACGAGTTTAGGTCTGGAACATTTGAAATTTTGCAAACTAAACCGCTTAGCAAATTTCAAATTGTTGCGGGTAAGTATATTGCTATTTTGGCTGTGCTTATTTTTGTAATTCTCCCCACTTTTATTTACGTATTAACCATTAAAAATTTAAGTTCTGATGGAGGAATCGATGGAGGAGGTATAGCTGGAAGTTATGTAGGTCTTTTTTTATTGGCTTCGGTGTTTGCGGCTGTAAGCTTGTGTGGGAGCAGTTTTACTAACAATGCAGTAGTAGCATTTTTAATCAGCGCTTTTGCTTGTTTACTTTTATATTTTGGTTTCAATGCAATTAGTAAGTTGCCTGTTTTTCAAGCAAAAATGGATTATTATATAGAAATGTGGGGGATTGATTTTCATTATAAAAGTGTAAGCCGTGGGTTATTGGATACAAGAGATATTATTTATTTCGGCAGTTTAGTGACGCTTTTTCTTTTAATCACTATTAAAAATTTGCTTAAACGATAAGTGAAATTATCAATGAAATTATTTTCATATAAAATATTAAATAGTAAAGCTTGGTTGCCTCTTTGTGTCGTATTGCTTATTGCGATTAATTGGGCGGCATCTTTTTTTCATGCTAGCATTGATTTTACCAATGAAAAGAGATTTACTTTATCTACCACTACACAAAATATTCTTAGCAATTTGGATAGTACGGTAGATATTACAGTATTACTTTCGGGAGATATAAAATCAGAATTTAAGAAACTCTCCAATAGTACTAGAGAGCTGTTAGAAAATTTCAAAAATTACGGGGGTAATAATATTCAGTACACTTTTGAAATTCCTGGTGATGGTTTGGATGACACTGCTAAATCAAAAGTATATGAATCATTGATCGGAATGGGCTTGAGGCCTACCAATCAACAGGTACAAGTAAAGGAAGGAGAAGGAGTAAATAATCGACAAATATTTCCTGCTGCTATTGTTCGATATAAAGGAAAGACTATTGCTATAGATCTTCTTCAGGGCCAAATTCAAAAGAGTGTTTTTAATTCTAAGGACCTGTTGGATAAACAATCCTTGAATAGTGCAGAAGCTTTATTGGAATATAAATTTTCTCACGCAATTCAACAGTTAACACAATCTCAAACTCCCTTGGTTGGGTATGTATATGGTAATGGTGAACCGGAATATGGATTTCTACCGGTCAATGATGTTTTTGAAACATTGGGTAGAAATTTTATTGTAGATACGGTTAACATAAAATCACAGCCATTTATTTCTAATGAATACAACGCGCTAGTTATTGTAAAGCCATTAGAAAAATTTTCCGATCAAGATAAATTTAAGCTAGACCAGTATGTAATGAACGGAGGAAATCTACTTTTCTTAATAGATGTTTTATATGCAGAGAGAGACAGTCTGCAAAATGGTGATTTAATAGCATATGCTAGAGACCTAAATTTAAATGATTTATTATTTCGTTATGGAGTAAGAGTAAATACTGATTTAATAGCAGATAAACATTGTGATTTGATACCGGTGGAAGTGGGAAATGTAGGTGGCCAAAGTCAGCAGCAGCTTTTGCCATGGCCCTATGCTCCTTTATTACAACCAGGATCAACACATGGTATTGTAAAAAATCAAGCAGATGTGTTGGGGCAGTTTGTAAATTCTATTGATACAGTGGAAGCAGTTGGTATTTCCAAAACAATCCTATTAACTTCCTCCGAAAATGCCTATACAATGGCAACTCCAGCAAGGATTGAATTAAATAGTTTACAAACTCAAGAGTCAATCAATAAATACAATCGTAAAAACATTCCTGTAGCGGTTTTATTGGAAGGTAAATTTACTTCTCTATATGCCAATAGAGTAAGTCAAGCTCAGCTAGATAGTTTGCATCAGTATAAATCAGAATTTAAAAGGGCATGTGTAAACCCTGGTAAAGTAATCGTAGTAAGTGATGCTGATATTGCAATGAATCAGGTTTCTGAAAAAATAGGACCTCTTCCGATGGGAACTAATAAGTATACCAAGGTAGGGTATGCAAATAAGGATTTCTTTTTGACTTGTACTGAGTACCTTGCTAATAATGACAATGTGCTTGAGGCTAAAGCAAAAGATTATACACTTCGGTTATTGGATGTAAAAAAAGTGGAAGAAGAAAGAATTAATTGGCAGCTGATTAATTTATTAGTTCCCGTAATGTTGATTTGTCTGTTTGCATTAGTTTATCAATGGAGAAGAAAAAGAAAATATACAATTTAAATAATTAGTGCACCATTGATAAAACGAATAACCATATAGTAAATTTAAAAAAATTATGAACAATAGCTTGTTGATTTATCTTGTATTTGCTGGGGTGGTTATATTAGCCCTAGTTTTTGATTTAGGATTGCTTAGTAAAAAAAATACAGTTGTAACGCTTAAAAAAGCAATTGTTCAAACAATATTTTGGGTGACATTGGCCTTTGCATTTAGTGCTTTTATCTGGTATAAAAATGGATCTAACGATGCCTTACAATATTTGTCTGCTTATCTTTTAGAGTGGTCACTTTCAGTTGATAATATCTTTGTTTTTATTATTATTTTTTCATTTTTTGGAGTACAAAAGCAAGATTATTCTCGTGTGTTATTGTTGGGTATTTTGATGGCGGTAGTTTTTAGAATTCTTTTTATCGCTTTGGGAAGTAGCTTGGTAGCTCGATTTGATTGGATCATGTATATTTTTGGAATATTTTTGGTATACACGGGAAGTAAAATGTTTTCTGCTAGCGATGAAGCAGAGTTTAAGCCAGAGGATAGCTTTGCTTTTAAATTGATGAAAAAATTTATGCCCACTACCAATGCGGAACCGAATGGTAAATTTATTATAAAAAAAGACAACAAAATCCTTTTTACCAAACTTTCGATGGTGGTGGTGATGTTAGGTCTTATTGATATTGTTTTTGCAGTAGATTCTATACCGGCTGTTTTTTCCATCATTCCTGATCCCAACAAAAAGTTGTTGATTTATTCTTCAAATATTTTTGCAGTTTTGGGTTTAAGGAGTCTGTTCTTCTTATTGAGAGGTGCAGCAAGTAGATTTGATTATTTGCAACAGGGTATTGCCATTGTGTTGGTATTTATTGGAATAAAGATGCTGGTTGTTAAATGGATACATTTGCCAGTTTGGGTATCATTGTTAATGATTGTAATTTGTATTTCTGGTTCAATATTTTATTCTATTTATAATAATCGAAAAGGAGTACCAGCAGATGTTAAAGATTAGGCAGATTATATCTATTGCCTGAATTCGCAATAGAATCAATTAATTAGCGGGTGTTACAAAAACATTGTTTAAATTAAATTATAAAATCAATCCATTGGTTTATAAAATTGAAAAGATAGCAGAAATTATAACTGCCAATTTTTTGCTTAATGAAAAACAGGACCATTTTATTGAGCACCTGCTGCTTGATAGTCGTAAGCTATTGTTTCCTGAGAGTTCACTTTTTTTTGCACTGGGTGGTCCAAGAAGAAATGGAATCTCATTTGTTAATGAATTGTATAATAAAGGAGTAAGAAATTTTGTGATTGCAGACTCTAAAATAGGTGAAGAATTTAAATCTTATCCTGGATCGAATTTTTTATTGGTTGAAGATGTCCTCTCTGCACTTCATTCATTGGTAGCCTTCCATCGACAACAATTTAATATTCCTATCATTGGCATTACGGGCAGTAATGGAAAAACGATTGTTAAAGAATGGTTGTATGAGTTGTTGCATACTGATTATCAAATTGTAAGAAGTCCTAAAAGTTACAATTCACAGGTTGGCGTTCCGCTGAGTGTATGGCAGATCAATGAAACCCATACTTTAGCAATTTTTGAAGCAGGCATATCTCTTCCAGAGGAGATGGAAAGACTTGAAAAAATTATTCAACCATCCATTGGCATCCTAACTAATATTGGCGAGGCACATTCAGAAGGCTTTTTGACTCAGCAACAAAAAATAGATGAAAAAATTAAGTTGTTTTCAAAAAGTGATGTATTGATTTATGGAGCTGATAATCTTGATATAAAATTAAGCGTAAATCAATTGATTGAAAATCAAGAAGCTGCTAGAAAGACTCAACTTTTCTCTTGGAGTAATCACCAGAAGGGCCTATTAGAAGTGTTTGCAATAAAGAAAACTAAAAATCAATCTATTATTTCAGCATACGATCATCGGAAGGATAGCGCTGATTCCACTGAGCAAATAACTATTACTATTCCATTTACCGATGACGCTTCCATTCAAAATGCGGTTATTTGTTGGTCTGTATTGTTGTATTTAGAAATTCCTACATCGGTTATTGAAAAGCGAATGTTGCAGCTAAATTCAGTTGAAATGAGACTTGAATTGAAGCAAGGAATTAATAACTGCTCCGTAATTAATGACAGTTATAGTGCTGATATCAATTCTTTGACTATTGCATTAGACTTTTTGCTTCAGCAACAACAGCATCCTAGTCGTACATTAATTTTGAGTGACATTTTGGAGTCAGGTAAAAGTAGTGTTGAGTTGTATGGTACTGTGGCAGCTATTTTACAGCAGAAAAGTATTCAACGTTTTATAGGAATAGGACCTGAAATATTCAAGCTGCAGCATTTGTTTAAAAATATTCCACAATGTTTTTTCTTTTCTTCCATCTCTGATTGTTTACAACAATTTTATTCCATTCATTTTCACAATGAGACAATTTTATTAAAAGGGGCTAGGGTATTTGAATTTGAACAAATAAGTCATTTACTCGAAGAGAAACTGCATCAAACTGTTTTGGAAATTAATCTAAACGCTGTTACACATAATTTAAAAGCCTATCAACAATTATTGAAACCTGGCGTAAAAATGATGGCGATGGTAAAAGCTTTTAGTTATGGAAGCGGCGGTTTTGAGATTGCGAATTTATTACAGCTTAATCAGATAGATTATTTGGCGGTTGCCTATGTAGATGAAGGAGTTGAACTGCGTCGAGCAGGAATTAATTTACCAATACTAGTTTTGAATCCTGAGGAAGTAACTTTTGATATATTGGTAAAGTATCAACTAGAACCCGAGATATATTCCTTTGGTATTTTAAATAGATTTCAAAATTATTTGGAAAGATCTGCTATTAATAGTTATCCTGTGCACATCAAATTGGATACCGGCATGCATCGGTTGGGTTTTAAAACAAAAGATTTATTAGCGTTAGAGAAAGCGTTAAAAAATTCCAGTAGTTTCAAAATTCAATCTGTATTTTCTCATCTTGCTGCTAGCGATTCGCAGGAGCATGATGAATTTACTAAGTTACAGGCAGAAGAATTTTTAAATGCCTGTTCTATTTTACAAAAAGCACTTGGCTATTCTTTTCTTCGCCATATTGCTAATACTTCTTCCATACATCGACATCCTAATTTGCAGTTGGATATGGTTCGATTAGGAATCGGTCTTTATGGTATTGACAATAATTCAGAGATGCAGACCAAACTTAAAAATGTAAGCACTTTAAAAACAACGATCTCGCAAATAAAAAAAGTAGCGGCTGGAGAAAGTGTTGGTTACAACAGAATGGGAAGTGTGAGCGAGGATAGCTTGGTTGCGACTGTCCGTATAGGGTATGCAGATGGTTATCCGCGAGTTTTAAGTAATGGAGTTGGTAGCATGTGGGTAAAAGGAAATTTAGTTCCAGTTATTGGTAATATTTGTATGGATATGACGATGTTGAATATAACGGGCACAAATATTAAAGAGGGTGATGAGGTGATTGTATTTGGAGAAAATTTATCGGTAACCGATTTGGCTAAAAAGGCCCAAACAATACCTTATGAAATTTTAACGGGTGTTTCTCAAAGGGTTAAGCGAATATATTTTGAAGAGTAGCTCCTTATTTTCAAGCGTAACCCGAAACAATTTATATATTATCTTTGCAAATTATGATTAAAGCCAAACACGTAACGCTGATTATTTTATTGGTTGTAATAGCCGACCAGGCGCTTAAATTTTATATTAAAACCAACTATTACATGAACGAAAATCACAACGTTTTGGGTAATTGGTTTCGTTTGTATTTTGTAGAAAATGAAGGTATGGCCTATGGATGGAAATTTGGGGGAGGTGCTGGAAAAATGATACTTACATTATTTAGATTGGGTGCAGTCATTTTTGGGGTATGGTATTTAGGTAGCATTATTAAAAAACAATACCATAAAGGTTTTATTATTTGTGCTTCATTAATTTTTGCTGGGGCGTTGGGAAATTTAATAGACAGTTTGTTTTACGGACTTATTTTTGAAGAGAGTGCCCAAGGAAGTTATATAGTTGCAAAAGCTTTTCCTAACCATGGTTATGCAGGATTTCTTCATGGAAAAGTAGTAGATATGCTTTACTTCCCAATTATTAGTAATGTATATTTTCCCACTTGGTTCCCGATTTGGGGAGGTGAAGAATTCGAATTCTTTCGGCCTATTTTTAATCTTGCAGATGCTGCTATTTCTTCAGGTGTTATTACTATTTTGGTTTTCCAAAAGAAATTTTTTAGCCATCCTGATCAAACAGAAAATCATCAAACACAAGAAACGGACGCCTTGGTCAATGATGATGTACAAGTTCAATAGTCTTGATTCCTTAAGATATTGTTCATTAAATTTTTCCTACCATGTTGGCAGGTATTACCCATGCATCAAATTCTTCCGGAGTTACATAACCTAGTTTTACAGCCATCTCTTTTAAAGTAGTACCTTCTTTATGTGCTTTTTGAGCAATTTCAGCAGCTTTATAATAGCCAATTTTAGTGTTCAGCGAGGTGACTAACATCAAACTATTGTCTACATGCTTTTTAATGTTTTCTTCGATCGGAGCTAAACCAATTGCACATTTATCATTGAAGGATACACAGCCATCTCCAATTAGACGAGCACTGTGTAGAAAATTATAGATCATTACAGGTTTAAAAACATTCAGTTCAAAATGTCCCATACTTCCACCAATACCAATGGTAACATCATTACCCATCACCTGAGCTGCAATCATTGTTAAGGCTTCGCATTGTGTGGGATTTACTTTTCCAGGCATAATCGAAGATCCAGGTTCGTTATCAGGAATAAATAGCTCACCTATTCCAGATCGTGGACCAGAAGAAAGCATACGGATATCGTTGGCAATTTTCATTAGACTAACGGCTACTGTTTTAAGGGCTCCATGTGCTTCTACAATGGCGTCATGTGCAGCTAGTGCTTCAAATTTATTTTCTGCTGTAATAAAAGGAAGGCCGGTTAAAGTAGCAATATGTTTCGCTACATTTTCTGAATATCCTTCTGGAGTATTAATACCTGTTCCTACCGCTGTTCCTCCTAGTGCTAATTCGCTAAGATGTGCTAAGGTATTTCGAATAGCTTTTAATCCGTGATTGAGTTGCGATACATAGCCGCTGAATTCCTGCCCAACCGTTAATGGGGTGGCATCCATGAAATGGGTTCGACCAATTTTTACAACATTCATATAAGCCTTTGATTTGGCAGCAAGCGTATCCCTTAATTTTTCAATGCCTGGGATAGTGGTTTCAATCAATATTTTGTAAGCAGCGATGTGCATGGCTGTCGGAAAAGTATCGTTGCTAGATTGCGATTTATTGACATCGTCATTAGGGTGTAAAATTTTTTCTTTATCCCCCAATGAACCTCCGTTGATGACATGTCCTCGATAAGCCACTACTTCATTAATATTCATATTACTTTGGGTACCACTTCCTGTTTGCCATACTACCAGTGGAAACCATTGGTCTAGTTTGCTTTCAAGTATTTCATCACATACTTTTCCAATCAGGTCAGACTTTTCTTTTGACAATATGCCTGCATCAAGATTGGTTAAGGCCGCTGCTTTTTTCAAGTATGCAAATGCCTTAATAATCTCTTTGGGCATTTTATTGATGTCCTCCGCAATTTTAAAATTATCAATACTGCGCTGGGTTTGTGCACCATAGTAAGCATCTGCAGGTACTTTTACCTCGCCCATTGTATCTTTTTCTATACGATATTCCATCTTACAATATTTTAAGTTTCACAATCAGCAGTAAAGTTACTTGTTGAACCATACAATTGGACATCTTTTTGGAATATTTTATTAGTAATCATTTGTTAATGGTCTATTTTTTTTAGAGCTAATTATTTTTATTTAACTTGAACTTATATTTTACCATTAAAATCTGCTTGCATTAGGTTTTTTTCATTGAAAGAGTAAAACTATAAAAGCATTCATTCATTAAAATATTTATTTATGAAAAGGAGCGAATTTATTAAGTATGCATCATCGGTTGCTATTGTTTTGGCTGGGGGAGAAATTCTTCATGCTAAGGATCTGAATTGGAATGAATGGGAAAAAAGTAAAAAAGTCAAGCTTCGGTTTGTAGTTGCATCGGATGGCCATTATGGTCAAAAGGGGACTGAATATGAAAAATATTTCGAAACGCTTGTTACCCGTATTAATGAAGAACACAATGCTAATCCGTTTGCATTTTGCATGATTAACGGCGATATTATTCATGATGACAAGGTGCATTTTCCTGCTGCAAAAAAAGCCTTGGATAAATTAGCTCTAAAATATTATGTGAGTCAAGGGAATCATGATAAGGTTACAGCAAAGGAATGGGAAGCTATTTGGAAAATGCCAGTCAACCTAGATTTTTCAATTGGTAAAAACGCGTTTTTAATTGCAACAACTTCTAATGAAAAGGGGACTTATCTTAGTCCAGATGTAAATTGGATGGCAGATCGGTTAGAGAGACATCAAGCCAAAAAAAATGTATTTATTTTTATTCATATCAACCCAGGAAAATTGACTAAACATGCAGTGGATAGTCCTGAGCTATTTGAGGTTTTCGCTAAGCACAAAAATATTAAGGCTGTTTTTAATGGGCATGATCATGATGAAGAAGGTATTAAGAAAAGGAATGATATCCCATTTATATTTGATGCACATTTTGGGGGAGACTGGGGTACTCCGTATCGTGGATTCAGAGTAGTAGAGTTGATGAGTGACAATTCAATACTCACCTACGTTATGAATCCGATTGATAAAATTAATGAGGCTAGATTTTAAGAAGAAAGGAATCTTGACTACACTACTTATTTTCCAATAAATTTAGGCATACGTTTTTCAATGAATGCAAGTGCACCTTCTTTTTTGTCGGCAGTATCAAAGCTTTCACCAAATGCATTGTTTTCTATGGTATAGCCATTGGTGGAATGATCTTCTACTGCATTGACAGATCGAATGCATTCTGAAATTGCAATGGGAGCTTTTGAATTGATTACTGACAATATAGAAATTGCTTTATTCATCAAAGATTCTTCTTGCACTACGTAGTTTACTAGTCCGTATTGTAAGGCAGTGTTAGCGTCTATCATTATTCCACTAATCAATAATTCTATAGCTCGCCCTTTGCCTATTAATTTTGTTAATCTTTGAGTGCCACCATATCCAGGAACGATGCCTAGATTAACTTCTGGTTGTCCAAAACGCGCATTTTCAGAAGCAATTCTAAAATGACAGGCCATAGCTAGTTCGCAACCACCGCCCAATGCAAATCCATTCACTGCTGCAATAATTGGTTTGCCACTATTTTCTATTTTAAAAAAAATATCCTGACCTCTTTTAGATAATTTAATTGCCTCAGCTTTGGTTAAATCTGAAAATTCTGAGATATCAGCACCTGCAACAAATGCCTTTGAGCCTGAACCAGTAATAATTGCAGATTTGATTAAAGGGTTGGAATAAATTTCATTAATTGCATGTTCTAATTCAGATAGTACAATACTATTCAATGCATTTAGTTTCTCAGGCCGATTGATGGTGATTGTATAAATACCATCGATTAAAGAAGTAACTAAAGTAGAGTAGCTCATTTAAATTATTTTAACTCGCTTTTTAACAGATCCAATAAATTGTAATTAGCAATTTAAAAATCTCGGTGGGTACTTACCCAATCCATTATATATTTAGCAATAGTAGATGTATTAGTTCCTGGAGGAAATAATTCACCTACTCCCATTTTATTTAATTCTTTCATGTCTTGTTCTGGAATAATACCACCTCCTGTGAGTAGTACATCTGTCATCTGTTTTTCCTTCATTAAATTTATTATTTTAGGAAAAACAGTATTGTGCGCACCACTAAGAATGCTGACACCAATTGCATCTACATCTTCTTGTAAGGCTGTATTTACAACCATTTCAGGAGTTTGTCGAAGACCAGTATAGATTACTTCCATTCCTGCATCTCTCAAAGAAGTAGCAATTATCTTAGCGCCACGATCATGACCGTCTAAACCTACTTTTGCAATTAATATGCGAACAGGTCGCTTTTTATTTAAATTAAAATCGGTCATTATAAGATAATTATTATTGAAGTTAAAGAAATTAAGCTTCAAAAACCTTCAGGGCATATTCAATTCTTTCAAGCGTATTCAATTTACCAATTGTTTCAGCAATGATGAATAAGCCTGGCCCCATTTTGCTGCCTACTAAAAATACCCTGAGAATCATTTGTAATTCTCCCACTTTACTATTTTTTTCTGTAGCAATTTCTTTAAAAATGGTTTCTATGGAAATAGCCTCCCAACTTTCTAGTTGCTTTAATTGATTCATTAAAATAGTAAAATATTCTTTTTTACTATCATCCCATTTTGGCTTCACTGATGCTTCGTCAAAATTGCTGGGTGAATCAAAGAAGAAAACACCTTGGGTATAAAAGTCTGGTAGTAAAGTACAGCGTTCTTTTACTAAGTTCATTACTACACCTAAATAGCTGTCATCTATATTGGAGATTCCTTTGCTCAAGAAGATTTCTTTTACCCTTTCTTTATAATTCTCAATATCCAATTTTTTGATCCATTCTTGATTGAACCATTTTGCTTTTTCATAATCAAATTTGGCACCGCCTTTATGAACCTTTTCGATACTAAATTTTTCAATTAGCTCCTCTAGTGAAAATAGTTCTTGCTCGGTACCATCGTTCCAACCTAATACGGCCAAAAGGTTGATGAAAGCTTCTGGTAAAAATCCTAGTTCCTTAAATCCTTTGGTAATTTCACGACTAATAGGGTCTGTCCAATCCATGGCATAAACGGGAAAGCCTAGACGATCTCCGTCACGCTTACTAAGTTTTCCATTCCCATCCGGCTTAAGTATTAAAGGAAGATGCGCCCAATTGGGCATTTTATCTAGCCCAAACAAGTATTTCCATAAAAGAATGTGGACAGGGGCACTCGGCAGCCATTCTTCGCCTCTAAAAGCATGACTGATTTTCATTAAATGATCATCTACCACTACTGCAAGATGGTAGGTAGGCATACCATCAGCCTTAAGCAATACTTTGTCATCTACTGTGTTAGTATCAAATTCCATTTCCCCTCTGATCATATCTGTAAAGGGGATTAGCTCGTTGGGATTTACTTTTATTCTGATCACATAAGGTGTCCCTGAATCAATTAATGCATTCGTTTCTTCGGGTAATAAGCGCAGTGAATTATTCATGCTCATCCGAATATGGTGATCATATTGTAAACTATTGCTGCCAGCAGTCTTTAACTTTTCTCTCATCGCTTCTAATTCAGCAGCGGTGTCAAAGGCATAATATGCGTTACCTTGTTGAATTAGTTGCTCTGCATATTGGCGATAACTTGGTTTTCTTTCACTCTGCCGGTAAGGAGCGTAAGGGCCACCATGGAGTACACTTTCATCTGGTACAAGTCCACACCAATCTAAACAATCGAAAATATATTTTTCTGCACCATCTACCCATCTTGTTTGATCGGTATCTTCTACTCGAACTATAAAATCTCCATGGTATTTTTTTGCATACAAATAATTAAATAGTACGGTTCTAACTCCGCCTAAATGCAGACCTCCTGTTGGACTGGGTGCAAATCGAACTCTAACTTTATTAGCCATATCGCAAAGATAAGCCAGGAGTGAAATGAAAGGAAATTAAAGTTTTTACTTAAATAATTTATTAAAAAAATGCTGCTATTTTATTGGCAATTAGTAAATGTCCTTTTTGATTGGGATGATTTACCTGCGACATATAATTTGTAATCGGATCTCCTGAGATGACTTTATTTCTAAATTCTTCATAGCTATCTATTAATCCAACATCGTATTTTTTTGCTAAGGCCTTTATTTGTAAAGCGTGTTTTTCTAATTCATTATCGGGTGATAATATATCTAGTCTTTGATCAGGAGAAGGAGTTAATAGAATCACTTTTATATTTCTTTTTAAGGCTTTTTCAATCATTGTACTCCAAGCTTTGGCAGCTTTATCCAAACCAGCGGAGCGATCGTTGAGTGCGTAGTCAATAAATAATACATCAGGATGATGACTCAAAACAGTTGAATCAAATCTTTTTTCACCGCTTAATGAATTCTCGCCGCCGATAGAAGTGTTGATTATGTTAATTACTGCAAATGGATACTTTTCTTTTACAATTTTTAATACTTGCATAGGATAGGAATCAAAAGTATTAACCACGGGTGTTTTAAAGTATCCCGCTGGAACGGAATGCCCATGAAAAACTAAATTAATCGTCCTGTTTTTTGGCCACTCTTTTTTTAGTTCAGTTTTGATGTCAGTTAAATAATTATCTGGATCAGCAAGATGAGGGATATCATTTTTTTGATAGGAGACTAGTAGAAAAGCAACTAAAATAAATATAATATTTTTCATGTTGTATAGTTTAAAATTTGTTATAGCTAAATCGAGGATAAAAACTTATCCTTTTATTAAGATTATGCAACAACTGCAGTAAATTCAATCTCTACCAGATATTCAGGGGCTACTAACTTACTTACTTCATAAAATCCTGTAGCAGGCTTTATGTCCTTAAAGAAACTAGCATGCGCTTTTGCAACTGCTTCAAAACTAGTAATGTCAGTAGTGAAAATTCGTGTACGAATGACATCTTTCATGCTTACATTCAGATCATTCAATACAATTTCAATCCTTTCTAAAATATTCATAGTTTGTGCATAAGCGTCATCTGCTTTAACTTTTACACCATCTACGACAGCAACTGTTCCAGAGACTTCTACCATATTGCCAATTCGAACGGCGCGACAATAGCCCATCTTGTCTTCCCAAGGCGAACCTGTTAAAATATTCTTTCTTTCCATTTTTATAAAATAAGGGATTAATTATTCTTACAATATTATACTAAATATTGGTAAATTTTTCAGGATAAACCAATCAAGTTTTATCCTATTTACTCGATTGGGTTGTACCTGTTTCAAATTTTCAATATCCATTTTTCATTCACATAAAAGATTTTATTAATTGCGTTACCATTTTATAACTACTTTACCCATACTCTTTCTTTTTTCAAGATATTCATGGGCAGATGCTATTGCGGAAGCTTCAAATACTTTTCCAACGGTAGGTTTAAAGACTCCTGATGCAGTGAGTTTAACCACTTCTGTTAGGCAACGTTGCAATCTCTGAGGGTGTTGGTCTGCCAAACTTAGCATATTAACACCTATTATTGCTTTAGAGGGCATCATCAGCATTACAGGGTGATAAAAACCAAATCCGATGGCTACTTTTAATTTGCCCCATAAGTTTTTATTGGTCATGTCGGAGGCTCCGTAACAAATAATTCTGCCTCCTGCTGCTAAGGAGCGAAATCCTTTTTTTACTGATTGTCCTCCAACCGCATCAAATATTACATCCAACCCTTTTTCTTGAGTTATTTTTTTCACTTCTTTTTCAAAATCATGTGTTTGGTAATTGATCGGATGATGTACACCCAATTCTTTCAAATACTTTATTTTTTCTTCAGAGCCGGCAGTAGAAAAAATTTCACATTGTTTGTATTTAGCAAATTGAATGAGTGCTGTTCCTACACCTCCTGCTCCAGAATGAATCAACACTTTGTCACCAGGGTGAAGGTTGACCATTTCTGCTGCTGCAAAATAGGCTGTGCAATATTGAGTGGTTAAGGCAGTAGCAGTTGTAGCGTCGACCGTTTCAGGAATAATAGCTGTAGCTCTAGCATCAGTAATGGCATACTCTGCGTAGCCACCAAAACGAGTCATTGCAGTTACTCGATCACCAACATTTAAATGAGTAACCCCCTCTCCAATTTTTTCAATCCTACCAGCTACATCATAGCCTAGTACACAGGGCATCGGCGGAGCATCCTTGTACATTCCATTACGGGCCATCACATCAGCAAAATTTAAACCAAAGGCTTCTACTTTTATTAATACCTGGCCTGAAGTCGGAGTTGGAATAGGAATCTCTCTTGTTTCAAATGCTTTTTCGGACAATCCATTTTTAATTAGAAAGATTGCTTTCATTTGTATTTTTTAATTAATTGATGAAAAGTGAACCTGCCCATTTGGACTATTGTTAATTTGATAAAAAACTAATTGATATTGTTTTCAATAAAATTATTTTTTATCAATAAAATTACAATCTATTAAATAATCGATATATAAACTTTCATTAAAATAAAATGCCGTCTTCTAAAAGAAACACAGCGATGCCAGCTATAAATCCAACAATTGCAAGCCAGCTAATTTTTTTAAGATACCAGATAAAATTAATCTGCTCAATGCCCATCACCGCAACGCCTGCTGCTGAACCGATAATGATTGCACTACCTCCTGTACCGGTAGTTAAAGCCAGAAATTCCCAAAATGGATGATCAGTTGGATAGGTTGATAAATCATACATTCCCTGTGTAGCTGCTACCAAGGGCACGTTATCTACAACGGAAGAAAGAATGCCTAAAGCAATACCAATAAGGAAATCATTGTGAAGGGAATTGCTGAGGTAAACAGCAGCTGTTTTTAATATTCCATAAGATTGTAATGCAGCAACCGCAAGTAAAATTCCAAGAAAAAATAATATACTTGGGGTATCTATTCTTTGCAAAGCTCTTGCTACTGTATATTTTTCTGCATACGCTGCCTCGTTTTTTTTGTGAATCAATGCATTGACTATCCACATGATGCTGAGTGCTAACAGCATTCCCATAAATGGAGGAAGATGCGTTAGGGTTTTAAATACAGGAACAAAAATCAATAAAATAATTCCTGCAACCAGTATAATATTACTTTCTTTTTTTTCTTTTGATGATCTTTTTTGTAAAGCGGAAGGGATGATTTTTTTTCCTTTAAATTGACGTGACATCAATAGAAGCGGAAGTCCGCAGGCTACCATAGATGGTAAGATTAGTTCCCGTATAATATTCAAAGCCGTTATTTGTCCGCCAATCCAAAGCATGGTGGTGGTAACGTCACCTAAAGGAGACCAGGCTCCTCCTGCATTGGCTGCGATCACAATCATTCCAGCAAACCAAAGACGATCCTCCTTTTCGGATAAAATTTTTGTACAAAGTGACGTCATTATTATTGCGGTGGTTAGATTATCTAATAATGCCGAAAGAAAAAATGTAATTCCTGTTACAATAAATAAGAGTCGTTTTTTATTAGTAGTAGTAATTTTTTGAGTAATAATTTCAAACCCATTGTGCGAGTCTATCAGCTCTACAATTGTCATGGCGCCAAGCAAAAAAAATAATATAGAAGCAATTTCTCCTAGGTGTTCAAATAGCTCTTTACTTACAGTTTCTGATGAGGGGCTTTGAAGTATATAAATCGTCCAGCACAAGACTCCAGTTAATAATGCTGCTGCTGCTTTGTTTAATTTTAATGGCTCCTCAAATGCAATTGCCAAATATCCCAAAATAAAAATTGCGATAAGGATAATTGTAATCATTGCTCCAAAAATTGTTTGGGTAAAGATAAGGGAATTGGAAAATCCGACTTTTAGCAAGTCTACTACTAACTGATTCGCAGCTGTTGAACCAAAAAAGCTTTTAGGTTATATTAAAAAAACTCTAGGGAATACGTTTAAAAGCTAGCGTTGTTAAAAATATTTGTCACTAAAAAAGAATTAAAAAGAAACCTTTCCTGGGTAATCTTCAAGCGCTTTTTCTAAACAATCCATTGCGGTATTGATTGCAGCAACATTTAAAACATAAGCTAGTCTAACTTCATTCTTACCAAGGCCAGGAGTGCTATAGAAGCCGCCTGCTGGAGCTAGCATGATGGTTTGTCCGTTGTAAGAAAAAGATTCTAATAGCCATTGACAAAATGTTTCGGAATCGTCAATGGGTAATCTAGCAATGGTATAAAAAGCGCCTCCTGGGTTAGGACAAAATACGCCTGGTATTGAATTGAGCCTTTTTACAATGGTATCTCTTCTTTTTTTGTATTCGGCTTTTGTTTCATCAAAATAATTATCTGGTAAATCAACTGCCGCTTCTCCTAATATTTGTGCAAAGCCCGGAGGACTTAGTCGAGCCTGAGCAAATTTCATAACTGAGCTTAACACCTCCTTATTTTTTGTAATCAATGCTCCAATTCTACCTCCGCAAGCGCTATATCTTTTACTGATAGAATCTATTAAAACTATGTGGTTTTCTACGTCTGTTAATGTCATAAAACTGGTGTGACTTCCTTCATAACAAAACTCACGGTATGCTTCATCGGCAAATAAGTAGAGGTTGTGTTTTATAATAATTTGCTTTAAAATTTCCATTTCTTCCTTACTGTATAAGTAGCCAGTAGGATTATTAGGATTACAAATCAGAATCCCTTTTGTCTTGGGGGTAATAGCTTTTTCGAATTCAGCAATTGGAGGAAGTGCAAAATTTTTATCAATCGTAGAGGTAATTGGACGAACGACTACTCCAACTTCTACTGCATACGCCTTGTAGTTGGCATAAAAAGGTTCAGGTATAATGATCTCATCGCCTGGATCCATGCAGGCCATTAGTCCAAATAAAATAGCTTCACTTGCACCGGTGGTTATTATAATTTCGTCTGTAGTGACGTGTATATCAGATTTCGCATAATAGCCTATTAGTTTTTTTCGGTAACTCTCGTTTCCTGCACTATGACTGTATTCCAATATTTTGAAATCACTGTTTCTGACTGCATCTAGTGTTTGTTTGGGAGTCTCAATATCTGGCTGACCAATATTCAGGTGAAATACGTGGATGCCTTTTTTTTGAGCAGCTTCTGCAAAAGGGACTAATTTTCGAATCGGAGAAGTTGGCATGATATGCCCTCGATGGCTGATAGATAACATTTTGCAAATATAATGATGAATAGCTAGTGATTCAAGTTAGAATTACATTGATTTTTGATTCTTATTTCTAGCTATGCGTTGTTGTTGAATATCGGAATAATATTATTTATTTTATTTATTCGAACGGGGGTATAAATAAATCAATTTTTGGGTAAATCAACTTAGATCTAGATGTAAGCTCGTTTTCGCAAGGTTAGACCCATCTATAGCCTCTCAAAAAATCGGCAATAGACATTTTCTTTTTACCTTCTAATTGTAGCTCAAGTATAGCAATATACCCATCGATACCTGCAAAGTGTAAAAAAGTTTTTTGATCAGTTAACCATTCACCAGCAGCAATATTTGGAGCAGTATTTATTTTCTCAGACTTGTATATTTTCACTTTTTTTTCTTCTAAAAAAGTAAATGCTGCTGGATAGGGAGAAAGGCCCCTGATTAGATTAAAGATTTCAATGATAGATTTATTCCAATCAATTTGGCAGGAAGCGGTAAAAATTTTTGGAGCAATTTTTAAATCTTTTAGTTCATTGCTTTCCATTTGTGGGGACTCTGTTAAATTCCCTTCCGCTAATCCTTTTATTGTTTGAAGCAGAAGTTCTGCACCAATTTCTTTCATCTTATCATGCAGCTCCCCTGCAGTTTCTTGCTCTCCAATAGGTATGGAAGTAGTCAACAAAATATCTCCTGTATCAATCTCTTGTTTTAATTTAAAAGTAGTAACACCAGTAAATTTTTCACCCTGAATAATCGCCCAGTTGATGGGCGCAGCTCCGCGGTATTGGGGCAATAGAGAACCATGCAAATTAACAGTTCCCATCGGCGGCATATTCCAAACTAGTTCTGGAAGCATTCGAAATGCTACCACTATTTGTAAGTCTGCATGTAGGTTTTTGAGCTGCTCTAAAAAATCAGGACTCTTTAATTTTTCTGGTTGTAATACAAAAAGGCCCTGTTCAATTGCATATTGTTTCACAGCGCTTTGTTGTAATTGCATTCCCCGTCCCGCAGCCTTATCGGGCGCAGTAACAACACCAACAATATTGCAGCCTGCTTTTACTAGTTTATCTAGTGTAGCTACTGCAAATTCTGGAGTACCCATAAATACAATTCTTAATCCCTCCATCTTTTTCATTGGTGCAAAGGTAGCCTCATTTTAATGATTCGAAAATAGCAATGAAATAGATTTTAATTAGAGACAAAATCTTTATACAATAAATATTTTTTTCTTATTTTCTTAAAATTGTCAATCAGAGGTTTCCAACTTTTTCTAATGTCGTTTTCTTTTACTTGTTGTTTGATCTGTGCCATTAATAAGTCAGTCCCAGCTAGTTGATTAAAAAAATTATTTATTAAAAAAAAGCTATCCTTACCAGGGAATAGATGATATGCGTCTAGTAAATATTTTATTTGAACACTGTTTTTTATATTTTGAAGAACAACTTCATTGCTTCCAGCAATATACCAGCCATAACATTTTTGATAAAAACATTTACTGCTTTTTGCACCTGCGGTAGGTTTAGGTGTAAAGGAAAATAAATTATTGGGCAATAATGGATGGCCAAAAATCTGAAATGGAGCTTCTGTTCCTCTTCCTTCACTGAGAAGGGTACCCTCGAAAAAACAGGTGGAGGGGTAGAGGTAAATTGCTTGCATTGACTTTAAATTAGGAGAAGGTGCAATTGGCAAAACATATTTACTATTGTGATCATAGTTTTTGCATAAAATTACTTTGAGTTGAAAAACATTTTTCTGACGATCCTTAGTAGCAGGTTGATTTATGTCAGTAGCATTAGCAAGCGGAGACAACCACTTTTCACCGGCTAACATCAGTGCATATTCGCCCACGGTCATGCCATACACTACAGGGATTGGTTGCATACCCACAAAGCTTTTGAATTTCTTATCTAAAACAGGTCCATCCACATAGAATCCGTTGGGATTTGGTCTATCTAATATTAAAAGTGGAATATGGTTTTCAACAGCAGCTTCTAGATAATATTCTAAGGATGAAATAAATGTATAGAAACGCACGCCGACATCTTGAATGTCAAATATTAGCATATCCACGCCTAAAAGATCTTCTGCAGTAGGCTTTTTGTGATTTCCATAAAGGCTAATCACTGGAATACCAGTTTTTTTATCCTGGGTATTACCTAGCTTTTCTCCTGCATCGGCATCTCCACGAAACCCGTGTTCTGGACCAAAAATTTTAACTACTTTGATCCCACATTTTAATAGGGTATCAATGAGATGGCTATTTTTAACCATGCTGGTCTGATTAGCAAAAATGGCTACAGACCTGCCTTTTAAAAGTGGAAGGTACATCTCCATTCTTTCGGCACCAGGAATAATTGGTGTTGACTTTTGTCCGGATTTTAGTTGGTTATCCATATTGTTAACTTGAGACAATTGGGCAACTGATGGAGAATAATTAAAAATTATTGCCATCGATAATAAAAATAAAAAAATCCTCATAGTTCGAAGTTCAGTAAAGTTTTTCATTTCTAATAGATGACATTTTTTTAATAAGTTATTTTATCTAATGGAGAAATAAAACCCTCTAATTGATTGGGTAATCCATTGTTTGTTTTAATTTGCCGAAAAATGGTTCTTTTATTGAATAGATAGGAGTCATTTATTGTAAACTCCACCTTAAAACTTGTTAAGCGTAGTTGCCGAAAAGAGAGGTGTTAAAAAATTAAACAATGGCACAAGTAAAAGAAGGAGATGTTGTAAAAGTTCATTACACAGGCAAACTAGTTAATGGAGAGCAATTTGACTCTTCGGTTGGTAGAGAACCACTTGAATTTACAGTGGGCGCTGGTATGATGATTAAAGGTTTTGATGCTGCAATGCCAGGTATGGTAATTGGCGAAAAAAAGACAATCAGTATTGCACCAGAAGATGGCTACGGCGAAAAGTCGGAAGATGCGATCATTGAATTTCCTAAAGAAAATGTTCCGGAGGATATGAAACTCGAGCCTGGAATGTCTTTAACCTTAAGTAACGAAGCAGGACATCCTGTGCAAGTTGTAGTAGTTGAAGTAAAGGAAACGGTAATTGTGTTAGATGCTAATCATTTTCTAGCAGGTCAGGAACTGATTTTTGATATTGAGTTAGTTGAGATTGTTTAAATTTAGCTATTTAACTCCCAATAGATTTTTGATCATTGAATAATTGGGTGTATTTATTTACCTAGCTTTATAATTTTTGCTTTAAGAAAAGTATTGTGCACTTTTGGCTCAGATAAAAATTTTCTTTTCAGTGATCAAAAAAGTATAAGCATGATTGAAATTTCGAGCCATAATGTAGCGGAAAGACTAATGCGCTATGTTCAAATTGATACACAAAGTGACCCTTTGGGAAATAACTTTCCTACAACAGAAAAGCAGAAAGACCTTAGTAAACTATTGCTGAATGAACTGGTCGAAATGGGCATATCCAACGCAGAAATGGATGCTTACGGTTATGTGTATGCGACTATTCCTTCCAACAGCAAGAAGATCACGATTCCTACAATTTGTTTTTGTAGTCATGTTGATACCGCACCCGATTGTAGTGGTACCGATGTGAAGCCTATTTATCATCAAAACTATGACGGCAAAGACATTGTGCTGCCCGATGATAAAGACCAGGTGCTCAGTATAAAGCACTCGCCCTATCTTCAACAACATCTAGGTCATAGTATTATTACGGCAAGTGGATTGACGCTATTGGGTGCAGATGATAAGAGTGGAGTAGCTGCAATTATGGAAGCGGCTAATTTTTTAATGCAGCATCCGTCCATTGCTCATGGAGATATCAAAATTTTATTTACCCCTGATGAAGAAGTCGGTAAAGGAACTGCTCAAGTGGATATGAAAAAATTGGGAGCCGACTTTGGTTATACCCTTGATGGCGGTGAGGCAGGCAGTTTGGAAGATGAGACATTCAGCGCGGATTCTGCAACCATTACAATTGAAGGAGTGATTGTTCATCCTGGTTATGCCAAAGATAAATTGGTCAATGCGTTAAAAATAGCAGGCGCGGTATTAGAAGCACTTCCAAAAACTGAATGGAGTCCAGAAACCACCAAGGAAAGAGAGGGGTTTGTTCATCCGGTAGCAGTGAATGGGATTGCTGAAAAAGCTAACATTCAATTTATTGTTCGTGATTTTAATTTAGTGGGATTGCAAGAACATCATAAAAAATTAAAGGAACTAGCAGAGAATGTGGTGAATCAATTTCCGGGAGCTACAATGGAATATGAAGCGCAGGAACAATATCGTAATATGAAGGAAGTGTTGGATAAATATCCTCAGGTTACAGCATTTGCAGCTGAAGCCATACAACGTTCTGGGTTAGTTGTAAAAAAAGAGAGTATTCGGGGTGGCACCGATGGAAGTAGGTTTAGTTATATAGGGATGCCTTGTCCAAATATATTTACAGGCATGCAGAATATTCACAGCAAACTTGAATGGGTAGGAGCTAAGGACATGGCTAAAGCTGCGGAGACCATCATTCATTTATGCATGATTTGGGAGGAAAAAAGCTAGTTTAATTAATTTATCAAGAAAATAAATTAATTATCAGGTTCTAAATCTTATTTATTTTAACATAATTTATTATCAAGCATATGTTAAAACAGTTATCTTCAATCAAAATATATAATTATGGAATTATTTAAAAATTTTTGGTGGCTCATTCCCATATTCTTGGTGGTAGCAGGCGGACTATTTACTATCAATCAGGGTACTATTGGCGTAGTTACTCGTTTGGGTAAGTACCACAGCATAAAGCTGCCGGGCCTAAATTTTAAAGTACCTTTTCTAGACCAAATTTATAAAAGGGTAAGCATACAAAACCGGTCAGTAGAATTGGAATTTCAGGCAGTAACGATTGACCAGGCGAATGTGTATTTTAAATCTATGATTCTTTTTTCAGTAATGAATGTGGAGGAAGAGACCATTAAAAATGTAGCCTTTAAATTCATTAGTGAAAAGGATTTGATGCAAGCGTTGATTCGGACTGTGGAGGGAAGTATTCGGGCTTTTGTGTCAACAAAAAAACAGGCTGAGGTATTGAATGTTCGTAGAGATATTGTAGACAATGTAAAAGAACAAATTGATGTAACTTTAGAAGGATGGGGGTATCATGTGCAGGATTTACAAATCAACGACATTACTTTTGATGAAGCGATCATGACGAGTATGAGCAAAGTGGTGGCTAGTAACAATTTAAAAGCAGCTGCAGAAAATGAGGGCCAGGCTTTATTGATTACTAAAACAAAGGCTGCCGAAGCAGAAGGTAATGCAATTAAAATTGCTGCTGAGGCTGAGCGTCAGGCTGCTCAATTACGTGGTCAGGGAGTTGCTTTATTTAGAGAAGAGGTGGCGCGTGGTATGAGTCAGGCTGCATCAGAAATGAAACAGGCTAATTTAGATACGAATGTAATTCTTTTCAGTATGTGGGTAGAAGCGATTAAAAATTTCGCAGAATATGGAAAAGGCAATGTGATATTTTTGGATGGTGGAAGTGATGGAATGGAAAAAACGATGAAGCAGATAATGGCGATGACGCAATTGGAGAATAATAAAAAGGAAGGAGTTTAAAAAAATCATCGATGTATTTTAACAAAAAAATCCCCAATTGGGGATTTTTTTGTTATTTATCTGTGAGAGATATTTTATTTAAAGATATTAGCCAATCAATAATTTCTTCAACTCTTTATTTAATTTTCCCCAAGTTCAATTAATTATCGGGGTAATTTTATACGAGTGTTTTCAAAAACTTCGGCGGGGTTCTTTTAAGGGATGCCTGCTCAAATGAAAATGCCATTTCGATTAATTTCCCTTCTTGATAAGCTCCAGCAATAAATGAAAGTCCGATGGAAAGTTCATGTACTTTACCCATTGGAACAGTGATGTGAGGATAACCTGCCATAGCAGCAGGAGGTGCAAAGTAAAATCCTGAATCATAATCCCCATTTACCAAGTCGGTACAATTGGCCAATCCAATGCTCGTAGAACAAATCGCGTCTAACTGGTGCTGTTGAATCAAATCATCAATTATCTTTCGCGCGCTAGTGGATATTTTTAGTGCATCCGTGTATACTTTTTCATTCAGACTGCCCTTAGAGTCACACATTTCAAGTAATTCTTGTTTGAAATAGGGCATTGCGGTTGATTCATTTTGTTTATTGAAATTAATCACCTCCGTCAAAGATTTTACTTTAGCATTTGCATTGGAAAGGTATTTATTTACTCCATCTTTAAATTCATATTGTAAAACGATGAACTCAGCTTCTCCTAGAGGTTTGGTTAGTTTTAATAAATCTATTTCAACGATGGTAGCACTATTCTTTTTCAATAATTCGATTGCTTCTTTATAAATATTGACAACGGCTTCATTCCCTTTTAAAAAAGATTTTTCGATGCCAATTCTTTTTCCTTTAAGTCCTTCCTTATTTAGAAAACTGGTATAATCAATTTTATCTTTTTTATTATGTTGAGTAGTGATCTCATCGGTTACATCTTCACCAGCCAGCGCTCCTAATAAAATAGCTGCGTCAGTAACCGTCCTAGTCATAGGCCCTGCAGTATCTTGAGTTGCAGAGATTGGTATAATACCAGATCTACTCCATAATCCAACGGTA
>CAMBTV010000002.1 GCA_945870835.1 Chitinophaga pinensis
TCGTTCATTGGTTAATAGTTGCTTGATTGTTGCTATTTTTGTTTTCAAATATCCTTCATCGTGAGGGAAAAAGAAAAATATTATTTAAATGGCATCTATACTTTATAAATGGCTAATAGTTTTTGTTTTATCCAATTTTGGTAGGGATAATCATCCAATTTTTTTGAGTGTAACTGAATTAGAGCACAACGCTTCTGAAAAGACAGTGGAAATTAGTTGTAAACTCTTTGTGGATGATTTTGAAAAGACACTGCGGAAAAAATACAATACAAAGGTTGATTTGCTAGATGCTAAGCTAAAAAGTGAAATGAATCGAATAGTGAATGATTATATTCAAAAGCACTTTTCTGTATCAATTGGAGGTAAAAAAGTCAACTTACAATTTTTAGGCTTTGAAATTCAAGAAGAGGGAGTCATTAGTTTTTTTGAGATAAAAAATGTATCTAAGATTGAAAATATTGAATTAGTGAATAATTTACTCTATGAATTCAACGCCCAGCAAATGGGTATTGTTCATATTATGGTAAATGGAGTTCGTAAAAGTAGTAGACTAGATAACCCAAATGAAAAAGTTAGTTTTTCATTTTAGAGCACCCACTAAAAAAATGAATAGTTAAGATGGTGAGCTTAAAAGTATAAATAATTTGCTATTACAATTAGCCTTGGATTAATTATTCCTCTAAGCTTTCTTTTAGTTCATCTGATATTTTGACAATTAATTTGTCGATTCGTTGACCATCCATGTCTACAATTTCAAATTCAAATCCACGCCATTCAAAGGTTTCTCCTGTAATAGGAATTCGCTCTAGTTCATGTAAAACAAAACCAGCGATGGTATCAAATTCGTGTTCACCTTCGTTCATCCATTCAGTTTTTTCGAATCGACTCAGAAAGTCATAGAATGTAATTTGAGCATCCACTAAATAACTACCATCGTTGCGTTTCACAATTTCGTATTCTTCTTGACCAGTTTGAGGTACATCACCAACAATGGCTTCCAATATATCATTGAGTGTTAGCATTCCTTCAAGGGTGCCATATTCATTAACGATAAAGCAGCTGTGAATTTTTGTTTGTTTTATTTTTTCGAGCACTTGGTAGGGGCTATTGTTTTCGGGAACAAATAAAGCTGGTTTAGCAAGATCTTTTAAAATAGTTGAGGGGGGTGCTTTCAATAAATCTTTTATATAGATGATGCCCTTAATATCGTCGACCGTTTTATCACATACAGGGTAAGTGGAATAGTTTATTTGATCATGTTGTTCAGTAATGGTTTGAACAGTATCAAGTATATCGAACCAAACGATTTCAGTTCGATGGGTCATGAGAGAAGTGATATTTCTGTCACCTAAATGAAAGACTCTTTCGATAATATCTTTTTCTTCCTCTTCGATTGTTCCATGTTCACTTCCTTCAGTAATCATGGCTTTAATTTCTTCTTCTGTAATTGCATTGTCCCCGGAAGCTTTAATATTAAAAAGTTTGAAAATAATTTTTGTAATATAATTTAATAACCAAACAATGGGATAAGCGAATGAGGATAAAAAATTCATTGGGCCAGCTACCACACGAGCAATTTTTTCTGCCCTAATTAACCCAAATCTTTTAGGGACTAATTCTCCCAAAATAATAGATAAAAAGGTAACTATTATTACAATTAAAACGGTGGATAAGGTTTCTGCAAAGGGTTTAAAAAATTCTATTTTTTCAAGAAAAGGTTTCAAATCAGCGCTAAATTTTTCTCCAGAGTAAACACCCGTTAGGATGGATATTAGCGTAATGCCAATTTGTGCAGTCGATAAAAATTTATCAGGATTTTCGGTAAGGTGTAAAGCTGCTTTTGCTTTAAGGTCACCTTTGTTACTCATGCTTTCTAGTCTACCTTTTCTAGCACTTACCAATGCAATTTCACTCATTACAAACAGTCCATTTACTAATATCAATGCTAATAAAATAAATATTTCTGTCATGATTTGTTTTTCTACAACCGCCGCTTTGTATAACGATTGTTGTTACAAATATCTATATTCTATATTAAATCGCTGTTTTTTTAACTATTATAAATTTGACAATTGTATAATATCCTGTTTTTACACTTTGTTTTTTTAATATTTAAGTGCTTAAGTTTTGCTAATCCGAGCTTTGTTTAAAAGATTTCATAGTGTATGAATCTTTATTAAAAAGGCTGGATTTTAGGAGGTAGCAGGTAAAGTAGGCAACTAGGCAGCCTAATATAGCTCCACCTAATATATCCATTGGATAATGAACACCTATATATACTTGGGCGTAACTGATAAAAAAAGCCCATAGGAAGAATGGCCATAACTTATTGGCGAAGTATGTTTTTAAAGAATTAAATAAAAAGAAGGCTATTCCGAAATGATTGGCAGCATGGGAAGAGGTAAAACTTCCGTTTCTTGGGGCATAGTTTAATAAAAGCCTTACCATTCCATACATTTCAGGGTCTGAGCAGGGGCGAAGCCGATTAAAAAAAGGTTTGAAAAGGTGGCTGCTGATACTATCCGTAAGGGAAACTGTTAATATCATGAAAACAATGATCCATGCGCCTTGCTTTTTTAAATTAATAAGTAGAAACAAAAAGATAAATAAATATAAAGGAATCCATACCATTGGATTTCTTAGCCAAGGCAATATCCAGTCCAAAAACGAATTGGTAAATTGCCCATTGATCAAGTGGAATAAGTATTTATCTAGCTTAATTATTGTTTGCATTTGAATAAATTAAGATGGCTAATTATTTAAAAGTAAAATAAGTATTAGCAGAAAAATTCCATATGAAAACTAAAAGAATTGCTAGAAATTTTGCGAAATAAAAATTCATTTTTTTTTTCTTGTGAAAAAAATAAATAAACGAAGTATTGAGTGCCAGTCCTATGAGGCTGATCATCATGAATTTGGAAAATTCAGTAATCCATAATCGATTTACGCTCTCAAATGTCCAATGCCTATTGATCCAGTAGTTGCATACTACAGCTAGCAAAAAACCACAGCAATTGGCTATGTACTTATTCCATTTCAACTGCTCCTTTACAATCCAAGTAGTACCGAAATCTATCCCCATACCTAGTAAACCAGTGAGCCCAAATTTTATTAATTTATAGAACAATGAATACATAATTAATTTATAAGGTTTTACTATCCTATCTAATCTTAGCAATCGCAAATGTATCCAATGTTTTGCTTCGAGATAGGTGGTTGAGAAATTGTATATTTAATTGGCTCACTCTGAACTGGGGAAATGTTTTTAAAATCGTTAAATGTGAGCTATCCTTTTTTAATGCTCTTAGATCTCCAATACTAGCAAAATAGAACATTGGATTTTTCGTAGTAGAATCATAAGTAAAACGAGGATTGTTATTATAAATAACTTTTCCTTTATAATAAAAATGAAAAGAGGAGGAGCCTGACTTACTAAAGGTTATGGGTTCACTAATGTGATTTAGATTGAGCCATTTTGCTGCCATCATTCCGGATTGGTATTGAAGTAAGGAAGGATAGAAAAGGCAATTCAGAAATATTGAAAGTATTAAAGCGAATCCAATATTTTTTACTGCGATAGCGGTTAGCAAATTTTCTGATTTGTAACAAAATATACAAGTCAAAGCAATGCCAATTGTAATTACAAACCAACTGATTGAATCAAATTGGTAGGTAACAATGATCCAGGTAATCGAGATAATAAGCAATAGGATCAGAAAGCTTTGGAAGAGATTTATTTTTCGCAGTATTTTTTCAGTAGCGACTTCGATCATATAGAAAGCCGAAATAATTGCAAAGTGAGGGAAAATGGATACAATATAATGAGGTAGCTGAAATTTTGACAAAGAAAACATGAGAAATGATATCATTGCGCTACCACCAATTATCCAACTTAGATTGTTGGAAGTAGATATATTTTTTCTACTAAATATTTTAAAGACAGCTATTATTAGAAGTATTGACCAAGGTAGAAATGCCCATAAAGTAGTATGCGTAAAAAATGTTAAGTCTCCAGACCCCTTGATAGGGCCATTGTTGAAAAAACGACCAAACTGGCTGTCCCAAAAAAAGAAGCGTAAGCCTGATACATGCGTACCGCCAAAAATTAATTTTTCAGGATGAAGGTCGAATTGTGTATAAAGTGCATAGAGCTCAGGTAAAATAAAAATTAGTGTTAATAGAATAAGTAGGTACCATTTAGGGTTTAAAAATTCATGCCATTGTTTTGTTTTAATCCAATAAATTATAAAACCGGAAGCAAATATGACGGTAGAAAAAATTCCTTTCGTCATTATTGCGCAAGCACAAAATAATGCTGCAGCCAATAAATGCCAGCACCAATTTTTGTTAAGTGCTTTATACAAGTGGTAGGTTGCGCCAATAATAAATGCCGTCAAGTATATCTCTACTTTACCATCAAAATTGCAGATAACAGTGTGCAACGCAGTAGCATAAATTAGAGTAGCTAGTTGTGCTATTTTTTGAGAATAAAGGGATGCGGACAGTTTATAACAATAAAAAATAGATACAATAAAAAAAAGGAAGGAAGGTAATTTATAAGAGAAGGCAGAGATTCCAAATAATTTAAAACTGCCGGCTGCTAGCCAAAAGGGAAGGTGAGGTTTGTCAAGCCATTCAGCTCCTTCTGCCCAAAGGTAAAGCCAATTATCACCTCCTTCAATTTGTTTGGAAATAGAAGCATAGAGCGCACCATCTATTTCCATGATATCATTAAATAAACCTAAGGCATTTAAAAAAATAACGATTGCAAGGAACAGTAAAAAAGTAGCTTTAGTTGTAAAGTCTTTTTCCAAGTAATTAATTTTTATATTTTGCCAAAGTTAGCTATAAAATTTATAAGGTGAATATAGCTGACTTGAGGGCAAATTTTAAATACTTATTTTTTCTGCAATTAAAATTAGTCTAGGTGATGTAATCTCATGATAGGTAGATAAATTGTAATCACCCAATACTTCTTTTATTTGTAAACCTTGTTGGGAGAACATCTTTTCAAAATCAGCTAAATTAAATTTGGCTACTTGCTCTGTAAAAATGAACGGTTCATTATACTGTTGATCTTCCACTACAATTTTTTTATAAAAGTAATTTTGGTCCATCCATTTGGTTATAAAATAATTTACCCCATCTATTGTTTTTTCAATCTCTTTTTCTTCGTTCGCTTCTACAAACGGGGGGTTAAGGTAATCCAATACAAAAAATCCATTTTGTTTTAGTGATTTTGAGATCGTCCTTATGGTATCGTTGTGTTCTTTGGAAGTTTTGAAGTATCCGAAACTTGTAAAAAAATTAAAGGCTAAGTCAAAGTAATTAATCCAAAAAGGAAGGCGCATATCGTGCTTGTAAAAGTGAAGGTTTTCTTTTTCATATTTTAGCGCCTCGATAATACTTTCTTCACTAAGGTCAATACCGGTTACATCCATTTTTTTTTGAGAAAGATGAATGGCATGTCTTCCTTTTCCACAGGCAATATCAAGTATTTTTGAATTACTTACCGGCTGTAAGTGATTGATAAGTTGATCAATAAAATGAGCGGCTTCGTCTTCGTCCCTTTTGATGTAGAGTTGATGATAATAAGGTGAGTTGAACCAATCTTTAAACCACGATCGGTCTTTCATATATAACTAGATTAAAGGGTTATCCAAAAAATTTGACACACAATGCTATTGAAGCATATACAACCGTAACCCAAAAAATACCTTTTGCAGTTTTATCGATTCTAGCATTTACGAATAAGGTAAACAGTAGTGCATTTGCAAAAAGAGATACGCTGATCCAAGCAGTTATCAAGTTGTGATTCATGGTCATCCATTGATACATTTCCTTCAACGTGAAGTTATTGTATTTTAAAAATTTAAAAATAGAAAACCCAATCATAGGACCGATGAGTCCTAATAGAATTCCTAGCAAGAAATTATCTTTTTTAAAGGTTATTTTATTTTCCAATTTTTTTCTAATGCTTGTTTGAGTTTATAATTTGTTAAATCAAATTGAATAGGAACTATGCTTACATAATTATTTTCAAGTGCCCATACATCGGTATCTTTTCCTTTATCCATATTTACAAATTTACCTGTAAGCCAGTAATATTTTTTGCCTTGAGGGTCTTTGCGTTCTTTAAACTCTTCTTCATATTTTGCATAGGCCTGTCTGCAAATTTTAATCCCTTTAATTTGTTTAACTGGTACTGAAGGGATGTTAATATTTAATAGCATATGCTTATCCATTTTCTTAAGAAGAATGCTACTTACTATTTTTGTTACATAATGTTTTGCAGGTCCAAAGTCGGCTTCATAATTGTAGTTCAACAATGAAAATCCAATGCTAGGGATACTTTCAATAGAAGCCTCCATTGCGGCACTCATGGTTCCGCTATAAATAACATTGATAGAATGGTTTGCACCGTGATTGATACCACTTAAGCACAGATCTGGCTTACGATGTAAAATTTTGTCTACTGCTAGCTTCACACAGTCAACGGGTGTTCCACTGGTTTGCCAGGATTCTACGCCATCAAAAAGATCTATTTTGTTCATTCGCAACGGCTGACCAATTGTAATCGCATGCCCCATAGCACTCTGGGGTTTATCGGGGGCTACAACTACTATTTTGCCTAGTCCTTTTACCGCTTCTACTAAATTACGAATACCTGGTGCAGTTATACCATCATCATTGGTAATTAGTATAGTAGGTAATGCGGTTGATTTTGCCATATTTTAAAACTGTTTATTTAAATCAAAAATTAATTAAACCATCTGAAGTAGGGTCTTCCAATCAACTGTCGAAAAGGCCACGGAATAGATATAACAATTAGTAACAGTGCAATACCAAAGAAAATCAACATGCGTTTATGTTTAGCATTATCGGTTTGAGCACTTTTAACTTTAGCTCTTCCTATGTGAACGAGAATCCAGGCTAATATAAGCAAGGTCGTATGTTCCATTGTAAAAAAACGGTTGATGGGGTCTTTCATATTATTTCCTAAATCTTTCAGACGGTCAAACCATCCGTTGGTATAATATAAAACCAATCCGATCAGCAGTTGGATGTCACAACTGATCATGAAAAATAAATTACTTCTGTTATCATTGGATGAATACGTTCTTTTCGAGAAATAACCAGTCAAGGCATTTATCAATGTCCATAGGCCTAAAATCAAAACAGCCCAACGAAATAGGCTATGTAATATTAATATTGTTTGCATGAGTTTTTTTACAAAAGTAAGGACTAGCCCGTTGATCTTTTAAAATTTGTTAGTGCATGAAAAATTATAAATAGATAAATAAAAAATAAAAATATTTGGAATAACTAAAAAAGTTAGTATATTTGTACTAATCAAATTAGTTATACTATGTCACAGGCTGGCCAAAATCTAAAATATCTGCGTAAACTTCGCGGATGGACACAGGAGGAATTTGCAGTTAAACTCGGAATTAAACGATCACTGGTAGGTGCTTATGAAGAGGAGCGGGCAGATCCAAGGCTTGAAGTGCTCGAGATTGTAGGGGATACTTTTAAGCTTAGTTTAGACGAATTATTACTAAAAGACCTCAGTAACACGGGAGAAAGTTTTTTGGCCAAGCGCAGGCAGCAAAAAATGATGTCCGCCGATAGAAATGTTATTCATTTTGTACCGGTAAAAGCAGCCGCTGGTTATCTTGCTGGATATGCAGACAGTGAATTTATAGATGAGTTAAATACATTTACGCTTCCAATGTTGGCTGGTGGAAATTATCGGGCATTTGAAATAATTGGGGATAGTATGATGCCTACACCTAGCGGAAGTATTATTGTAGGGGAAAAGGTGGATGATTCAGAAGATCTTAAAAATGACCAGGCTTATATTGTGGTTAGTAGAAATGAGGGTATTGTATATAAAAGAATTGTAAAGAATAACCGTCTAAAAAATAAATTAACCTTGGTAAGTGATAACCCTCAATATCAGCCTTACCAAGTAAATGCAGAAGACATAGTAGAACTCTGGCAGGCACAAATGGTTATCAGTAAAGTAAGTGCTCAACAGCGCTGGGATATGAATTCTTTAGCAAGCATGGTGAACAATCTTCAAAGTCAGGTTACTACCTTAAAAAAGAAAATGAACTAGTTTCTTCAGGTGTAATTTATTAAAGTTCAATAGTTACAAAGGGACCGGAAATTTGTCTCCTTTATTAAAGATTAGCTAGGATTTGCATGATCCAAAAACAATCTTTGAATAATTTAACTGATTACAAAATCTATATACCTACTGTTCATTTACGATAAAGGGCTAGCACTGTATTGTTTGTGAGAAAAAACTTAAGTACCAGTCCGTGAATTTTCATAATTTTCAAATTCAGATACATCGATTAACATTTAAAAAAAACAATTATGATCAAATTACAAATCATCGGCAATCTTGGTAAAGATTGCATCGTAAAAGAAGTGAACGGAAAAAATGTAATTAATTTTAGCGTAGCGCACACAGAGCGGTACAAAGACAGTCAAGGAAATCAGAAGGAGCGAACAACCTGGGTAGAATGCGCCTATTGGACTGACAAAACAGCCGTAGCCCAATATCTTACAAGAGGAAGAACTGTATACGCGGAGGGCTCTCCTGAGGCAGATGCTTACACAAACAAAGAAAATCAACCTGCCGCTACATTAAGAATGAGAGTTCAAAGTGTTCAATTACTCGGAGGAACAGGAGCAGAAGGGTCATCTCAAAATAATGGATCGATGTCTTCAGCGGCCACTTCAGCATCAAGCTCACCAAGTTCTAAAGTTTCAAGTGAAGTAGGAGCAGATGATTTGCCTTTTTAGTATAAATTTATCCTTGAAGAAAAGCGAAGCAATAGACTGCCCCCATTAAGTGTCTAACTTTTTTTGGGGCAGTCTATTGTTTCGCTTTTTTAATATTTATAAAATCCAAAATTTAATAAAAAGATTTGTAGGCGCTTTATTCTTTTCTAATCCATTGTTTTTAATTGGGTTAACTTTTTTATTTTTTGAAATGAATTAATTAAATCTATCATTTTATAGTTGCCTCCCCCCTTATTTATTTATGAACTCTATTTCAGATTGATTGTATTGAATAGGATTTTAACTTTTTATTCATACTCATTCCTTAGTTTCATCGTTATTAAAAATCTAGCACTGATTTATTAAGCCTGTAATTGAATAAGCTAAGAAACTATTACATTTGTTATAAATTACATAATCTATGATTGATATTATTTTACAAGTAGATTCTCTCGGTACAGCAGCTGGCTCCGCAGCAAAGGTGGAGTCTGTTTGGAGTTTATTGGGTAAAGGTGGCCCACTCATGATACCCATGGGTATTTTATTTGCACTGGCTGTTTTCTTTTTTATTGAAAGATTAATGGCTATTAATAGGGCTGGTAAAATTGATGATAATTTTATGCGTATTATCCGTGATCATATCGTTACTGGTAATGTTGCTGCAGCAAGAAGTCTAGCAAAAAATACTGACAATCCAGTTGCTAGAATGATTGAAAAGGGTATTCAACGAATCGGAAAGCCTATTGATGCAATTGAAAAAAGTATGGAGAATGTTGGGAAACTTGAAATGTACAAAATGGAAAAAAACCTTTCTATTCTTTCTGTAATATCTCGTATCGCACCTTTGTTCGGTTTTGTAGGAACCATTGTAGGATTGGTTTTGTTACTCAAACAATTTGCTACCATTAGTAATCCCTCTGTAAGTCAAATTGCTGATGCGATGTATGTAAAATTAATTACCAGTGCAAGTGGTTTGATTATTGGTATGTTGACTTATCTTGGATACAGTTACCTTGATACCCAAATTAACCGAACAGCTAACCGGATGGAATCTGCCAGTAGCGATTTTATAGATATGCTTCAAGAACCGCAGAAATAATTATTTGAAAATTTTTTTTCAAAGTCAATAATAATAAACCAGTTATCAAAATAAATTATCATTAATAAATGAGCCTTAGGAGAAATAATTTAAGACAGCATCAGGACGAAGTGGATACAGGTCCATTGAATGATATTTTATTTATCCTATTGATGTTCTTTTTAATGATCTCCACGTTGGCTAATCCTAATGTAATAAAGATGAGTGTGCCAAGAGCTTCGAGTGATACTAAGACCAAACAAAGTGTAGTAGTGAGTGTAGATAAGGACAAAAATATTTATGTGGGTGCTAGACTTATTCCTTCTGATTCGCTAGAATCTGCTTTAAGACAATACATTAATCAGGGTGATAGCATTAAGCCAGCAGTAGTAATCAACGCGGATTCGGTGGCTCACTGGGGTGAAATCGTTCGAGTAATGAAAGTGGCTCGTCGCTTGGGTGCATCTACATCTGCTACTGTTACTGGAAGTGAATAAGTAAGCTATTAATGGTTTAAGAATGAATCATTTTTTGTTGATGATTAGCATTCGATCTTTTCCGAATATATCTTTTTTAATTTCTACCTGATAATCAACTTCAAAAATTGCAGCTGTCTGTATTGCAAAATCCTCGTGGAATTCTACAAAGATCTTCCCATTGGCCAAGAGATGCTTTTTACAAAAAGCTGCTATTTTTTCATAAAATATAAAGGGTGAACTATCCGTCACAAAAAGGGCTTGGTGAGGTTCATAATGGGTTACATTTTTATCCAATATTTTTTTTTCTTCAAAAGGTATGTAGGGAGGGTTACTGATAATAATATCAATATTTGGTAATTGATGCCAACTGTTTTCATTTAAAAAATCAAGAGATATAAAATTAATTTCAGCTTTAAGATTAAGCGCATTTTCTTTAGCTATTTCTAAAGCACCTTCACTTACATCAGTAGCATGAACTACTGAATTTGTTAAATTATTTTTTAATGCAATAGCGATGCACCCGCTTCCGGTACCAATATCCAAAATAGATAAAATTTTCCCAGATTCTTGGCTATACTTTTTATTGTTGTAATCGTCTAGTACTAATTGAACGAGCTCCTCCGTTTCGGGTCTTGGAATAAGTACCTGGTCATTTACTTTAAATTTCATTTTAAAAAACCAGGCTTCCCCTAAAATATATTGAATTGGTTTGTGCTGCATCAGTTCAGTAAGGCAGCTATTTAATTGAAGAATTATTTTATTTTCCACAACCTGGTCTGGGTTTTTGATTAGGTCAGACCTTTTTACACCAGCCACTGTTTCAAATGTCCAATCCGTTATTGTCATCGCTTCAAGTGAACTATAAATCTGCTCCAGTTGATGTAGAAACTGTCGGTATATTTCTTTATTTGTCATTAAAGCAAACATAGTTAATTTTTCTATTCATACTTTTGCTCCTTGATTACTCATGAAACATATATGCGGCGTTGTTTTGAATTGGCAAAACAGGGAGAGGGCAATGTAGCACCTAATCCAATGGTAGGTGCTGTATTGGTATTCAATGATTTAATTATTGGTGAAGGTTATCACAGCGAATTCGGAAAAGAGCATGCAGAAGTAAATTGTATTAATAATGTTTCCAATGAACATTTGCACTTAATAAATCAATCTACCTTATATGTTTCACTTGAGCCTTGTTCTCATTTTGGAAAAACACCACCTTGTACAAATAGTATCATCGAAAAAAAAATACCCAAGGTAGTTATAGGTTGTCAAGATAGCTTTTTGCAAGTTGATGGGAGGGGTATTGAAACCTTAAGGACAGCAGGTATTGAGGTGGTTTGTCCAATATTAGAAGAAGATGCGTTGGATTTAAATAAACGATTTTTTACATTTCATGCTAAGCATCGTCCCTATATTATTTTAAAATGGGCACAGACTGCCAATGAGATGATTGCTCAAAATAATTATTCTCGATTATTGATTAGCCATGAAATTACCAACCGCCAAGTTCATAAATGGCGGAGTGAAGAGGCTTCAGTTTTAGTGGGTACTACCACTGCTTTGCTAGATAACCCTTCTTTAACCAATCGTTTATGGCCGGGAAAAACTCCCATTCGACTTGTTATCGATAGTAATTTAAAAATTCAAGCTACTTCTTACTTATTAGATGGTAGCGTTCAGACAATTGTTTTTAATTCCATCAAACAAGAGCAAGTAGGTGCTACTTTGTATTTTAAATTATCAGGAAATAAAAGTTGGGTGTCACAAATATCTGAAGCATTGTATCAGATGAATATTCAAAGTTTACTAGTTGAAGGAGGAGCCAATTTATTGCAGTCTTTTATTGATGAAAATTATTGGGATGAGGCGAGGGTAATCACCAATACTGTAATGGAAGTATCTGAAGGACTCAAAGCACCTATTCTTAAAAATGCTGAAAAATATTATTCTGAGGCAATCGAAAAGGATTTGATTCAATATTATCGTCGAATTATGGCTAGTTGATTTTGTATTTTTTTTCAAACAAATCATTTTAAAATAGTCGTTGATAATTTTTCAATTCGTAGATTGAGGAGTATTAAAGAGTTTTTTAAGTTTCTTTTATCGATTACATTTTTCAATAAATATGGGTGAGGCAGAGTCTTATAAAACGATTGATCAACCTGCTGTAGCAGAATACAAGGATAGAGGAAGTAAATTTTTAGCTTTCGCATATCCTATTTTGAAGGCAGACGATTTTAAAAAATGGCTTCATTTTTTAAAGAAAGAACATCCCAAAGCTGCCCATCACTGTTTTGCTTATCGGATTGGTACAGATGGATATACTTTTAGAGTAAGTGATGACGGAGAACCTGCAGGATCTGCAGGTAAGCCAATTTTAGGTCAAATTGATAGCAAGGAAGTAACCAATATTTCAATAATTGTGGTTAGGTATTTTGGAGGTAGTTTATTAGGTGTACCAGGACTAATCAATGCATATAAAACAGTAACCAATTTTGTATTACAACTTACTCCAATCGTTAAAAAGCAAATCGAGGAATCCTATATTATTCATTTTGATTATACACAAATTAATGAGGTGATGGTGGTTTTAAAACAGTATAATTGTACTATCTTGACTCAGGAAATGCAATTATTTTGTAACATTACAACAGGCATTCCTAAAAATCGTATCACGGAAGTGATGTATCGATTTAAAGAATTGCATAATGTGGAAATAAAAAAACTTGTCTGATAAATTATTTTTTTATAATTTTTTTTAAAATATTTTAAATGGGAACAGAAAAAAAATACACCAGTTTTTGGAGCTTTTATCCTTATTATCTTACAGAGCACAGCGATGCTAAAAATCGATCCTTACATTTTATTGGAACCGCTTTAATTATCGGATTTTTAATTGCAGGGATTATTTTTAAAAAATGGCAATTAATTGTTGCAATACCCTTTTGTGGCTATGGTTTTGCATGGATAGGCCATTTTTTTATAGAAAAGAATCGACCGGCTACTTTTACTTATCCACTGTATAGTTTGGGGAGTGACTTTGTAATGTTTTGGCATATTCTGACAGGGCAGATAAAAAAGAAAATGGCAGAAGCAAAGGGTCAAATTCAGTCCTAATTATCTATGAATAATTGAATGATTAGACTGTTCATCATTCCTAATTTTTTTACTAATTTATTCTATTTGGAGCTACTGTAGTTATTGATGTCAAAACAACTTATTTCGAACACCTAAAATTCCGAAAGGAGTCGGCTGTTTTTTAAATTACATTATTTAGTAAATATCCACTCATTTCCTGTTGATATTCTTGGGCAACTATTCTTGCTCTCACCGCAAAATCTTCTTTTTCACTGGCGTAGATAATGGCACGACTTGCATTTACAAGTAGGCCACAATCTTTATTCAAACCATATTTTGAGACATCCTTCAAGCTACCTCCTTGAGCACCTACACCTGGCACAAGTAAAAAATTATTAGGAATGATACTTCTTATTCCTTCAAAGTCAGAAGCCTTGGTAGCCCCTGTTACAAACATTAAATTATCCGGTGTTCCCCATCTAGCAATTTTTTCAATTACTGTTTGGTACAGAGTAATTGGTTTAGATTTTTCTGATAAAGAATCGTTTAAAATTAGCTGTTGAAAATCGTCTGAACCTTTGTTACTGGTGAGTCCTAATACAATGGTCCATTTGTTTTCATATTCTAAAAATGGTCTTACACTATCTTCTCCCATGTAGGGGGCAACAGTAATGGCATCAAAATTCATTGCTTCAAAAAAAGCTCTGGCATATTGAGTAGAAGTGTTTCCAATATCTCCACGCTTCGCATCTGCAATGGTAAATTGTTCGGCAGGAATATAGTCAACTGTTTTTTGCATCGCTTCCCATCCTTTGATACCCATGGCTTCGTAGAAAGCAGTATTAATTTTATAACTGACACAGAGATCTTGAGTGGCGTCTATTATTTGTTTATTGAATTCAAAAATTACATCTGGATGAGATTGCAAATGTTTTGGAATTTTAGAAAGGTCTGTATCTAACCCTACACAGAGGTAAGATTTTTTGTTTTGAATTTGCTGTATCAATTGTTGCCTTGTCATAGCGCAAAGTTAATTGGAAAAAAGATTAATTCTTGGAATACAAGTATCTCAGTATTGGGTAGGAGATATTTTTAATTCCTCTCCAAACCTTATCTTAAATGATTAAAGTATACTTGGTTCAGTTTAATTCAATATTTAATTAGTCTCGTGTCTATGAATTATGTTTGATAGTAAAAAATAGATATTTATTTTACTTCTTGAATTTCAGTAGGTGCCATATTTGCATTTCTCATAGCGATACCTCTTGCTGCATTCCCAGCAAAGTTGAGGAATGCTTTTTTAGTAAGCTCGTCATCACTTGCCATTATGGGTATACCGCTATCTCCACCTTCTCGAATAGATTGTACAATAGGTATTTGTCCTAAAAAGGGTATATCGAACTCTTCTGCCAAATTTTTCCCTCCATTTTTTCCAAAAATAAAATACTGGTTGTCTGGCAATTCAGCGGGAGTAAAGTAACTCATATTTTCTACTAGTCCAATTACGGGCACTTTTAATTGGGCTTGTCCAAACATAGCAATTCCTTTTTTTGCATCGGCTAATGCAACTAGTTGTGGTGTAGTTACTACAATCACTCCTGTAACGGGCACAGATTGTACGATGGTTAAGTGAATATCACCTGTACCAGGAGGCATATCGATCACCAGATAGTCTAGTTCCCCCCAATTTACTTCGCTAACAAATTGCTTAATTGCACTACTAACCATTGGTCCACGCCATACTACCGCCTGTTTTTCGTCTATCAGTAGTCCTATACTCATCATTTTAATTCCAAATTTTTCAATGGGCTCTATCAACCCTTTACCATCTACCTCTGTCATCATAGGACGTTCGCCTCTAACACCAAACATAATGTGTTGGCTAGGCCCGTAGATATCAGCATCCATCAAACCTACTTTGGCGCCTTCTTTTGCTAATGCAAGGGCTAGATTACTTGAAATGGTACTTTTTCCAACCCCTCCCTTGCCACTAACCACTGCAATAATGTTTTTTACTCCTCCTAAAATTGATTTGGCATCCTTTCTATTGCTACTAGTATTGCTGGTAAAATTCACCGTAACCTGCGCCTCTTTGTCTACCAATATTTTCACAGCATTGATGCAGGCATTCATTATCATATCTTTCAAAGGACATGCAGGGGT
Organism: Chitinophaga pinensis; assembly: GCA_945870835.1. Lineage (GTDB taxonomy): Bacteria > Bacteroidota > Bacteroidia > Chitinophagales > Chitinophagaceae > Ferruginibacter > Ferruginibacter pinensis_A. Next base: position 15,598 of record CAMBTV010000002.1, read on the forward strand.
AGTAAGTACCACAGTAAAGGAAACTTTTTTACCCTCAATTGCAATGTCTTTAACCATATTGAGCGTTACTAGATCTTTTCCTAAATCCGGTTCCTGTACATTACTGAGCGCTCTAAGGATGTCTTCGTTTGTCATCGTTCAATTATTTGTTAAAATGCTATTTTGTATGTAAAATTAATCAATGAAGACTTTACTTTGTTTATTAATTGCAGAATGTTGTTATTTTGGATACTCAGCATTATATTATAACTTTAACAGCTTATAAAAACGTTTTTTGAATCGTAATTATTAGTAGTTAGAAATTGGAATCTGTGAATAAAGGCTACAAAATTATTGAAGAATGATTTGTTAATGATAGTTTCCAGTAAGTAAGGGGACAATTGATTATTTTTTTTGCAAGCTTTATATATTATGAAATAACTATAGGTTTAGCTTTGGGCAGCCTCTAAGTAAATAGAAAATGAACAAAATTATATTTTTATTTTTTGTTGCAACCTGTCTTTTGCCTATCACTTCTAAAGCACAGTTTGAGACTTTTAAAGACTCTGTGGTTCAACTTTATGGAGTTGTTATGACAGCGGATAGTCTGCAAGGTTTACCTTCAGTAAGTGTGGTAGTAAAAGGTCAAAACAGGGGTACAGTCACTAATAATCAGGGTGTTTTTAGTATCGTCGTTTTGAAGGGGGATCAAATAGAATTTTCAAGTATAGGGTTTAAGCCCAAATTAATTACTGTTCCCAAAGATATTGAAGGCAATCAATACAGTGTATTGCAACTAATGGTAAATGATACGGTTTATTTAGCTGCTACCATTATCAAGTCTAGGCCTTCTAGGGAACAATTTGAGAGGGATTTCCTTAGGACAGTTGTTCCTGATGACAAATTGGAAATAGCCCGTAAAAACAATGACGAGAGTCGAAGACGACTTTTAATGGCAACATTACCAACCGATGGAAGGGAAGCTGCAGGCAGGTATCTTACCCAACAAGCTGTAAAATCTTATTATACAGGACAGGTTCCACCAATGAACATTTTTAATCCATTTGCTTGGAATGAGTTCATACAAGCATGGAAAAGAGGGGACTACAAAAAGAAATAACCTTCTTCAGCTTCGCTATCAAAAATCAAAACTTAGATAGTATATTCGAAACAAAATTTAGTTTTTCATTTCAGCAAATAAGCTTTAGACATGATCAGATCAAATACAACATCGAAGCCTTTACTGTTAGATAAAAATTACTTTCTTATTGGTTTTATGGGAACTGGAAAATCTCATTGGGGTAAATTATGGGCAGCTGCCAATAAGCTAACATTTGTTGATCTAGATGAGTTGATTGAGAAAGAGGAAGATAATACCATTGCTGAAATTTTTGATACGAAGGGGGAAGATTATTTTAGAAAAATAGAGAAGGAGTTGTTAAGAAAATCGGGTGAATTGAAAAATACCTTAATAGCCTGTGGGGGAGGTACACCTTGTTTTTTTGAGAATATGCAATGGATGAATGATCATGGAGTAACTATTTTTATCCGATCTAGGCCTACTGAAATATTAGATCGAGTGATGGAAGAAAAAGAAAAACGCCCTTTATTAAAAAAATTAAATCAAGAGGAGCTTCTTTTTTATATTGAACAAAAACTAAAGGAGCGGGAACCGTTTTATTCCCAGGCTCAAATAAAAGTAGAATCGGATAGCTTGGATGAAAATTCATTTGCTAAAATTGTTTCAGATATCCTTTAATAAATTATTTTTTATGCAAAATTTTTATCTTAAAACGGCTGCTATATTAGGAGCGCTTGCTGTTGCATTGGGTGCCTTTGGAGCCCATACTTTAAAAAAAATCCTTAGTGATAAGTATCTTGAAGTTTTTGAAACCGCTGTTCGATATCAATTTTATCATGTATTTGCTTTGATTGCAGTAGGTATTTTACTAAAAGCATTTCCTAATAACCAATTGGTTTGGTCTGGTCGTTTATTTTGCTTTGGAATTTTGATATTCAGTGGCTCACTTTATCTAATGACTTTATTAGAAGCCATGGGAAAGCATGGATTTCAGTGGTTAGGAGCCATAACCCCTTTGGGAGGTATTTGTTTAATTGCGGGTTGGATTTTTATGTTAGTGGGTATCGTGAAAGGCTAATCTAATTTATTTTTAATTATCACTAGCGTACCATTGTTATTTTCAATACTAAATTCAAGCTGCATATCCTCCATTCTCTTTTTTATATTTTTTATTCCATTTCCGAATTGTCTAAAAACCCCAGTATTAATTCCAATTCCATTATCATGAATACTGAGTACTAAATAATTATTTTCTATTTTTAATGTTACTATTACTTCAGTTGCTTTTGAGTGTTTAATGATATTATTTAGTATTTCCTTAATAGCTAAAAAAACATTTCTTCTTTTTTCTCCATTAACTGTAGTATCAGGTATATTTTCATCAACGTTGATTTGACAGTTGATTCCAGCATCTTCAAAATAGTCAATCCCATAACTTCGTATATAGGCAATCATGTTATGTAATGTATCATTTTCAGGGCTCATCGTCCAGATGATTGAATTCATATTATTGATTAGTTCATTGGCTGAGGAGGATATTTTTTCAATCTCTGGAATTATATTTCTCCCCATTCTTTTTTTTGCTAATTCACTGTACAACCTGATCGTGGTAATTCCAGCTCCTAGGTCATCATGCATCTCCATGCTGATTCTATTTCGCTCATTCTGCTGTGATTGTAAAAGTGCAATCTGAATTTCGAGATTTTTATTTTCCCATTCTTTTTTTAGTGATTCTTGTTCTTTTATTATTGCTATTAATGAATTTCTTTCTTTGTGTGCAACGCCTATTAAAAATACTGCCAACAATCCCACAAGTCCAATTTCTAAAAATATCATTGAATTATCAAAAACTCCAACTTTGGGAAGTAAATCAATGTGTATTAAATAAGCGATAACAGCGCAAAAAACTAATATTAAATTACCTGCAGCAATATATTTTGCTAATTTATTAGCTTTTAAAGAATAAAAACTGATATAAAATGCTGCAACGAAAGTCATGAATATTTTAGTGCCATTTTCAACCGCTTCTTGCAGCATAAAGTAGTTGGTAAAATAAACTATGAATGTGAAGGCGATTAAAATAGCAATCAATAAATATTTTTCTAATTGAAGAATTGAATTGATTAAGGTGAGTTTAACTTTTGTTTCAAGAAATTCTCTTGAAAAGTCAATATAAAAAATAGTGCCAACTACTAATAAAGCAAATTGAAAATATTCACTAAAAAAACTACTGAATTCACCACTTTGGCGTTTGAGAAGTGCATTGAGAAAAATCATTATAAACATTGAGCTGCAGTATAAAAAAACATATAAATAAGTTTTTTTGTTACTACTTTCATAAAGCTTGCTTACACAAAAGCCCATCATTATTATTAATATTCCACAGGTAATATAAGAAATAGCAGGGTATCCACTTCCATTATAGCGCCTAAGTAGTTTGAATTTTTCGAGGTAGTCTGGATTAATAAACGTCGGGGTTAGTTCATTCTTTGACCTCTTACTGAAATTAATTTTTACAATAAATTGAGCTTTTTCTCCCCCATTTAATTTTATGGGTTGATACCCGTCTTTACGACTTTCATCATTAAGCTGTATGAATTTATTATTCATCAGCAATTTGTAAATTCTAATCTTTTTGATATAGGTTCCGCCTAAAAAAAATATTTTTTTTAATGTATCCTGATTGTTTTCTATAAAATATTTCAAATAAATAGTACTGCTAGTCCAACTATTGGGTATTTTCTTTTCAAGATTATAAGAGGTATTTTTATTCCACTTTTCATTTAAAATGGTCTCCATTGGTAAACTAACTGTGCTGTCTATAAATATTTGATAATTACTAATGAGTTGGAATTGGTCTATTTTAGAGATGTTGATAACACTGCTGTCAGTAAGAGGCTGGGCAAATATGCCGCAAGTAAATAGAGATAAGAAACTGCAGAGTAATAATTTGTTCAAAGCGGATTCTTTTTTTTCAAACTTACATCAATTATTGGATTTTAAAACCTTTCCTCCTTCTAAATAGAAGGATTTTTGGGTAAAGGTTTTTAATTATCTTTGTCTCAATGGCTAATAAAGTTAAATCTACTAAGTCTGATACTCGCATTGAGGAGACATTCAAATCTGACGTCGAAGAAAAAGTAGCTGTTAAACAGTTGCTAAAAGACGAACGTACTCATAAAATAATAGGTGCTGTCTTTTTATTAATTGCGTTTATGTTGTTCATAGCGTTTTCTTCTTATCTTTTTACTTGGGCCGAAGATCAAGATAAATTTAGCTATCGTATGTTACTAGCTAATAATATAAAAGTCGAAAATTTATTAGGAACCTTAGGAGCTTTTTTATCTGAGATTTTTATACGACATGGTTTTGGAATCGCTTCTTATCTTATTTGTACTACTTTTTTTGTAGTGGGTGTTAATTTATTTTTTAAGAAAAAAGTATTTTCATTCAGCAGAAATCTGAAATATCTCATAGTGGGATTACCTTTATTGAGCGTGTCAGCCTCTGTAATAATGAATGGAAATAGATTTCCTTTTGGAGGGGCTGCAGGTGACGCAAGTAGGGAATGGTTATATATGCGTTTAGGCCAAGTAGGAACCATTGCACTGTTGGCAGTTGGTTTGTTAGGTTATATTATCTGGCGTTTTAATCCAGTTTTTTCATTGCCATCTAAACCAATCTTAGACAAAGATCCACAGGGTGAAAATGAATCCATTGTTTCTGATAACAACGGTTTAGGTGATCAATTACTTGATCCTGAAGTAAAGGGAAATTATTTGAAGTCAGACGCAGCAATGCTTTTGATAGATGATCAATACAACACTCTCCTTCAGCATGACATTCAAATTATTGAAAAAGAAACTCCATTAGCAGCAATTGAAGAGTCTGAACCAATCATTTATGAACCACCTATTGAATTAAAGCAATCAAAAAATAAAGAAGCCATTCCTTCTTTAGAGCTTGAAATTAAAACTGTGCCAGAAAAGGTGGATGATGATGATCAATTAATCCCAAAAGCTAAACATTCATCACTTGGTACACCCTATGATCCAATATTAGATTTAAGAGATTATAAATATCCAACGCTCGATTTATTGGAAGCTCATGGCAGTGAAAAAATTGTGCAGGACCCTAAAGAACTTGAACAGAATAAAACGCAGATTTTAGAAACGCTTAAGAATTATGATATTTCCATTCAAAAAATTACTGCTACAGTTGGTCCTACAGTTACCTTGTACGAGATTATTCCAGCTGCAGGCGTTAGAATATCTAGGATCAAAAATTTGGAAGATGACATAGCCCTCAGTCTCGCAGCATTGGGAATTCGAATTATTGCCCCTATACCTGGAAAAGGAACAATAGGTATTGAAGTGCCCAATACTAAGAAAACAATTGTGAGTATGCGTACATTGCTTTCTTCTGATAAATTTCAAAACAATAATTTTTCTCTACCAATAGCCATTGGAAAAAAGATAGACAATGAAAATTTTATAGTAGACTTAGCAAGTATGCCGCATTTATTGATGGCAGGAGCTACTGGCCAAGGTAAATCTGTAGGACTCAATGCAATATTAGTTTCGTTGTTGTATAAAAAACATCCTTCTCAACTTAAGTTTGTGTTAGTAGATCCTAAAAAGGTAGAACTGAGTATTTATAAAACTATTGAAAAACACTTTTTAGCAAAGCTTCCCGGGGAAGAAGATGCAATTATTACCGATACAAAAAAAGTAGTACATACACTGAATGCATTGTGTATAGAAATGGATAATCGGTACGACCTTTTAAAGGAAGCTGGTTGTAGAAATATTAGGGAGTACAATGAAAAATTCATAGCAAGAAAATTAAGTCCAGAAAAAGGTCATCAATTTTTGCCGTTTATTGTTCTGGTAGTGGATGAATTTGCTGATTTGATAATGACAGCAGGCAAAGAGGTTGAAATGCCTATAGCTAGATTAGCTCAATTGGCTAGGGCAGTTGGAGTCCATTTAATTATTGCCACCCAGCGCCCTAGTGTAAATATTATTACAGGTACTATAAAGGCAAACTTTCCTGCGAGAATTGCATTCAAGGTAAGTAGTAAAATAGATAGTCGTACAATATTAGACGCAGGGGGAGCAGAACAATTGATTGGTAAGGGAGATATGTTGATTAGTCACAATGGTGAGCTAGTTCGATTACAATGCGCTTTTGTAGACACTCCTGAAGTAGATAAAATTGTTGATTTTATTGGAAGTCAGCGCGGATATACTCAAGCTTTTTTATTGCCTGAATATGTAGATGAAAAAGAAATGGAAGGAAAAGATTTTGATCTGAATGACAAAGATTCTCTTTTTGAAGATGCCGCTCGATTAATTGTTGCCAGTCAGAGTGGGAGCACTTCTTTATTGCAAAGACGAATGAAACTTGGTTATAATCGAGCAGGAAGGTTGATGGATCAATTAGAAGCTGCAGGCGTAGTAGGACCAAACCAAGGTAGTAAAGTGAGGGATGTGTTGATTAAAACCGACGCTGAATTACAGGAATATTTGAATAAAGGCCTTTGATTAAAAACGCATTATTGATCCTATAATTTATTCCAATATTTTTTCCATCTGTACACTTCTTGAGCCCTTTACCAGTAATTTTACTCCATTATAAGATTGTTTTTGGAGCCATTCTTTTGCTTCCTCTGCTTTTTGAAAGAAAAGATATTCATGAATTATATTTTTGAAATCACCTCCTACCAACACCACCGCTTTCCAATGATATTGATCAATCAAGTTTATAATAGAACGGTGTTCTGCAATACTTTCATTTCCAAGTTCCATCATAGCACCTAAAAATAATATTTTGTCATCTCCTTGCATTGATGCAAAATTTTCAATAGCAGCTTTCATACTTGAGGGATTGGCATTGTAGGCATCTAATATAATTTGATTTCCACCCTTTTCTATTAATTGGGATCTGCTATTTGAGGGTAAATAATGCGCTATTGCATTTTGAATAGCCTCTTCTTTTACAGAAAAATATTTACCTACTGCCACTGCTACTAATACATTTGGAAGATTATATTCACCTACCAAATTTGTTTTTATATTTTTGATATCAGTACCCCTAGTCATTTCTACTTGTAAAAAATGTCCCAACTTATCAGCTCTACCTGTAATTTCAGCATTTTCGGTTCCGTAAGTTTTTATTGATGAGATACCAACACTTATTTTTTTGAGGTATTCATAGTCATTCATGATAAAGGCAGTGCCACCAGTTATTTTCAAGTAATCAAATAATTCTCCTTTTCCTTTTATTACTCCCTGTTCACCTCCAAATCCCTCTAGATGAGCCTTGCCACAATTGGTGATAATGCCATGGGTGGGTAAGGTGTATTGGCAGTAACTTTCTATTTCTTTTTGATGATTAGCTCCCATTTCAATCACTGCTATTTCAGCATCTTTTTTTACTGCTAAAATTGTGAGAGGTATTCCAATATGATTGTTTAAATTCCCCTTGGTACAATAAGTTTTATAAGTGCTTGCCAACACTTCATTTATCAGCTCTTTGGTAGTTGTTTTACCATTACTTCCAGTGATTGCTATAAATGGGATGGTAAATTGTTGCCGATGAAATTTGGCTAAATCTTGTAATAATTGAAGCGTGTTTTCTGTTTCAATTAACCTATTGTCTAAAAAATTCACTGGCTCATCAACAATCACATAGGCAGCACCAGCATCAAGAGCTTCTTTAGCAAAGTGATTTCCATTAAAATTGGGTCCCTTTAAGGCAAAAAAAAGGTCTCCAGTCTTTATTTTTCTAGTATCCGTTTGGATGGAGGGGTATTGAATAAAAATAGAATATAATTCTTTTAGCAGCATGACTCAAAAATAAGGAAGATCAAATTATTTTCAATAATTAAAAACAGGAAACATGATAGATGAAATATTCATGCCAACAAAAAACCCTTCAGAATTTCCGAAGGGTTTTTTGTTGGTATGAATTAATTTAAATTTTCTTCTTACTATTTTGTTTCCTCTTTCCAAAAATGTTGCCTTCTTTAAAACCAGGTCCTTCTGGAGAGCCTAAATAAGTTTGAGCACATCTAAAACCAATGCTACTAGAGGATTGGTCTTCATCTAAATATCTTCTAGATCCTGGAGAAAGCCAATAGGGTCTATCATTCCAGCTACCACCTTTAAATACTCTTGAATGATCACTAATTAAGGTGGTAGTTCCAGTTTGGTAAGAAGAATTACTTAAAGAATCACCATCCATAAAGCCAAGTGCATTGTTGTGCTGATAGTTTCTTCTGTTTTTAACATCCGCGTCACTAACATCAGTTTTCTTCAATCTTCCGAGTGAATCTCTTTCAAGTTCTCCACCACTTCCTTTAAAAAATTTCTGAAATCTATTACCACGGAAGTAATTAAAGTCTTCTCCATCAGAAGGAGTTAGAGGTCTATACACGTCCATTACCCACTCCGATACATTACCACTCATATTAAACACACCAAACGCATTTGGGTAAAAAGCTTTAATACTTCCTGGAATAGCAGAACGGTCATTCAATCCACCGGCAATACCCATATTATCTCCACTTCCTCGCTTGAAGTTGGCTAGGAATTTCCCTTGCCAACTACCTCTTCTATTATCTCTTAATCCATTTGGATTATGGCTCCATGAATAAATTTGTTGATTAGAAATCAATTCCTCCCCTGTTTTACCTTCTTTTTTTCTTGGGTTAGGATTTTGGTCTAATAACCCATAAGCTGCATATTCCCATTCAGCTTCTGTAGGTAAGCGGTAGCCAATATTAAGTATACCATCTTCTATTTTAACAGTTGCTCTTGCTTTACCATTGATATCCTTAAATTCTGATTTTCTTGGTTTGCCTCTTCCTTGAATTAATTCAGGATTCATGATGTAAGTATCCGTATTAAAGGTAGCATCTGCTCCACCACCCTTCATTTCTTTTTTTGCAAAATCTTTTTTAAGGTAACCCTTTCCAATCAGAGTTAACTCATTAACTCTGTCGGTTCTCCAAATACAAAAATCATGTGCTTGCAACCAAGAAACACCCACTACTGGATAATAGTTATAAGAAGGATGACGGAAATAGTATTCTACAAAAGGTTCATTGTATGCAAGTTCTTCACGCCATACAAGTGTATCTGGTAGGGCTTTTGCAAGTACAGCTGAATCAGAACTAAATGTATTCTCGAGCCAGTAAATATATTCTCTGTAGTGAACATTGGCTACTTCGGTTTCATCAATAAAAAATGAGGGAACGGTAATTCTTTTGGGTGTGTTGTTCCAATCACCCATTACATCATCTTCTTTGGCACCCATTACAAAAGTACCTCCTTGAACAAAAATTAACCCAGGACCAGCCTTTGGCGCTTTCATTTTAGCCACATGGAAATTACCCTGATTTTTATCATCATAATTCCATCCTGTGACAGATGACTTTCCTTTTTTCTTACCGAAAAGACCTCCGTTTTTACAAGCCCCCAATGTGGTGATAAGTATTGCAAGGAGTAACAAACTTTTTATATGAATCATTTTATACATGTGCGTACAATTTGCAGATTGATTAACGAATGTTTGTAAAAGTTATTGTGTTAACTACGTAAACTTGGTTGCGAATATAAATAATTTACACGAAATGGACTCATAATCAGGTCCGATTTTGTGGATATTTACTGATTTCTTTCATTTTAGTTATTTTTTTTTCAATTTTTATAACAAAATATTCATTTTAGCTTTAAAATAGTTGAACATTTATGCGTTTTATTGTAAAAATTGATTCAAATAAATTAACTCCTGAATTTTAAATTTCTATGTTTTTCTCAGCCTGTAATTATTTTTTGTTTAAAAGCTGTTAGCAATTTTTAAAAAAAATAGCCAATTTTACTATTATTTTTAACAAGTTGTTATATATTTGTCATTCAATCAGGAAATTCCCTGTATTTATTAACCTAAAAATTATTCCTTATCGATTCTAAGTCTACCTAACCAAGACAAAATACAGAATGAAAAAGGCTATAATTAAACTAACAGGGTTAGTTGTTTTACTGGTAAGCGCCACCAGTTATGTTCAAGCGCAGGATCCTACTATCAATGTTGTAACCTCTGCAGTACCTTTCTTAAGAATCTCTCCAGATGCTAGAAGCGGAGGAATGGGTGACTTGGGGATTGCTACTTCACCAGACGCTAATTCAGCATTTTGGAATTTAGCTAAAACCCCATTCAATACCAACAAAGGGGGCATTTCTGTGACCTACACTCCATGGCTCAAGGATCTTGGGTTGAATGATGTTTATCTAGCTTCATTATCTGGATATTATAAATTAGATGAGGAACAAGCAATTTCCAGTTCTATGAGGTATTTTAGTTTAGGAAGTATTCAATTTACTGACAATCTAGGAAATGATCTTAGCTCTTACCGTCCAAGGGAGTTTGCCTTTGATGCGGGATATTCAAGAAAGTTATCTAGTAAATTGTCCTTGGGCGTTGCATTAAGGTATATTAATTCTAACCTTGCAAGCGGCACTATCAACGGAGTTTCCTATAAGGCTGGTTCTTCTGTAGCTGGAGATTTGAGTCTTTTTCATACAGGAACTGCATCTGGTGGCTCTGGCTTTAATTATGGAGTTACTTTGGCTAATTTAGGTTCAAAAATTTCCTATACAAGTGATGCAAATCAAAAGGATTTTATTCCTGCTAATCTTGGTTTGGGTGTTACTTATACCCGAGAAATTGATAAAACTAATAAAATAACTTTCGGTATAGATATCCATAAATTATTGGTACCAACGCCTCCATTAGTAGGTGACAGTGCTGGGCTAGTAAGTTACCGTAGTAAAGGGGTTGTAGGTAGTTGGTTTAGCTCATTTGGTGATGCATCAGGTGGATTCTCGGAGGAGTTGAAAGAATTTCAGACATCTTTGGGGGCAGAATATTGGTATAATAACCAGTTTGCTTTACGCGCAGGTTATTTTTATGAAAATCCAACCAAAGGAAATAGACAATATTTTACATTGGGTGCAGGTTTAAAATATAGCACTTATGGAATCAATTTCTCCTACCTTTTACCTTCTGGATCAGGGGTAAGTCGTAATCCTCTGTCTAACACTTTAAGATTTAGCTTAGTGTTTGACTTTGCTGAAGGGAAAAAGTAGTTTAAAATATTTCAGTTTAAAAAGCGTTTCGATTTGTGTCGGAACGCTTTTTTATTTTTAAACTAACGTACCTTCGATATTAATCAACAAAAAATATTATGAGTTTGAGAATTGGGTTTGGTATTGATTTTCATCAGCTAGTTACTGAAAGGGAGTTTTGGTTGGGCGGAGTTAAAATTGATCATCCCAAAGGAGCACTAGGCCATAGCGATGCGGATGTATTGTTGCATGCTATTTGTGATGCAATGTTGGGTGCTGCCTGTCTAGGTGATATTGGCGTACATTTTCCTGATACGGATGACACTTTAAAAAATATTGATAGTAAAATATTACTTCAAAAAAGTTTTGAACTCATAAAAAATGCCGGTTATACAATCGTAAACATCGACAGTACTTTATGTTTGCAGGCGCCAAAAATTAAAGACTATGTTCCTCAAATGCAAAAAGTAATAGCTGAAATTCTCTCCTTACAGATTACAGATGTATCTATTAAAGCTACGACTACAGAAAAAATGGGTTTTGTGGGAAGGGAAGAAGGTTTGGTGGCCTATGCTTCCATTTTGTTAAATAAAAAATTGGGTTAAGTTTATTAAAAAACGATCATCAAAAAGGGTAAACTTATTACCTTTGTTGATATTGGATTTGATAATTTTTTTGAATTCAATTATTTGATTTCTTTTGAATTGGTAGTGCCGAGAAAATATAAAATTGATATCATATGAATACAATTTCTGTAAACATCATTAACAAATCTTCTAATGAATTACCAGCATATGCTACGGAGGGTTCGGCTGGTATGGATTTAAGGGCTAATTTGGATCAACCCATTACTTTACAATCTTTGGAAAGGACTCTAATACCTACTGGTTTATTTATTGAGCTTCCAGATGGGTATGAAGCACAAATAAGGCCTAGAAGTGGACTTGCAATTAAACAGGGAATCACCTGCCTTAATACACCTGGAACAATTGATAGTGATTATAGAGGTGAATTAAAAGTCATTCTCATTAATTTGAGTAATGAGCCACAACTTTTGTCTCACGGAGATAGAATTGCTCAAATGGTTATTAGCTCGGTAGATAAAGCAAACCTTATTTTGGTGCAGGAAATTAATAGTACACAAAGAGGAGAGGGTGGATTTGGCCATACAGGTAAAAAATAAATTTATCGAAATTAAAAATGAAAAATCCAACTACTAATAGAATTCATTTCTTCTTTCTTCTTTTCACGACCCTGGTTGTAATTACTTCTGTTGGTTGCAAGACTGCAAAAAAAATACAGGCAGCCGTTGATAAAAAAGACAGCACCTCCATAAACATCACTCAACCAGTCAACGAAGATTCAATTTTATTAGTTAAAAACGCATTGCAGGAGGTTTACAGAAAAAAAATTGACTACAAAACTTTTTCTGCAAAAATCAAGGTTGAATATGAAGATGCAAAAGGAAAGCAGCCCAATATAACTGCCTATGTGAGGGCTTTAAAAGATAGCCTAATTTGGATTTCAGGTTATGCAACAATTTTTAATGTAGAGGCATTTAGAATTCTAATAAAAAAAGATAGTGTTTTTGTTTTAGATAAAATTAATAAAGAGGTAAAACTGAGGTCAATTGACTACTTACAAGAAGTTACTGAAATACCATTCGATTTTGAAACACTTCAAAATTTATTAATTGGCAACCCGATTTTTTTAGATGACAATGTAATTTCTTATAAAGAAACGGATTCGAAAATATTGCTCGCAACGCTGGGGAAATATTTCAAGCACTTATTGACGCTTAATAAAACAGATCATTTCTTAATCCACAGCAAACTAGATGATGTGAATATTGTTAGAAATAGAACTGCTGACATTACTTATGGGGATTATGTAAATAATAATGGTGTTAATTTTTCCACTTTTAGGGAAATAACAGTTTCAGAAAAAAACAAGTTGGATGTCCTACTAAATTTCAAACAGTATGAGTTTAACAAAGAGCTTGCAATTATTTTTAATATCCCCGCCAATTATACTAGAAAGTAAAATGGAAGGTTATTGATAGATGGTATTTTTATAATTTAAATTGGTTTAACCTTTTGGTGACTGGAGGAGCAATGAAAGAGCCCACTTGTTTATTTTTTTATTCTTGTAAAATCTGAATATGATTAAAAGTTTTTTTTTCTTACTGCTCTCTTTTTTTATAGGGTACTCTTCATTGGCACAGTCTACCGCACAACAGGAGTTGGAAAAACAAAGGTTGGAATTAAAAAGGGAGATTGAGCAAACACAAGAATTGTTAGATAAAAATAAAAAAAATACCAAAGAAAGTTTAGGACAACTTTCTCTAATCAATCGCAAGTTAAATTTGCAAGAAAATATTATTGAAAATATTAGTAAGGATATTAATTTACTTGACAATTCAATTTATAAATCTCAGCGAGACATCAATAGGCTTCAAGTATTATTGGAAACCCTTAAACAGGAGTACGCCAAAAGTATGTTGTATGCTTATAAGAATAGAAGCAGTTCCGATTTTTTAAATTTTATTTTTTCAGCTTCTAGTTTCAATGATGCTATAAAAAGGGTTACATACTTAAAGAGTTATAGAAATTATCGAGAATTACAAGGAGATAATATTTTGCGAACCAAAGTGCTTTTGAATCAAAATATTGAAGCGTTGACAGGAAATAAGATTAAGAAGGGACAGGTATTGCAAACTCAAAGTAAGGAATTGTCTGTACTAGAAACGCAACAACAAGAAAAAAATCAAATTGTAAAAAACCTTAAGCAACAAGGCAAGGAATTGAATAATCAGATTTCTGCTAAGAAAAAGCAAATGCAAAAGGTGAGTAATGCTATTGCCGCAGCTATTAAAAGGGCACAAGAAATGGCAAGAAAAGAGGCCTTGGCTAAGGCATTCGAAGAAAAAGCAAAACGTGACGCAGCTGAAAGGGCTGCAGAAAAAAATAAGTTGGCTATCGAAAAAGGGAATGCCGCTGTAATCGCAAAACCAGCTCCATTGAAACCTGAAAAAGCCTTGCCCATCTCTGTTAGACAAGAAAGTATCTTGTTGGGAAACGATGCGGAAGTTAAGCTGAATGCAAATTTCATAAGCAACAAAGGAACATTGCCATGGCCGGTGGATAAAGGCTATATGATTATGCGATTTGGCCCTCAAAAACTTGATATTGGAGTGACAGTTGATAATCCAGGAATAACTATTGGTAGTGAGATCGGCACATCAGTAAAAGCATTATTTGACGGAGAAGTTTCTTCTGTTACTAATATTGAAAATATGCAGGTTGTTATTGTTAAGCATGGAGCATATTTTACCACCTATAGTAATTTATCTGGTGTTCATCTTTCACGTGGTCAAGATATTCGCACAGGTCAGGTAGTGGGAAAAGTTGCACCCAATGATGAGGGAATTGGATCCATTGATCTTATTATTAGCAATGAAAAAAGCAATCTGAATCCTGAGGGCTGGCTGAGGCGAAGGTGATTAATTAATTAATTAATCTATGATACAGCGCTTCATATTTTGGAACTATATTTTCTATGTCGAATTTTTTAGCCTGTAACAGTGCATTGGCTTTAAAGCGATCATGCGTTTCTTTATTTTGTAAAATAAACAATGCATTTTTACTCATATCTTCTACATCTCCTATTTCGCTCATAAATCCACAATTTCCATTAATAATTATTTCGGGTAATCCACCTGCGTTGGTTGATATTACAGGCACTTCTGCTGCCAATGCTTCTAATGCAGCAAGACCAAAACTCTCGTATTCACTAGTCAGTAAAAAAAGATCGGCTACGGGCAAAATATCTTCCATTTGTTCCTGTTTCCCTAAAAATTTAACATTGTCAACTGAGTTGCTTTTTCTTGCTTCTGCTTCTATCAAAGAACGTTCGGGACCATCACCTAATAATAATAATTTAGCGGGGATTTTTTCATTGATTAGAAAAAAGGTTTTAACTACATCTTCTACACGCTTTACTTTTCGAAAATTACTTGCATGAACAATAATTTTTTCTCCATTAGGAGCAATTAATTTTTTAAACGCTTCGATTGGTTTCTTATTAAAGCGGTTTACATCAACGAAGTTGTGGATCACTTCAATTTCTTTTTCTATATCAAAATTTTTGTAGGTTTCAGCTTTAAGGTTATCAGATACAGCAGTTAGAATATCACTTTCATTCATTGAAAAAGTAACTACTGGCCGGTAGGTTTTATCCCTGCCTATTAGAGTTATATCAGTACCATGTAAAGTAGTTATTACAGGAATTTTAATGCCCTGTTTGGCTAAAATTTGTTTGGCTATATAAGCCGCAGATGCATGTGGTATTGCATAGTGTACATGAAGCAATTGAATGTCATTATTGGTTATTACATCCACCATCATACTAGAAAGAGCTGTTTCGTAGGGAGGGTAGTCAAATAACGGGTAGGTAGGAACCCTTACTTCGTGATAAAAAATATTGCCGTGAAAATGACTTAACCTAACGGGTTGTTGGTAAGTGATAAAGTGTATCTGATGTCCTTTATCAGCAAGGGCTTTTCCCAATTCTGTTGCGAGTACTCCACTTCCCCCAAAGGTAGGATAACAAACAATTGCTATGTTCATACAATTTATTTAATATAAAGTTGATTATGATGCAGCCTAAATTGAATCTCTTTAGCCATTTCAAAATAGTTTGCTTTAGAACCAATCAATTTAGCACCAATGATTAAAGCATTTGATGCTGTTTGATTCATGAAAACCAATGCAAGTTATCGATTTATTATGGTCGGTATTTTAATTAAGTATTACATTTGAAATAACAAATTTGTTAACTCAATATCAATTATGATACAAAAAACAATAATTCTAGTATTTACTATTTTACTTTCTTTGGGCGCTGCAGCCCAGAAAGAAGATTCATTAGCCATCAAAAACATTGCTGATAATATATTAATTCATGGAACGGCGTATGAAAATCTTCGGCAGATTTGTAAAAAAATTGGTCCAAGGTTAAGTGGTTCAACACAAGCTCAAAAAGCAGTAGAGGTAACTGCAAAAATGTTAAAAGATGCCGGAGCAGATACGGTTTACCTCCAGCCTTGTATGGTTCCTCATTGGGTTAGGGGTTCAAAAGAAGTAGGGTATATCAATTTACCTAATGGATCTAAATATCCATTAAATCTTTGTTCTCTTGGCAATTCAGAAGGTACAGGACTGAAAGGAATCTCTGCTCCAATAGTTCAGGTTAATAATTTTATAGAATTAAAGCAATTGGGCAAAGCAGGTATCAATGGAAAAATTGTTTTCTTTAATTTCGAAATGAATCCTACCTACATAGCAACTTTCAATGCCTATGGTGAGAGTGGTCGTTCTAGAACCGATGGTCCTTCTTTAGCAGCAAGTTATGGAGCCGCAGGAGTGCTGGTTCGTTCGTTGGCAAGTAATTTTGACGACTATCCACATACAGGTGTTACTATCTACAACGATTCTTTTCCTAAAATACCTGCTGTAGCAATTAGTACTAATAATGCCATTTGGTTATCTAAACAAATAACAAAGGGCCAAAAGCTAACTGCATATTTTAAGAATACCTGCACTATGCTGCCTGATGAACCATCATTTAATGTGGTTGGAGAAATTAGAGGCAGTAAGTTACCAAAGGAAATTATTACTGTTGGCGGTCATTTGGATAGTTGGGATCTTGCTGAAGGCGCTCAAGATGATGGGGCAGGATGTGTGCAAAGTATTGAAGTTATTAGAGCTTTTAAGGCTACCGGTATTCGTCCACTTAGGACTGTAAGAGCGGTAATGTTTATGAATGAAGAAAATGGAGGAAGAGGGGGTGATAAATACCTTGAATTAGCCTTGTTAAATAAGGAGAACCATCTTTTTGCTTTAGAAAGTGATGCAGGTGGTTTTTCTCCCAGAGGTTTTTCTCTTGACATGCGCGAAGCTCAGGTTAATAAGATTAGACAATGGAAAAACTTATTTTACCCTTATGGAGTGTATGATTTTTCAGCCTCCGGAAGTGGGTCTGATGTTGGCCCTTTAAAAGTTACCGGTGCCGCATTGGCTGGACTTAGACCAGATAGTCAACGATACTTTGATGTTCACCATGCCGCTACAGATGTTTTTGAAAACGTAAGTCGGAGAGAACTTCATATGGGAGCCTTGAATATGGCAGCTCTTATCTTTTTGGTAGATAAATACGGATTATAAAGTACAATGCAATTTGTTAAATATGGAAGAAAGTGCACTATTAAAAAATTCAAAAAGAAAAATGCCCAGCTATAAAAAAATTCTGTATTCAATCTTTTTTTGTTTGATCATTGGGTTGTCAATAGTTGGTTATTGGAAGTACTATTTCACATTCAGTGAGGGATATCGAACTGGGTTAATTCAAAAATTATCTTATAAAGGAATTTTTTTTAAAACCTATGAAGGGGAGTTGGTGTTAAGTAGTTTGGTTTCTTCTAACAATATCGCACTGGCTTCAGAAAAATTTTATTTTTCAGTACCCAGTGACAGCATCGCTAATCTTCTACAAAACTATGAGGGAAAACAAGTGAAACTTCATTATGTACAAAAGAATCATTCTATTTGTTGGCGAGGCGATAGTGAGTATTTAGTTGATGGTATTACCATCCAGTCAAATTTTAAATAAAAATCTATTGGGCTTGCAATAGAAATATGACTGGCTTTTTATGAAAGTCAATTTCTTCTTTTTGCCAATCAGCGACTGTTTTGGTTTTGACAAATTCATTGGTACCCGTTAGCTCCGCGGCTATACAAATCCTTGTAGTTGCCTTACAATTTTTTAATAGGGTTTCTATTAATTGATTGTTTCTGTAGGGAGTTTCAATAAATATTTCAGTGCTATTTTTTTTTGCAGAACTAGATTCCATTTCCTTGATTGTTTTTGCGCGCTCGATATTATCAATCGGAAGGTATCCAACAAATTCAAATTGTTGGCCGTTCATTCCACTCGCCATTAGTGCCAAAAGAATAGAACTTGGCCCCACTAGCGGTTTTACAATTACATTTAATTGCTGAGCAAGTTCAACGAGTATTTGCCCAGGATCAGCAATTCCAGGACATCCAGCTTCGCTAATAATTGCTATATTTTTTCCTTCTTTTATTTTTTGCCGGAAACTAATTTTTTGTTCTTCCTCAGCCTTGTGAATGGTAAACCATTCAAAATCATCAATTACAATATCCTTACAAATGCTTTTTAAAAAACGTCGAGTGGTGCGTTCATTTTCTGCAAAAATTACCTTACAATCTTTTACTGCATCTATTAAATAAGTTGGAATCGTTTGAAGTGCTGACTCATCTAATACAGATGGAACTAAGTACACTTTACTCATAGGGTGATTCTTTTATTGAAATATAAATGATTGAGTTTTTCGATTGATCGAGATATTTTTTTGCCAATGTTTTTATTAAGATTACTAATTTATTGACGGGTTTTATAAAAACTAATGGTAGCAGCTATAACTGAATAGCTAGGTGCTAAAACCCAACCAACTCCAACTAAAAGATGCATCAGGTAAAATACGATTCCATTTCCAATGGCCAGCCCTTTATGATCGCTGATGAATGCAATACTTTGAGAGGAGGATAATTTATTTCTTTCGCAACTATAATCGAGCATTGAAAATCCGAGGTAGTAAGCTTCAATTAATATTGCAAAAAATGGAGTAAACCATCCAATGAAAGGAATAAATGATAAAATTAATATTGATAAAATATATACTGATTGCCATAAAGAATTACGCAATACCAATTTCACGCTTCTAGCAATATCCTTTAATAGTTGATTGAAACTAAATGGAAATTCCTTGTTTTCCATGATGGCTTCTGTCTTTTCACTTAGGTAAGCAAAAAGTGGAGAACCGATAATTAAAAAAATATATTTAAATAAAGAAAAATAAAATAGCATCAATACCAATTGAAGAATTACCTGTCCAAAAATAAATAGAAACTTAAGCCAGCTCTCTTCTAATGTCAACATCCATTTTTTTAAGCCAGTTAAAGAAAAGAGAAGGTCGATTGCATTTCCACTGCTAATCCAAAATAAGTAAATACCTACGCCGAACAACAAAGAATAGATAATTCCTGGTATTAAAATCCATTTCCAAAGGCGATGCTTAATGATAAACATATGGGCCAGGTAATAAGATTGAAAGGCTGTAATAATATCTTTTAACATTCGTTTGGCAAAGCTATTTTAATGGTCATTTCAAAAAGACTAAATAACAAGTTGTTGGTCGAGTTTTAAATTTATTGAGTGTCAAAAATTAACTTGTTCTATTGAAAAAGCTATTTGATTGACAAAACAAAATACAATTTAGTTGAATCAGTTAACGATTTGATGCATTTAATATTTAACAGCGTTAGTATTATTTCAAAAATTGATTAAAATTTTGGACAAGGAATACCTTTCGTTTGACTCGTTTTCTTAATATAAATTAAGGAAAACTCTGAGCCGCCTCTACTTACTGTAGCTGCCTTGAGACTAGATGTATTAATATCATAACTAGCTCCAATTCTCAGCCCTTTTATCTCAATGCCTAAATAGGGTATAAGTGCAACATTCATTCGAATCCAGGTACCAAAATATAAATTGCTAGGATTGTCAGAATCGCCATTTAGATTAGCAGATATTGCAGCTCCCGCTAATGTTTCACTGGCATTATTTTGAATCTGGTGGATCAAAGACGCATTTAGGGATAGTTGGTCATTTAAAGGAAAAGAATATCCTCCATGAATCGTAACTCTTGAGGAAAGATTCCATACTTTGTCAATAAAACTAAGATTAGGTCTATTGATATGATATATGGAGGCACCCAGGTAATAATTATTTGAACCAGTGCTTGATCCAGAATATAGAATACCTGCATTTACGTCTAGGTAATTTTGTGTATCTCCATTGTTTAATCTTTCTGCCGTAGAACCTGTAAAACCATTTTGGGTTAATTGATCTTCAAATGTTAATTTATTAAAGTCAAGTATAGTGCTGCTGTAGGTAGTCTGAAAACCAGCTCCCAGGGTGTTGTATCCATTTTCATCCAGTGATTTATGGTAGCTTAGCGACAATGAGCCATAATTGAGTTTTAAAGCGGCATCCGCACTCTGGTCGCTTAAAGCAGAAAATCCAATTCCAAAAATATCACCTTCGCCAATTTTATTTTTCAACATATTGAAATCAGCAGAAGCTCCAGTGGTTACATAAGCTTTGGGTATAGAAGGCCATTGATCACGATGGATGGCAGTCATTCTAAAGTCTCCATCAAATTTGCCAGTAAATGCTGGATTAAGGGTGAGAGGCGAAGCGAAAAATTGAGAAAAATGAGGATCCTGCCCTTTTACAAAAATAAAAAGTAACATAGCCCCTAGTGATATGAATAATTTTCTCTTCATTTAAATAATAGCAAATAATTTTTCTTACAATGATTAGTAAATTCTTATCTGCAAGTTCGGACTATTATTTTACAAAAAATTGCTTCTTATGAGTTTAGTCTTTTGTAATGTATTAATTATACAAATCTTATATATTATTTTTTTGTAAAAAGATAAGAGAATCTATATACTTTAACTCTTTTCTAAGATTGTATTTTTTGTCCGAAAGCAAGGTCTCCTGCATCTCCTAAACCTGGAACGATATAACCCTTAGCAGTTAATTCGTCATCTATATCTCCACACCATATTGTGGCATTGGTATGAGCCTTTAAAACATATTCAAGGCCTACAGTACAAGCAATAGCACAGACAATGTGCAGCTCTTTTATATTCCCTTCATTTTTCAAATATTGAATCACTTTTACAAGGGAAGCTCCAGTTGCAATCATTGGATCGCTAATAATTACCACTTTATCTTCTATCACTGGGCAACTCATGTACTCAAGTTGTATTTCGAAACTCCCGTCTAAATTATGTTTGCGGTAGGCACTTATAAATGCATTTTCTGCCTTATCAAAATAATTCAATAATCCATTGTGCATTCCAAGACCAGCCCTAAGTATAGTGGCTAATATAGGTTGAAACTGCAATACGCTACAGCTAGCTATTCCTAATGGAGTTGTAACTTCTTTGTTTTTCCAAGATAATTTTTTACTGATTTCATATGCGGCTACTTCTGCTATTCGTTCTAGATTTCTTCTAAAACGCATTTGATCACATTGGATATCTTGGTCTCTTAACTCTGCTATCCAATTACTCACCAACGAATGCTGTTCGCTTAAATTAATTATCATATTGTATGTTAGATTTTAGTAGCAATTTTTTATGAGTACTAATTTTTACAATTTACTAAAAATTTAAAATGATCTCCATCAAAAAGTCCGAGATCGCTAAGTTTAATATGAGGTATTACTAAAAGCGCCATAAAAGATAAAGTCATGAAGGGGGCTTCTAATGTTGATCCTAGCTCATTTTTTACCATTTTGTCAATTGCTGTGTAGGACTCGGCTACATGATAACCATCTTCATTGCTCATTAAACCAGCAACAGGTAAAGCTAATATTATTTCTCTTTGAGATGAAACACAGCTAACTCCTCCTTTTGTTTTGATTACTAAGTTTACTGCTTTACAAATACTTTCATCGTCAACACCAACCGCAATGATATTGTGACTATCATGAGCAACAGTAGATGCAATGGCTCCCTGTTTTAATCCAAAGTTTTTTACAAACGCCTTTGATATAGGAGCTTTTGTATATCGATTGATAACTACTAACTTTAAAATATCATTGCTAACATCGCTTACAATTTCGCCTGCTTCAATTTTTGGTATTAATAAAAGTTGATTGGTGATCAATTGGCCTTCCAATGCTTCTATTACAAAAATTTCTTTTTCATTTCCATACCTAATAGAAAAGTCCTTTACTGATTGTTCTATGCAATTGAACTGATTGATTGGTTGCGAAACATTACCATTTATAAAGGACTTTCCATTTTCCGCAACTAATTCACCATCGATATAGGTTTGCAGTACTGAAAAATTGATCAAATCTTCTACGACTATAAAGTCGGCAGCATCATTTACTCTTAGTAAACCAACGTCCATTTTATAATGTAAAGCAGGATTGATGCACGCAGCTTTTAAAACCTTTAATGGATGGATACCTTTTGCAATAGCTCTAGCGCAAAGAAGGTTGATATGTCCTTCCACCAAACTATCGGGATGCTTATCATCACTACAAAACATTATTTTATCTGGAAACTCGTTTAATAAATCAATTAGAGCATCAAAATTTTTAGCAGCACTTCCTTCTCTAATTAAAATCTTCATGCCATAATTTAATTTTTCCAAAGCTTCAGCCTCCGTAAAACATTCGTGGTCGGAACTGATACCAGCATTTATATAATTAAAAGCGTCTATTCCTCTTAGTCCAGGCGCATGCCCATCAATTGGTTTGTTGTATTTTTTTGCAGAGGCAATTTTTTTTAGCACTTCTTTATCTCCCATCAAAACACCAGGAAAATTCATCATTTCACTCAAGTACTTAATTTCATTTTTTTTAAGTAGCGCATCTACGTCTTCTGAGGTCAATACAGCACCGGCTGTTTCAAAATTAGTTGCGGGTACACAACTAGGTGCACCAAAGTGAAATTTAAAAGGAACTGTTTTACCATTTAAAACCATAAACTCAACCCCCTCCATTCCACATACATTGGCAATTTCATGAGGGTCGCTTACAGTAGCTACTGTGCCATGTACAACTGCGAGTTTAGCAAATTCACTGGGCACCAACATAGAGCTTTCTATGTGAACGTGGCTATCAATAAAACCGGGAATAATAAATGCAGTTTGCGTTTTAATTGTTGATTCAATTTGCTCTATTGATACAATTTTTTTTTGATCAATTGTGATCTCACCAAAAAAAATATTTTCGTTGAAAAGGTCTACAATATTTCCACTTATTTTCTTTGACATTTTAAATTATATAGTTGAAACAAATATAAGTCCGTTTCTACGAATGGATTGAATGAAATTAAATTATCAACAATTTTAATATTGCAAGGTCTTGATTATTTTAAATTTAAAATTTTATGAGTATTATTGCTTGTAGTAGAAATT
>CAMBTV010000003.1 GCA_945870835.1 Chitinophaga pinensis
TTTGCCCCTGTTATCAATGCCCTTAACTCCTCTGGATGATGGGCATAATCATCTATAAAAACTTGATGACCCGATTTTAAAATATATTCAAAGCGCCTCTTAACGCCTTTAAAATCAGCTACCGCATTAATTATTTTATTATCCTCTACTCCAATGTGATGGGCAACAGCAATTGCTGCAATCATATTTTCAATATTGTGCTTACCCCCCATATTTAAAACTACTCCCTTCAAAATCCAATTACCTGCATCGGAATCATTGAATTCAACATCAAACTGGTAACTACCATTATGGATAACTATATTGGTTGCAAAAACATTAGCCTTTCTATCTGTTACATGATAGGTTAACATGTGATCAGCAGATAAATCAGACGCTCTATTTAATCCATATTTACTAATTAACAAACCGCCTGGTTTAACTTTTTTTGAAAATTCAATAAACGCCTCCTCCATATTTTCGGCTGTCCCATATATATCCAAATGATCTGCATCCATTGAACTAATGATGGCTATATCTGGACTTAATTTCAAAAAACTTCTATCATATTCATCCGCTTCTACTACACAAACATTTTTACTATTACTCCAAAAATTAGTAGCATAATTAACTGAAATGCCCCCCAGAAATGCATTGCAGCCATACTGACTATGACGAAGAATATGTCCAACCATAGTACTGGTAGTAGTTTTACCATGTGTACCTGCAATACAGATATTGAATGCTGTATTGGTAATAGCACCTAAAACATCACTACGCTTAACAACCGTATAATTATTTTGCTGATAAAAATTTAAAGCAATACTATCTTTAGGGACGGCCGGTGTATAAATGACTAGCTGCGCATATTTATCAATACATTCAATCTTATCTTCATAATAAATACTGATACCCTCAGCAGAAAGTTGTCTCGTAAGAACAGTTTCTGTTTTATCATATCCACTTACCTTGACACCCTGTGATTGAAAATATCTTGCAATTGCACTCATACCAATTCCTCCGATGCCGAGAAAATATACTTTAGGTTCGCTTCCTTCCGCAAGGGGAGAAGGTGCTCCTAAAAATGACAACAATTGGTTAAATACTTTCATCGATTCGTTTAATAAATTTTTTATTTTTCTCTCTTCTCAAGAGCGTTTAAAATTTCCTTAGCAATCACTTCATCTGCATTTTTTACCGCTAACCCGCTAATATTTTCCTTTAATTCTTGTTGCTTTTTTTCATTTTTCGAAAGATCAATCACCGATAATACCAATTGATCTAAAGCTGCTGAGTCATTGATCATCATTGCTGCATTTTTATCAACTAATCTTTGTGCATTCACTGTTTGATGGTCTTCAGCCGCAAAAGGAAAGGGAACCAATACTGCAGGCTTTTTCATGACCGCTAATTCAGCAATTGACATTGCACCACTTCTACTAATTACAATATCTGCTGCACCATAGGCATTTTCCATTTGAGTAATAAAATCATTTACCCAAATATTCGACTTTCCCCCAGCTACCTCTCTAGCTTTTTCTAAATAGGATTTTCCAGTTTGCCAAATCAATTGTAAATCATTTTTATTAAATTCATTGATCCCTGCAGCCAAAGCTTCATTGATATTTTTGGCACCCAAACTTCCTCCAATTGCAAGCACTGTTTTTTTATTAGGATCTAGTCCAAAAAATAATATCGCCTCTTCTCTCGACAGCTTACTATTCACAATATTTTCTCTTACCGGATTGCCTGTTTGGATAATTTTATTGGAAGGGAAAAATTTATCCATACCGTCAATTGCAACAAAAATCTTAGTAGCTTTTTTAGCTAACATTTTATTCGATTTCCCAGCGTAAGAATTACTTTCATGAATAAAAGTATCTATCCCTTTTGCTTGAGCATAGCGAAGAACAGGAAAACTAGAATATCCTCCTACACCTATAACAGCAGTTGGCTTGAACGATTTAAAAATATTACTAACTTGAAAAAAACTCTTCAACAACTTAAACGGTAATCCAATATTTTTTATCAAAGAGCTTCTATTAAATCCTGCAATTGTTAATCCTTCGATACGAAATCCTGCTAATGGCACTTTTTCCATTTCCATTTTTCCCGACGCACCCACAAACAAAATTTGGGCTTTCGGCTGCAATTTGACAATAGCATTGGCAATAGCAATAGCAGGGAAAATATGTCCGCCAGTACCACCACCTGCAATAATAATGCGGGCAATTCGACTTCCAAAAGAAGAAAATCCTAAAATACTATCGTCTATTGTATCATTCATTGGTATTATAAAATCAATTATTTCTTAACGTATTTTTTAATTTATTGATGTTAGATAATAAGTCCAAACTCCTTTAAAATTTGTTTATACTTCTTGTTTATCAATTGCAAGTGAGGCATAGCTTTCCTGCTGTTCTACATTTCGAGCAACACTTAAAATAATTCCAATAGACAAACAAGTAAAAAGAAAACTACTCCCTCCCATACTCACTAACGGTAAGGTAACTCCTGTATTAGGGAACACATTTACATTTACACCCATATTGGCAAATGCCTGAATCACTAAGGTAAAACTCAAAGCCAACGCAAGGAAAGCCCCAAATGCAAATGGACATTTTCTATATAACCTAATACACCGGTACAAAAACAATAAATAAATAAAAACAATAAATGCCCCTCCCAACAAGCCGTATTCTTCTAGTATGATAGCGAAAATAAAATCACTGTAGGAGTGAGGTAAAAAATTTCGAGCATTGCTATTACCTGGTCCTCTTCCAAACCAACCTCCACTCGCAATTGCAATTTTAGCTTGATTGATTTGGTAGGTCTTTTCACCGCCATCCCCTTTGCCACTGTAAATAAAAGTTTGAATCCGACTTATCCAAGTAGGAACTCTACCATAAGAAAATATTGCCGGCAAATCTTTTGATTTCCCCTCCACCTTGTCATAATATTTAACCGATACCATTAACAGAATTAGAATTGGAATTAGTGCGATAGAAATAGTTAATAAAATATGTTTGGTATTGACACGACCAATGAACATTAGCATAAAGCTTGTTCCAGCAACTAATACAGCAGTAGATAAATTAGCAGGAGCAATTAAAATACATATGATAAGAATAGGAATAATAATAGGTAAAAATCCCTTTTTAAAATCTTTAATTACCGTTTGTTTTCTACTCAATTGTCTACTCAAATACATGAACAGTGCTAACTTAGCAAGGTCAGATGTTTGAAAAGTTTGATTAATGACAGGTAGTTTAATCCACCGACTACCTTCATTCAAAGTAGTGCCAAAAAAATAGGTATAGATTAATAAAGGAATAGAAATTAAAAACAATATTTTGGCCACCCGAGAATAGAAGGTGTAATTGACCCTATGCGCAAAATAAATAAATATTACTCCTGAAATAATTAAAGCAAATTGTTTGAAAAGATAGCTTTCAGTACTCTTACTGTATTTGTAAGCCAATGAACCTGTACTACTATATACCACCAACAAACTTATCAACGAAAGAATTACTACAATAGCCCATATCACTCGATCTCCACTCGTCTTTTGTACAAGAGTTCCACCCATCCCTTCAACCCCTCTCATAGAAGTATTAAAAACTCCATCTTGGATTGGTGGAATTCCAAATAATTTTTTTAATATAGATTTTTGCTCTGTCATATATTTTCTCCCACTGGTTGGAGACAAGTTGAATATTTTAATTTTTTATTCTTACCCAAGAAAATCGAATTGTATTTTCTTATAAATTTTTTACTGCACTTTTAAATTGATTCCCCCTATCCTCGTAATTTTTAAAAAGATCAAAACTTGCACAGGCAGGGCTAAGTAAAACAACATCTCCTTTGTCTGAAAAATGAAATGCTGCTTTTACAGCCTCCTCAGCAGTACTTGCATTCACAATTAATGAAACAAAGGCTCCGAAAGCTTCATGTATTTTACGGTTATCAATACCCATACAAACAATGGCTTTTACCTTCTCTTTAATGAGTTCATTCAAAAGCGAGTAGTCGTTGCCTTTATCTACACCACCCAAAATCAGAATGGTTGGCTCATTAATACTTTCCAATGCAAACCAAGTGCTATTTACATTAGTTGCTTTTGAATCATTGATAAACTGAACTCCTTTTATTTTAGCCACTGGCTCCATTCGGTGTTCTAAACTTTGAAAAGTTTGTAGGGACTCCCTTATAATTTCCTTCTTAATACCCACCGCCGTAGCACCTAAACTTGCAGCCATGCTATTGTATTGGTTGTGTTTTCCTTTCAAAGCAAAATCTTCTATGCTCATATGCATTTCCTCCGCTTTCCATTTTAAATGCATCTGAGCGTTTGTCAGGTACGCACCCTGTGGTAGTTCTTTACTCATTGTAATGGGATATAAAGTTGATTTAATGGGATATTTATTAATATTTTGATTGGTAACTATATCATCTAAATTGAAAATGAAAACATCATTGATCTGCTGATTTTCTGCCACTCTAAACTTACTATCTATATAATTTTGCATTTTGTAATCGTACCTATCTAAATGATCTTCAGTGATATTGGTAAGTATTGCCACATCTGGACGAAAAGTTTTAATGTCATCTAATTGAAAAGAGCTAACCTCTATCACATACAGAGATTTAGGATCCAGCGCTAATTGTCTTGCAAAAGAATATCCGATATTACCAACCAATGCACAATCAATTCCTGCATGCTTACAAATATGCCATGTAAGTGCTGTGGTAGTGGTTTTCCCATTACTACCCGTTATAGCAATTATTTTACTATCTCCCTTATATCTAAAGGCAAATTCTATTTCACTAATAATCGTAATCCCCTTTTGTCTTATTTTTTTTACCAACTCATTTTTCTCTGGTATTCCTGGACTTTTCATTACTTCATCTGCTTCAAGAATTTTTTCTTCCGCATGTCCCATTTCTTCAAAGTCGATTCCATTGATTTGTAATTCATTTTTATAATCCTCCTTAATTTTTCCACCATCACTTACAAATACTTGATACCCTTGCTGAATAGCCAATAGAGCAGTTCCAACACCGCTTTCACCTGCTCCTAATATGACTAACTTTTTCTTCATTTTTTTTATATCCGATGTCTATATTTTTTATCTCAATTTCAATGTAACTATCGCTATTACTACACATAAAATAGTTACAATCCAAAATCGAACAGCAATCTTACTTTCATGATACCCTAATTTTTGATAATGATGATGGAGCGGACTCATTAAAAAAACTCTTCTACCCTCGCCATACTTTCGCTTGGTATATTTAAAATATCCCACCTGAATCATCACACTTAAATTTTCTACTAAAAAAACACCGCAAAAAATCGGAATCAACAATTCTTTACGAACAATAATTGCCAATGCAGCAATGATTCCACCTAAAGCAAGGCTACCAGTATCTCCCATGAAAACTTGGGCAGGATAAGAATTGTACCAAAGAAAACCGATACATGCGCCTACAAAAGCTGCGATAAAAATTGACAGTTCACCTAAATTGGGGATGTACATTATATTGAGGTATTCAGCAAACTTTATGTTACCACTTACATAAGCAAAAATTCCTAGACTAATTCCAATAATAGCACTAACCCCTGTAGCTAATCCGTCTAAACCATCCGTTATATTGGCACCATTACTCACCGCAGTGACTATAAATATTACAATAATGATATAAAGCAAATAGGTGTAATCTTGTAAATTTTTAGGCAATAATTTGGCATAATTAAATTCGTGTGTTTTCACAAAAGGAATGGTAGTGATGGGTGATTTCACTTTTACAAAAAGATGTTTTCTTCCATCAATATTTACTACATTGAAACTGTCACTCATTAATTTTTCACCTGGTCTTAAAACAGAATCTTTCACTAACGAAAAATCAGGATTATAAACCTCTCTTTGCACCACTACGCTTTGGGTAAAATATAGAGTAGCA
Organism: Chitinophaga pinensis; assembly: GCA_945870835.1. Lineage (GTDB taxonomy): Bacteria > Bacteroidota > Bacteroidia > Chitinophagales > Chitinophagaceae > Ferruginibacter > Ferruginibacter pinensis_A. Next base: position 5,944 of record CAMBTV010000003.1, read on the forward strand.
CCCACTATGATCCCCAACATTACTTGACCAAATATTTTAAATCTTCCAGCCAATCCATCACTATTGCTTTTTTTGTAATCAACTCCCTTAGCAAGTGCTAGACGCTTTGAACGAATTTTTAAATAATCATCAATAAAACCAATCGTACCCAACCAAACAGTACAAAGTAGCATCAAACGGATGTATACCTTGTCGAGATTTGCCAACAATAAAGTAGGTATTAAAATAGCCAATAGGATAATAATTCCACCCATTGTAGGAGTTCCTTTCTTTTGCTGTTCTCCCTCCAAACCCAATTCTCTGACACTTTCTCCCAATTGCTTTTTTTGAAGAAACGCAATTAACTTTTTACCATATACAGTCGTGATGAATAAACTCAAAATAACAGCAAGCATCACACGAAAAGTGATAAAGTCAAATAATTTACTTCCAGGAAATTTATATCCTGATTCGGTAAGCCAATGAAATAAATGATACAGCATATTTTTAAATTTGCCTTTTACTGCTTTTTTAATTTATAATATATCCTTACACACAACTTGAATACTCACCAGCTAACTTGGCTATTTCTCCATCAATTCAAACATTTCATTCAAGAGTTGCTTGTCATCAAAATCGTATTTTACTTCTTTTATCTCCTGGTATTTTTCATGACCTTTTCCTGCTACCAAAATGATGTCTTCTTTTAATGCTAGTCTTACCGCTGTCTTAATAGCTTCTTTCCTATCAGCGATGGTGATGTATTTTTTTCTAGCTACTACATTAACGCCTAGTTCCATTTCATGTAATATTTCAAGAGGATCTTCACTTCTCGGATTATCAGAAGTAAAGATTACTTGATCACTATATTCACATGCTACGGCCGCCATTATTGGACGCTTGGTTTTGTCCCTATCGCCACCGCATCCTACCACCGTTATAATTCGAACATTACCTTGACGTAATTTTTTTATCGTTGCCAATACATTCAACAATGCATCTGGCGTGTGTGCATAATCAATGATGCCAATTATTTTATCTCGGCTACTTACCATATAATCAAATCTTCCCTCTGCGCCATCTAAACTGCTCAATAATTGTAAAACCAAATTTTTATCTTGGCCCAAACAAATTGCAGCTTCAAATACGGCTAATAAATTATAAGCATTGAACTCACCAATCATTCTAAAGTAAACGTCTATATCATTTACTACCATATGTAAACCAGTAAGACTATTGTCAAGAATCTTTCCTTTACAATCAGCCATTGTTGTAAGACTATAATAATATTTCTTCGCTATTGTATTCTGCAGCATTACTCTACCTCTTTTATCATCCGCATTACTAATAGCAAATGCAGTAGAAGGAAGTCCATCAAACCAAGATTTTTTTACGCTGATATATTCATCAAAAGTGATATGATAATCAAGATGATCGTGACTGATGTTGCTAAATAGTGCTCCAGTAAATTGCAATCCTGAAATACGATGCTGATGAATTGCGTGACTACTACATTCAATGAAAACGTATTTACATCCTGCATCTACCATTTTACGCAACAAAGAATTCAAACTAATCGCATCTGGAGTAGTATGAGTAGAAACTAAAATGGTATCGCCAATTTGATTTTGAATAGTACTGATCAAACCACATTCATTCCCTAATGCAGTAAATAATTTCCATAAAAGAGTAACAATAGTGGTTTTGCCATTGGTACCCGTAACGCCCACCAACTTAATTTTTTCAGAAGGTGCACCGTAAAAATTATGACTTAAAAAACCAACCGCAACTGCACTATTTTCAACCTGAACATAAGTTACCTTTTCACTTACCTCAATCGGAAGTACCTCACACAGAATCGCTTTTGCACCATTTTTAATTGCTATATCAATAAACTGATGTCCATCATTAACACTACCCTTGATTGCTATAAAACAACTAGCGTTACCCACTTTTCGCGAATCGATTTGCAAATCATTCACTTCGACATTAGTATTACCCAATACCGCTCTAATGCTAACTTTATATAGTAGGTCTGCTAAAATCAATTTAAAAATAGTGTTACGGTTTGTCCTTTAATAAATGATGCGCCTGCTTCTACGGATTGACTAAAAACTCTTCCTCTTCCAGTAGCCATTACTTTTAACCCCTTGTTTTCCATTAAGTATACAGCATCCTTCAAGCCCATGCCAACCACACTAGGAATAACTAAAGCAGCAGTTGTAGCAGCTTCAGGTAAATTAAGAACTGTTGCATTGTCTCTCATTTGCATTGTTCTCCAGTATCCTCCAAGAGCTGAATCTACAAAGGGTAAATTCAGTTGTCTAAAAATGGAATTCAATTCATTCTTCATACCATAATAACGGTATTGCAAAGTATCGGGAGTTAGACTTCTTTTAAATTTTTGATTGCTTAAATAACGAGCATAAATCTTATCACTTATTTGCTTGAACACTTTTCCAGAAACATCAGCACCGTATATCAATTTTGATTTATTACTATTTTGAATAACTACAGCAATGGTATAAGCTGGCTTTTCTGATGGGAAATAACCCATGAAAGATGCTTGATAAATCTTATTCCCTTTATTATAACCTTTGTTATCCAATGCAGTAACTGCTGTTCCAGTTTTTCCAGAAATAGAATAATTAGAATCATATAATACTTTATGGCCAGTTCCATGCACACTATCTACAACCGCTTTCAAGCAATCTTTTAATTGCGCAAGCGTTTCATCACTGCATATTTTATTTACCAACACTTTAGGCAAAATTCTTTTCACTTCTATGCCATACTGATTCACTGAATTAACCAAAAATGGTTGCATCATAGTTCCGTTATTAGCAACTGCATTGTATACCATCAGTAAGTGCAATGGAGTAAGTAGCTCCTCATATCCATGTGCCATATAAGGAATCGTAGTCTTTGACCAGCTTCTGTTTTTTGGACTTTTAATAGTAGGTCTAGCAGAGGCAGCTGTAATATCAATACCTGTTAAAGTATCCAATCGTAAATGATGTAAGTGAGATAAAAATTTTGAAGGGTCATTGTGATAATATTGATCGGCTAATTTTGCAAATGCCACATTACTACTTGAATAAAATGCATCTTTAACAGTAATTGAACCTGCACCCAAATGCGCATCTTTTATTTTTAATCCGTAAAAAGATTTGGCACCGCCTTCACAATCCACAATAGTATTTTTAGTCACATACTTATCTTCTAGTAAACTTAATAAGGTAGCGAGTTTAAAAATAGACCCCGGCTCAGTAGCCTTAGCAATCCCATAATTTAAATCTTCTACATAAGTACCATTGGGTTGTTTTCCTAAGTTGGCGATTGCTTTAATCTTACCTGTAGCAGTTTCCATCACTATTACAGTTCCATGTTCAGAATTATTGCCCACCATCATATTCATCAAAGCACTTTCGGCAATATCTTGAATGTAGGTATCCAAAGTGGTGATAATATCCTTTCCATTTTCAGGCTCTACTTCTGCACCTTCTACCGGCATGTAGGCTCCAGCGATGTAACGCATCAGTCGCTGACCAGTTCTACCACGCAATAAACTATCGTAACTCTGTTCAAGACCAACATTCAACTTTGCATTATCCCTCGATAAACCGATGGTTCTGCTAGCTAACAATGCATATGGATTGATTCGCTTATCGCGTGGATCAATCATAAAACCACTTTTATTTCTTCCCAATTTTACCAAAGGAAATTCTCTTAACTGCTGATAATCCAGAAAAGAAATTTTCTTCTTCAGTGTATAATAGCGATCTATATTTTTGTAAGCCATTTGAAGTTCATTCAAATAGGCTCCCTTAGTTTTATCTTTAAAAAGATTGGCTAAACAACTACTCAAAGTGTCCGAATATTGTCTAAAAAGTTTTCCTTTTTTTTCTCTTAAACCTTCCGCTCCAAAGTCTATGTACACATCAAAAATTGGAATAGAAGTACTTAACATATTTCCATCTTCACTAAAAATAGTTCCCCTCTCTGCTACTAGTGGTACATATTTTAAATGCAAACTATCACCCATACTTTTCCAATAGGCTCCTTGAACCTGTTGTAAGAAAAAAGCTCTTCCCAATACAACTGCGCCCAGCAATATGATCCCTATAAAACAGAGATATACTCGCCACAATATGTCTTTTTTAATATCCAATGCCTTTGTCTTTTTAGTTCGATTATTATTTTAAAATACTTTTTGAATTTTACTTTAACGTCAATTATTTTATTTAAAAAAATCCACTGCAACTATTACTTTTCAGGTGTATTCTGCAACAAAACAACGGGAGCAGATGTCATTTCTTTTAAGCCCATCGGTTCTACCGCTTTTATTAATTCACTCGCTTTACTTCTAAAAATAACCTCGCTCTTAACAGTTTTATATTCGTATTCTAATTCCTTAATATGCTTTTCAGTTTCCCCCATCCTTCTGATTAATTTATCGGAATGATGACCATTGTAGATATACAACACCGCCAAAACAGCCAAGAAAAGAAAGAAGGGAATATTCTTAACCACCCACTTGTGACTTAAAATAATTTTCCAATCCCTTTTTGCAGCAATCGGTTCTTCTTTTTGTATAAACTTATCTTCAAACATTTTTATTACCTATTAATCACTTGATTCTAATTGTTTCTTGAACCATTGATATAGTGACTATTTTTTTTCAATCAATCTCAGTTTTGCACTTCTCGATCTTTTATTTCGCCTTGTTTCAATATCAGTTGGTAAGATTGGTTTTTTTGTAAGGATTTTAAATTGACTTTCAGGCTTACCGCCATACAATTCATCCACCACCTCTTCGGAAAAACTTCCAGTCTTAAAAAAATTCTTTACTAACCTATCTTCTAATGAGTGAAAAGTAATGATGGCAATTCTTCCACCAGATTTCAACAACCCAGGAGTTTGCTGCAACAATTCTTTTAATGCACCCATTTCATCATTTACTTCTATTCTTAATGCCTGAAAAACTTGAGCGAAATATTTTTGAGGATTTCCCTTTACCACCGACTCAACTGCTTGCTTAAATTGTTGGATAGTTTTGATAGGCATCAATACCCTTTGCTGAACAATTGTCTTTGCCAATGTTTTAGCATTGGTTACTTCACCATATTGTTCTAACATTTTGTGTAACTGTAGCTCAGTAAATTGCTTGAGAATATCTGCTGCTGTAGTTTTTTGACGCTGATCCATTCGCATATCTAGCGCTGCTTCAAACCGAATTGAAAATCCTCTTTCGGCCTTATCAAACTGATGACTAGAAACTCCTAGATCAGCCAATATTCCATCGACCTGAGTAATTTTATTTAAGCGCAAGAAGCGTTGCAGATGACGAAAGTTTTGTGGTACAAAAATTACTCTGCTATCATTTGGAAGGTTTTTTCTAGCATCCTCATCTTGGTCAAAAGCAACTAGAACTCCATTTTCCCCTAAACGTGCTAATAATGCCTTGCTATGTCCGCCTCCACCAAATGTGCAATCCACATAAACCCCATCTGCCTTAATAGCTAATCCCTCGATAGTTTCCTGAAGTAGAACGGGTATATGATAATCCAACTGATCCGCTGATGAATGGAGGGGTAAAATACTTTCGTCAGTGGTCGTTTTTTTCAACATATCAGCTTTTCAGTTTTTCATCATTTTTGTTCATCACTTCATTAGCCAGACTACTATAGGATTCTGGTGAAAAAGATTCAAAGAACATTTTATACTTAACCGCGTCCCAGATTTCAATCTTATTTATGGCTGATACTAGTACCACATCTTTTTCTAATCCTGCATACTCCATTAAAGCCTTTGGAATTAATAATCTTCCAGCAGTATCCAACTCCAGCTGGGTAGCTCCATTCAAAAAATATCTACGAAACTGTCTAACCTTAGGGTCAAAATCATTCAACTTACTTACTTCCGCAAAAATTGGCTCCCAGCTCTGCATGGGGTACAAACTCAAGCAAGCCTCAATGCCTCGATTGATCACAAATTGGCCCGCCCCTTCCTCTGACAGCTGCTTTTTAAAGCCGGCTGGCAAAAGAAAACGTCCTTTGGCATCCATCGTAGCCTCGTATTCGCCTAAAAAACCAATCATTTATTGACTTATTTAATATGTTGCAATTATTACCACAAAATAACACCTTTTCCCACTTTTACATCTAAAATGATATAAACATTTTTATCCACAAGCTGAAATGCTCTCTCAGTATAACTTTAAGCAGAAAATAGGGTATTTACGAAGTGAGTAACCTGTGGATAGAAGTGTATAACCTGTGGATTACGGGAATAACATTAGAAAAAGGGTCAAAAACAATAACTAATACTAAAAAATGGGGGGCTAAACATGGTTTGTTTAGTTAATAACTACAAGAAGTTGGATATTAAAGATTGACAAATGCTTGTCCAAAAAATTGAAATGCACAAATTCGTGCAGATAACAAGAGGGCTTTCTAATTTTTTACAATAGGGAAACTTAAGAAAAAACTACTTCCCTTTCCCAAGACGCTTTCAACTTTAACGTTACCATGATGGGCATCTACCATAGTTTTTACATAATTAAGTCCAAGCCCAAAGCCTTTTACATTATGAAGATTGCCATTGTGGGCGCGGTAAAATTTTTCAAATATTCTGTTCGTAGTTTCCTTGCTCATACCAATTCCATTGTCTTCGATTTTAACTTTCAATCGATTGCCCTCCGTATGAGTGCTGATCACAATTCTTAGTTCATCTTTAGAATACTTCACGGCATTATCTAGCAGATTACTAATAAGATTTGTAAAATGTACTTCATCTGCCAAAATAATATCATCAGTAGCTTTCAGACTCACCTCCAAACGGCCATGAATCTCATCTACTTGAAGATTGATATTACTTAAGGCGCTACTAATTAAATCGTGCGCGTGCATTTTTTTAAGATTCAATTGAACTAGCTGCCTATCAAGCAATGCAGCTTGAAGAATAGTTTCTACCTGCCTATTCATCCGCTTATTTTCTTCCTTGATAATCCCCGTAAAATAATTAATTTTCTCAAGGTCATTGATCACTTTTTCATTCTTTAAAGCATCCACCGCGAGCGAAATTGTTGCTAGTGGAGTTTTAAATTCATGAGTCATATTATTGATAAAATCTGATTTTATTTCACTCAGCTTTTTTTGTTTTAACAAAGCTCTCACCGTTAGAAAAAATGCAGTAATAATAATCAAAAGAAAAATAATCGCTCCGATGATAAACCATGTAAGCGACTGCCATATAAGTTTTTTGGCATGTGGTACCGTAACAATCAATACTTCCTGCGGAGATATTCCTTCTGCAAGACTTCCTGCCGGAGACTCCAACTGAATAACGTGAAGTTTGTTATTTGTTGAGTCGGAATATAATTTAAAAAAATTAGCCGATTGGATTTCCTCCCCAACTAATGAGGTAGGACTAATAGCAAATTCAAAAGAAACATTTCTTAGACTTTTTTTATCGAATGCTTTTCGAATGATGCGATAAATTTCATCCCCGCTATATTTTTGTGCAACAGTAGGCCTAAAAATTTCAAGCTGACTTTCACTCCTAAATAATGCTTCGCTCTTTCTCCTTAAAGGCATAAGATTGCCTTTCTCTTCCATCAAATCAGTAGCTGCCTGTGAAGTAGCCACACTTACGTGCTCATAAAATTTTTGCTCTTCTAACTCAAGGGTTCCCTTAATCCATAAAATCTGAAAAAAAATAATTCCCAAGAGGGAAAGCAAAATCAAGACAGTGATTATTGGGAAAATACGTTTCATTGATATAAAAGTAAATCAATAATGGCTACTAAATTAATTTTTAATCTCTAAAAAAATATTTTAACGAAGGTTTTAGAATCTTATTTATAAAAAACTTAAAACAATATTAGTGCCGCGAGAAATAATCAATTAATTTAGAAATATGATATCACCTGCCCCTGGAATATTATTAATTGCAGACCCCTTCTTGAAGGATCCCCATTTTACAAGGTCAGTAGCATTGATATGTGAACACGATAAAGAAGGTACCGTTGGTTTTGTTTTAAATAAACCCTTTGATGAAACCCTCGATTCTCTGATGAGTGATTTCGAAGGATTCCCCATTCCAGTCTTTTATGGAGGTCCTGTTCAGACTAACACTCTCCATTTTTTACACCAATGTCCCGAACTTATACCAGGTGGACAAAAAATAATGAAAAGTATTTATTGGGGAGGAGATTTTGAAATAGCCTCTAAACTTGTAAAAAATAATGAAATAGACCTTGCTAAAATTCGTTTTTTTATAGGTTATAGTGGCTGGAGTAAAGGACAACTCAAAGAGGAGTTAAAAGAAAAAACATGGATAACGGCTTCGGCTACTAGTAATTTAATTTTTCACTCATCTCCTGAAAAAATTTGGAGAGATAGCCTAAGACAACTTGGAGGAGATTATGAAATGATGATCAACTTCCCCATCGACCCTCAACTTAATTAAGGCCATCCGCCACTTTCTGTACTCATAAATTTTGACTTACATTTGTTGAATAAACTGATCAACCAATAGGGCTAAATACATTGCTTACCTCGAACGAATGCTATACCAATTTGTAAAAATTATTGCAAGGGCTGCTATCAAATTCTATTGCAGGAATATTCAAATAAATAAAAAAGAATTATTCAATACCGATGGCCCACTCCTACTTGCCGTAAACCATCCTAATTCATTTCTAGATGCAATTATCTTATGTACCCTTTTCAATAAACCCATTTATTCCCTAGCAAGAGGAGATGCTTTTAATGGAAAATTGATTGCTAAAATTTTAATTTCTCTTAAACTATTACCCGTCTATCGAATCAGTGAAGGGGCAGAAAATTTATCTGATAATTACAGCACTTTTGATCAATGCAAAAAAATTTTTAATCAAAACGGTATCGTATTAATTTTTATAGAAGGGAAATGTATCAATGAATGGCATCTAAGACCTCTCATGAAAGGAACGGCAAGACTTGCCATCAGTAGCTGGCAACAAGGCATTCCCCTAAAAGTATTACCCATTGGAATTAATTACAGTTCGTTCGAAAAATTTGGTAAAAATATTCATCTATTTTTAGGTGACTTCATCACTGCAAAAGAAGTTGACTACAAAGAAGGTTTTGGAAAAGGTATTCAATCCTTTAATAAGGTTGCTCAACAACAACTCTCTCGCTTTGTATATGAAATTGAAAAGTCAGATAAAGAAAAAATACAAAAACTTTTTTTTATCCCCCAACCTGCCATTAAAAAAATAATACTCTTTGTACCCTCAATAGCTGGATGGCTCTTGCATGCTCCACTTTACTATCCCTTAAAAAAAATCATATTAAAAAAAACAAACGATACAGATCACTTTGACTCAATCATTGTAGGGCTCTTGTTTTTCACTTATCCCTTGTATGTGGTAATGATCTCAGTTAGTCTTTTTTTATTAAGTGGTCAGTTGAATTTTTTCTGGCTTCTATTGCTTTTTCCATTTACAGCATGGGCTCATTTAAAGCTTAAAAAACAAATTGACTAATGATAGTTGTGCGCTGAACTTTCTTTTTCAAAAAAATTATAGCAATAAAAAAGCCCCTTCAAGAGGGGCTAAATATTTTATTGGTAAAAGCTTTAGAGTTCTTCACAACCTTCAATCAGTATGATCGTTTTATTATTCAGCACTTCCACAAAACCACTTAGTATTGAAAAAGAAGTGGTAGCTACTTTGTCAGTAAGTATCTTAAGATTACCCGCCTTCAATGCGCCCACCATCGGAGCATGTTTATCTAGTATTTCAAAAGAACCACTGATTCCTGGTAACTGTACACCGTACACTTCGCCACTAAATATCTTTTTTTCAGGAGTTAATATCTCTAAATTCATACCCTTGTCTCCAAAAGAGAGCTTGGTTTATTGGTGAACAATTATTTTTCGACTTTTAAGATTTTTATAAAAAGGTTCTTGAAAAAATTTAAGCAGTTGCTGCCGCCATCATTTTCTTACCCTTTTCAATAGCATCTTCAAGTGTGCCTACTAAGTTGAAAGCCGCTTCAGGATATTCATCCACTTCACCATCCATAATAGCGTTGAACCCGCGAATGGTATCTTCAATAGGAACTAGTACGCCTTTTAAACCGGTAAACTGCTCAGCAACAAAGAAAGGCTGACTCAAGAAACGTTGTACCTTACGAGCCCTAGAAACTGTTTGCTTGTCATCATCACTTAATTCATCCAAACCAAGGATTGCAATAATATCTTGTAACTCTTTATAACGTTGTAAGATTAATTTAACTCTGTTGGCAGTATTATAATGCTCATCACCTACTATCAATGGAGTTAAAATTCTAGAAGTAGAATCCAATGGATCCACAGCAGGATAGATACCAAGATCCGCAATCTTTCTACTCAATACGGTTGTCGCATCCAAATGCGCAAAGGTAGTAGCAGGAGCCGGATCAGTTAAGTCATCTGCTGGAACATACACCGCCTGTACAGAAGTAATGGAGCCATTTTTTGTAGAGGTAATTCTTTCCTGCATCAAACCCATTTCAGTTGCCAAAGTAGGTTGGTAACCCACCGCACTTGGCATACGACCAAGCAAGGCCGAAACTTCTGAACCCGCTTGTGTAAAACGGAAGATATTATCTACGAAAAACAAAATGTCTTTTCCTTGTCCAGTTCCATCTCCATCGCGGAAATATTCAGCAATCGTTAATCCACTCAAAGCCACACGAGCTCTCGCCCCTGGAGGTTCATTCATTTGCCCAAATACGAAAGTCGCTTTAGACTCTTTTAAATCTTCCATGTTCACCGCACTTAAATCCCATCCACCTTCTTCCATACTATGTTTAAACTTTTCACCATAGTTCATAATTCCAGCTTCAATCATCTCTCTCATCAAATCATTTCCTTCTCTGGTACGCTCTCCCACTCCTGCAAAAACCGATACTCCACTGTATGCCTTCGCAATATTATTAATCAACTCCTGAATCAATACTGTTTTTCCTACACCGGCACCACCAAACAATCCAATCTTTCCACCTTTTGCATAAGGCTCAATAAGATCGATTACTTTGATACCAGTAAATAATATTTCATTGGCAGTACTCAAGTTTTCAAATAAGGGTGGTTTAGCATGAATTGGACGTCCGCCCACCTTGCTAACCTGTGGTAAACCGTCAATGGCATCTCCAGTTACATTAAACAAACGACCCTTAATAGCATCTCCCACTGGCATTGCTATTGGTTTGCCAGTATCAATTACTGCCATTCCTCTAACCAAACCCTCGGTACCATCCATCGCAATGGTTCGCACACTGTCTTCACCTAGATGTTGCTGTACTTCCAGTACCAGAGTATCGCCGTTATCACGTTTCAACTCCAATGAATTTAAAATTTCTGGAAGGTTACTGTCACTATCAAATTGCACGTCTACTACGGCACCAATGATTGACTTTATTTTACCGGTATTGGCCATAAACAAGATTTTATTTTATTTTCTCTATTTTCAGGGTGCAAAGGTAACGAATAGGGATTAAAATTTGAAATTTCATGGGCTATATTTTACATTGGTCAATTTTTCCGCTATTATTTTTAATTTAAGCCTCCCATTGGCCAGCATCTTCACAAAAGCCCATTTTCTAAACTAGCACCAAAACGCCTAATTGAGTAATAACCCTAGTAATCCACAATAAAAAAGTAATTTTGTAATACAGTAACAAATTATATGACGACAGAAACAAAAAGACAGAAACAGGTTGCAGGGTTGATTAATGAAGAATTGAATGACATATTTCGCCGATTTAACCTATTGATGATGGATGGAGGGATGATCTCCATTTCTAACGTAAAAATAACACCCGACCTTTTTGAAGCTAGAGTTTATTTGAGCATGTTTCAGATAAAAGATACTCAAGCCGCTTTATTAAAATATGAAGAAAAAAATAAAGAAATCAGAAAGGAATTGGGTACTAGGGTTCGACACCAACTTCGCAGTATTCCTGAACTGAAATTTTTTATAGACGACACCTTAGATTATGTTTTTAAAATGGAGGAGCTATTTGAAAAAATAAAAAAAGAAGATAGCAATTCATCAAAAGAAAATACCCCAACAAAAGATTAAAATTCACCTTTACCACACCTCATTAAAAACACCCCTTGGGGTTTAGGATATGTATCTAACCTTTGCCTGGAGATATTTTAAAGCAAAAAAAAGCGCCAATGCCATTAATTGGATTGCTTGGGTAACGGTAGGGGTAATCGCATTTGCAACGGCCTGTCAAATTTTAGTGTTGAGTGTTTTTAATGGCTTTGAAGGTCTGGTGAAATCACTCTACTCTTCTTTTTACACCGACCTAAAAATTATTCCTCAAAAAGGGAAAACATTCCTATTGACCAATGACCAAATTCAGCAAATAAAAAATAAACCAGGCATCCAAGTAGTATCACTTATTGCAGAAGAAAAGGCATTGCTCCAAAACAATGACCTTCAAACAATCGTATACCTCAAAGGAGTAGACGAAAATTACCATCGAGTGAGTGGTGTAGCAGAAAAAACCTTTGTTGGGAAATTCAATATCGGAAATGCAAATGAACCAGGGTTAATATTAGGTTCAGGCATTCAAAATGCTGCGGGAGTAAATGTATCTAGTAATTCAGGTTCTTCCGAACTGACTATTATTTTACCCAAAAAAGGAAAAGTTTCGGTTACTGACCCTCTTCAATCACTGAGTGAAGGTAGTATCAAAGCTACCGGTGTATTCGCTATTCAACAAGATTTTGATAATAAATACGCTATCACTAATATTAGCTTTGTAAAAAATCAAATGGAGCTCGCGCGCGATGAATATAGTGCTGTTGAAATAAAACTAAATGACCCTTCAAATTTAACCAATATTCAAAAGCAACTTTCAGAAATGCTGGGTAGCAGTTTTAAAGTACAGTCAAAGTACGAACAAAACTTCAGCCTCTATAATACCATGAAAATTGAGAAATGGGCCATTTATGCAGTACTCACTTTAATTTTATTTATTGCAGCTTTTAATATGATTAGCGCATTAACTATGCTGGTGTTAGAAAAGCAAAAAGACATTAGTGTGTTACAAAGTATGGGTGCCGATAAAGCCATGATACTGAAAATTTTTCTCAGTGAAGGGCTTCTTCTAGCCGCTATCGGTGCAATTACAGGATTAGTGATGGCATTATTGATTTGTTTTTTACAAATAAAATTTCACTTCTTTAAATTACAAGGTGGCTCTTTTTTAATTGATTATTTTCCTGTAAAAATGCAGGCATCAGATTTTATATTGGTATTGTCAACGGTAACATTGATTTCATTTTTAGCAGCCTGGTTTCCAGCTCGCAAAGCAGCTATTCAATCGATTGAATTAAGATAGTATCCTTCAATAAAAAACGCTTTCTAATTAGAAAGCGTTTTAATCATATCCAATAGATTTTTTAATAATCCCCCAGTGTTTCTGGTAATTGAGCAAGTGCAGTTTTCAATTGTTCATCATTGGGCGCAATACCATGCCAAGCATGACTACCTTCCATAAAATCAACCCCCTTTCCCATTTCAGTTTTCATCAAAATAACAATAGGCTTTCCTTTACCAACATAGGTTTTTGCTTGATGAAGACCTGCAACAATCTCATCCATATCATTTCCCTTTTCAATTGATAATACCGTCCAACCAAAAGCCTCAAACTTTGAAGCAAGATCCCCCAAATCCATCACCATACTCGTAGGTCCATCAATTTGCTGACCATTCCAGTCTATTGCAGCAATTAGATTATCTACTTTTTTATGTGCAGCAAATAAAATCGCTTCCCAATTTTGTCCTTCATTTAATTCTCCATCACCATGCAATGAATAAACAATTCCTTCATCCTTATTCAATTTCTTAGCCATTGCAGCACCTAAGGCTACGCTCATTCCCTGACCCAATGAACCACTCGCCACTCTAACACCTGGTAAATGCTCATGAGTGGTAGGATGTCCTTGAAGTCGACTATTCAGCTTACGAAAAGTAGAAAGCTCTGTTACTGGAAAATAACCACTTCTTGCCAATACACTATAAAAAAGTGGTGAAATATGACCATTACTTAGAAAAAAAAGATCTTCCCCAACACCATTCATATCAAACTTAGGGTCATGTTTCATTATATCAAAATAAAGTGCAGTTAGATAATCGGCACATCCCAAGGAACCTCCTGGATGGCCACTCTGAACTCCATGAACCATGCGGACGATGTCCCTGCGTACTTGACTTGCTATTCTCTTTAAATCACTCATTTTTTATTTGTTTAAACCATGCAAACCTACTTTAAATACCTACATAAGCAAAGTAAAATTAGAGATAAAAAGCGATAATTTGCCTCTCTAAAATTCTTTTCTTTAGTTTTGCAATTATCTTAATTTTTATTTTATGTCAGAAGAATTGGAATTAATTAAACAAGATACTGAATCATTGATGAAAAAGGCGATCAATCACCTTGAGGCCGAACTAGTAAAAATAAGGGCTGGCAAGGCTAATCCAAATATGTTGGATGGCATTGTTGCAGATTATTATGGATCACCTACCCCACTGGCTCAAATAGCCAATATTTCAATATTGGATGCAAGAACTATTTCTGTTCAACCTTGGGAAAAGAAAATGCTTCACCCAATTGAAAGGGCAATTATTGCTAGCAATATTGGAATCAATCCGCAAAATGACGGAAATTTTATCCGCTTATACCTTCCTCCACTTACTGAAGAAAGAAGAAAAGAACTCGTGAAAAAATGTAATGTAGAAGGTGAACAAGGAAAAGTTTCAGTACGCAATATTAGAAGAGATGGTATAGAGCAAATAAAAAAATTACAAAAAGATGCGGTCATAAGTGAGGATGCAGCCAAAGATGCAGAGGCCGAAATTCAAGAATTTACCAATCGATTCATCGCGCTTGTGGAGAAACATCTAGAAGCAAAAGAAAAAGAAATCATGGTGATCTAACCTTAATTAATGAGGCTTTAAAGATTAAATTCTGGTAAATTGTTTAGCTCCTCTAACAATCCAGCTTTTGCTGAAAAGCCAAAACAATAAGTTCCATTGGTGATTACAATATAAGGAACCTGTAAAGTGATATTATATCGAAGAGCTTGGTCTAAAACCTGTTTATCTAAAGCCACTTCCATTTCCTTACATTCAATAATTATCCAGGGTTGGGTATTTTTATCGTACACTACTATATCAAATCGCTTAGCAAGGTCACCCAACTTTATTTCCTTTTCAACTGCGATAAGAGTAGCAGGATATTTTTTTACCTGAATCAAATATTGCAAAAAATTTTGTCTCACCCATTCCTCGGGAGTGAGTTTAATCCACTGATTTCTAATTTCATCATATATAAATTCCTTTCCTTGTTGACTCTTTATTTTGGGCTGGTAGGAAGGGTATTCAATCTTAATCATAAGCTAGCAGAAAAGATTTTGTACTTTTATCAATGAATATTTGTTGGTGGTGATTATTAAATACAACCACTTAATTACGAAAATAATTGAATTACTCTAACCGTAAGACAAATAAACTTCTTAAAAAATATAAATAATGAAAACAAAGGAAAGCATCGTTGAAAATTGGCTTCCTCGTTACACTGGCGAAAAATTAGAGAACTTTGGAGAGTACATTCTACTGACCAATTTTTCTAATTATGTTCAGCTATTTGCAAAACTGAACAATGTAGCGGTAGTAGGCACTGATAGGCCGATGCAATGTGCCACTGCAAACAATATTACGATTATCAATTTTGGAATGGGAAGTCCTGGTGCTGCAACCATCATGGATTTACTCACTGCCATAAAGCCTAAAGCAATATTATTTTTGGGCAAATGCGGAGGATTAAAAAAAAGAAATACCATTGGCGATTTAATTTTACCCATAGCTGCAATAAGAGGAGAAGGAACTAGCAATGATTATTTTCCACCGGAAGTGCCTGCTTTGCCATCTTTTATGCTTCAAAAAGCAATTTCCACCACTATTCGCGACCATGCCTGTGATTATTGGACGGGGACAGTATATACCACTAACCGCCGTGTATGGGAACATGATGATGTATTTAAGGAATATCTTCAACGCATTAGAGCCTACGCAATTGACATGGAAACAGCTACCATATTTTCGGTTGGTTTTTTCAATAAAATTTCAACCGGAGCACTCTTATTGGTAAGTGACAGTCCAATGGTACCTGAAGGAGTTAAAACTGAAGCAAGTGATATGAAAGTCACTTCAGAATTTGTAGAGCGACATTTAAAAATTGGCATTGATTCCTTAAAACAACTTATCAATAATGGTTTAACAGTAAGGCATCTTCAATTTTAATTTTTCATCTAATCTATATTCATAAAAAATAATGAGCCTTCCGATTGTTACTCCTTTTCTTAAAATTTATTTTGAATTGATCAAAAAGCTACACCCATAAAAATCCATCTGTCACAATATGAAGGAAACAATATATACCTATCAACAACTTTATCTTTTTGCAAAAAATATTTTTCTTCAAATAGGTTCTAGTGAAGTAAATGCAGCTTCCGCCGCCAAAGTTTTATTGTCGGCCGATTTAAGAGGAGTTGATAGTCATGGTATTGCCAGATTAACAGGCTATGTGAGGCTTTGGGAAGTGGGAAGAATCAATGCAAATCCATCCATTCAAATTGTACATGAAACTCCTTCTACTGCCGTAATTGACGGAGATAAAGGATTAGGATTGGTAGTGGCACCTGAAGCAATGCAAGTTGCAATTAACAAAGCAAAGAACGTGGGGACTGGCTGGGTAAGTGTAAAAAATAGTAATCATTTTGGCATTGCAGGCTACCATGCTATGATGGCACTTGACAATGATATGATTGGCATTGCGATGACCAATGCATCGGCATTGGTTGCGCCTACCTTTTCAGTAGAAAGATTACTAGGAACTAATCCGATTGCAGTAGCCATTCCTGCGGGTACTGAACCTGCTTTTGTAGCTGACTTTGCTACTACCACAGCAGCCAATGGAAAATTAGAAATTCTTCAGCGCAAAAATGAAGATGCACCAGAGGGGTGGGTGCAAACAAAAGAAGGAACCATCAGTAAAAATGCGAACGAATTAAAAAATGGCGGTGCTTTACTTCCCTTGGGAGGCGATAAAGAGCATGGCAGCCACAAAGGTTATATGCTTGGCTCAATTGTAGATATTTTCTCAGCTATTTTAAGTGGCGCCAATTATGGCCCTTGGGTACCGCCCTTCCCAGCCTATGTACCTATGCCTGAAAATTTACCGGGCGAAGGAATAGGACATTTTTTTGGCGCAATGCGTATTGATGCATTCCGACCTGCGGCAGATTTTAAATCACATATGGACAATTGGATTCAGCGCTTCCGATCTGCCCAAACGGTTCCAGGTGCAAAGCGAGTAATAATTCCTGGCGAACCAGAAAGAGAAATGGAAGCTGAAAGAAGCAGTAACGGTATCCCATTGCTGCCTATAGTAATCAACGATTTAAGAACTTTAGGCGAAAAATACAATCTTGAATTAAAATAGTGTCACTTACCAGAATTAAACATATTCCCTTTTTTTTTGAAAGGGGATGATTATGCGGTAATTTTACCCGCTGAAAGATTGTCTTACTTTTAAATGTTTGCTCTATTGCAAACGAGCCAGTTATTATGAAAATTATGAAATTTGGCGGCACCAGTGTTGGTAAGCCGGAAAGGATGCATGAAGTTGCAACGTTGATTACAAAAGATCAAGAGTCAAAAATTGTTGTATTGTCCGCATTGAGTGGCACCACCAATGCCTTAGTATCTATTAGTAACGCCTTATCACAAGGTGATAGAGAGAGTGCAAAATCACAAATCACTGCGCTAGAAGATCATTATAAAAAATTTTGTATCGACTTACTGAGCACGACTGCTGGAACTGAAAAAGCAGCTGCCATTATTCAAGAACATTTTGAATTCTTACAAATTATTCTCAAAATTTCTTTTAGCGAAGCACTGAATAAAGATATCTTGGCACAGGGTGAATTGCTAAGCACCAAATTATTCTCAATTTATTTAACAGAAAAAGGTGTAGATCACTTTCTGATCCCTGCCCTTGACTTTATGACAATTGATAACTACGACGAACCTCAGATTAGCATTATCAAAACAAAACTTTCTCAGATATTACAAAGCAACCAAGATAAAAAAATATTTATTACACAAGGCTATATCAGTCGCAACTCTAAGGGTGAAGTAGATAATTTAAAAAGAGGTGGCAGCGATTATAGTGCCTCATTAATTGCAGCTGCTATCAATGCTAGCGTATGCGAAATATGGACAGACATTGACGGTATGCACAACAATGATCCAAGAGTAGTAAAAAGAACCGTAGCAATTGAACAATTGAGTTTTGACGAAGCTGCTGAACTGGCTTATTTTGGTGCAAAAATTTTACACCCTGCTAGTATTTGGCCTGCACAGATGTACAATGTGCCTGTCAAATTATTAAACACGATGCAACCAGAAGCAAAAGGAACCCTTATTACTCAACAAGCTGGAAGTGTTGGTATCAAAGCCGTTGCTGCAAAAGATGGCATAACGGCCATCAAAATAAAAAGTAGTAGAATGCTACTTGCTTATGGATTTTTAAGAAAAATATTTGAAGTGTTTGAAAAATATCGTACCTCTATCGATATGATTACTACTTCGGAAGTAGCAGTTTCGCTAACCATTGACAACGATACTTTTTTATCAGAAATTATTAAAGAGTTAGAACCATTTGGAACTGTAGAAATAGATACCAACCAAAGTATTGTTTCGATTGTAGGCAACGAAATAATGCAATCAGAAGATGTAATGGAAAAACTATTTAAATCAATTAAAAAAATTCCAGTTCGAATGGTTAGCTATGGTGGCAGTCATCACAATATTTCTATATTGATTGATACCAGTCATAAAATTCAAACTTTACAATCCTTGAATATGGATCTATTTGGTCTTGATTAATATTATAAGGGTATCCCGATTTTTTTATAAATAAAACTCATTAGCCAAGCTGGGCCAATAAGTAAGAACTGTATATCTTTTAGAAAGGATGGTTTTTTACCTTCTACCTTATGACCATAAAATTGTGCAACCCAAGATACAGCAAATAGTATCAAGCAAAACTTTAAAAGAGGCATCCAGCCATTGTTCTGAAAGAAATAACAAAACCACAAACAAAGAATTCCAAAAAACATCATCCCTATCCAAAGAGTTTTGCTAAGTATAAAATAGTAAACAACCAACAACAACATAATTACCATCGCAAGGTTTAGCTGAACACCTGCAATTTGATAAGGTATTACTACCCCATACAAAAAACCGACAATCGAAAGAAAGATAGTAGGCACACAAATCCAATGGATTGCTTTGTTGGTGCTATTGGTATGACTCTCTCCATAGGCAGAAAGTAATTGCTGAATCTTTGTCATAATAATTGGTTTGAAAAACAAGTTACTGAATTTCATTTTAACAAAAAATCTAAGATTATTTTTATGATTATTATTTGTAAAATAGTTAAAAGGCTTCACATAAATTATTGAGCAAAAAAAAACTCCCCAAATTAGGAGAGTTTATAAATTAGGTTAGCTTCTAAATAACCAACATAGCATCTCCATAACTGAAGAAACGATATTTATCCTTGATTGCTTTTTTGTAAGATTCCATCATCAATTCATAGCCTGCAAAAGCACAGGTCATTATCAATAAACTGGTTTTAGGTAAATGGAAATTGGTAACCAAAGCATCAGCAATAGAGAAATTATAAGGAGGATGAATGAACATATTGGACCAACCCTCTGAAGGCTTTAATAATTTTTGTGCGGTGAAAGAAGATTCCATTGTACGCATTGTAGTGGTTCCTACTGAACAGATTCTTCTACCTTCTGATCTTGCTTTATTAACTATCTGACAAGCCGTGTCATCAATACCATAATATTCAGCATCCATTTTGTGCTTGCTTAAATCCTCTACTTCTATCGGTCTAAAAGTGCCTAAGCCGGTATGAAGTGTTACTTCTGCAAATCTAATACCCTTAATTTCAAGTCTTTTAATTAGCTCCTTGCTATAGTGTAAGCCTGCGGTAGGGGCTGCTACAGCGCCTTCATGCTTTGCATATACTGTCTGATAACGTTCCTTATCTTCTTCATCAGGCTTGCGCTTAATGTATTTTGGCAATGGGGTTTCTCCCATAAAATCAAGCATTACCCTAAACTCATCTTCAGTTCCATCCCACAAAAAACGAATCGTACGACCACGACTAGTCGTATTATCAATTACTTCCGCAACTAGCTCATCATTTTCACCAAAATATAATTTATTACCCACACGGATTTTGCGAGCTGGGTCAACAATTACATCCCACAAACGATTGGGTTTATTAAGTTCCCTCAACAAAAACACTTCTATTTTAGCCCCTGTTTTTTCTTTACGTCCATACATTCTAGCTGGAAACACTTTGGTGTTATTTACAACCATCACATCCTTGTCATCGAAATACTCGATAATATCGCGAAAATTACGGTCTTCAATCACACCTGTCTTACGATGCACCACCATCATCCGGCTATCTTCTCTTCTTTTAGTAGGATTTTGAGCAATTAGATTTAAGGGAAGGTCGAATCGAAATTGGCTTAATTTCATGTTAATCAATAATTTTTTAAGTGATAATCAGACCTTGTACTGTAAGAATTACAGAGATATGTAGCCTATTAAGGCACTTATCATGTTACGGCATGATTTTAAAGAGCGCGAAGTTAGTCATTTTTAGCCATATTTATTAAAATCTAGGGGCTTTTAATAAATAGCCCCCTTTCAATATCGAAGAGATTATTTAAAACCCGGTTATCGAATAGCCCTTTGCCAGGAATAGCAGAAATTAACTTTTTGGTATTCTCATTTTGTGGGGAAAACCAAATATCAACAATGGTTGACTAATGATTATTAAAATTAGGAAATAAGGTTGCGGTATTTATTAAAATTGTTCCAAAATATTGAACCAAAAAAAACGATCCTAGCCAGCATTTACAAAAAATAAAGATCAGTTCTATGTAATCAATCAACCTATTCTTGTTTTTAAAACTCATTATGATTACAAAAAATGATTTTCCCTAAATTTGCATTGCTAAAGGTTTAAATTGTATTTCCTACAGGTTGTAACAATTTATTTATCTCAAAAGCAAATCAAAAAACCTCAATATAATTTATGGGAAGGATATTTGAAGTAAGAAAAAGTTCCATGTTTGCCCGTTGGGATAAAATGGCCAAAAACTTTACCCGAATTGGAAAAGAGATTGTTATTGCGGTAAAAAATGGCGGTCCTGAACCGGATAACAACCCAGCCCTTAGAAGATGTTATATAAATGCAAAGTCTTGTGGAATGCCAAAGGACCGTGTAGAAGCGGCTATTAAAAGGGCGATGGGCAAAGACACGAGTAATTATGAGGAAATAACTTATGAAGGATATGCTCCACATGGAGTAGCATTGTTAGTAGAAACCGCCACTGATAATCCTACTAGAACGGTTGCAAATGTAAGAATGCATTTTACAAAAAGCGGTGGCAGTTTGGGGACTAGTGGTAGCGTAGCGTTTACATTTAACAGATTGGGAGAATTTAAAGTAAAAAATTCTGGTTTAAATGTAGAAGAACTAGAATTAGAATTAATCGACTTTGGCCTTGAGGAAATTGGAGAGGATAGTGAAGGGAATATTATTATTCGGGCAACTTTCACAGAATTTGGCCATATGGCAAAAGCGCTTGAAGAAAGAAAGATTGAAGTAATTTCCGCAGAACTTACCCGTATTCCAACCAATACCACCGAACTAGATGATGAATCTGCTCAAGACGTATTTAAGTTGATTGATAAACTAGAGCAAGACGAGGATGTTCAGAAGGTGTATCACAATATGAAATAAAATATAAATCGATTTTTATACTTGAATTTCACCTTTCATATAAAACACACAATTTCCACTCATCATAACTCTGTTGCCAGCGTTTTGACACCACAACTCACCACCTCTTTTGGAAAGTTGTTTTGCATGCAAAGCATCCTTCCCTAATTTTTCAGCCCAAAATGGAATTAGGGATGAATGAGCTGAGCCGGTTACAGGATCTTCAGCAATAGTGCAATTGGGCATAAAAAATCTAGAAACAAAATCACAATCTTTTCCAGGGGCAGTTACTATAATTCCTACTACATCTATTTGATTAATAAATGAAAAATCAATAGTCAAATTCATTAGTTCTTTTTCAGTAGCAATTTCCACTATATAATCACGGCTTTTATAAACACCCAAGGGATCCTTTATTCCCAATCCTAATAAAAGTTGCTCAGGATAATCAGTCACTCTCTCTGGCATACGGGATGGAAAATTTAGTTGAAATTGATTACCGTTTCTTGTGATTATCAATTCGCCACTTTTTGAATAAAAAATTAATTCTTTTTTTGAATACCCTAAATATTCATAAAGCACAAAAGCGCTTGCCAAAGTAGCATTACCGCATAAATCAATTTCAAATTCAGGAGTAAACCATCTAATATGATAGCCATTTTCTTTAGGCACAAAAAAAACAGTTTCCGATAAATTATTTTCCTTCGCAATCAATTGCATCAACCGGTCATCTAACCAGTTTTCCAATGGGATAACTGCCGCAGGGTTTCCCCCGAAAAGCCGGCTAGTGAATGCATCTACTTGATAAAGGGTTAACTTTTGCATACAAGTTTTATGAATTATAAAATTGAAGTAGTTGAGTGGAAATGAATTTTTAATAATAAAAATGAATGCTCACTATTAAAAAAATTTCTTATTCTGCCATCATCTCTTTAACTATTCTAACTACATCTTCGGTATTTGGCTTGCTAAAATAATCGCCATCACTTGAGTAGGAAGGTCTGTGGGCTTTAGCCGTGATAGTTCTTGGAGAAATATCTAAATACTTATATCCAGCTTGTTCTTCCATCACTTTATTAAACATATATGCAGCTGCGCCACCTGGCACATCTTCATCTATAAAAATAATTCGGTTGGTTTTCTTTAATGACTCAACAATTTGATGATTTACATCGAAGGGCAATAAAGTTTGCACATCAATCACTTCACAACTGATTTTCATTTTTTGCAAAGTTTCTGCTGCCTCCATTACTATTCTTAAAGTAGCACCATAGCTTACTAGGGTAATATCCATACCTGTTTTAACGATCTCTGGAACTCCAAGTGGGACTGTATAGGTCAATAAATTAGTAGGTAATTTTTCCTTGAGTCGATATCCATTTAAGCATTCAATCATCAATGCTGGATCATTGGATTGAAGAAGGGTATTATACATTCCAACAGCTTGCACCATATTGCGCGGAACACAGATATACATTCCTCTCAAAGAATTAATGATCATTCCCATTGGTGAACCACTATGCCAGATACCTTCTAGACGATGCCCCCTTGTTCGCACAATGAGTGGGCAACTTTGTCCGCCTGCAGTACGATAATGAGTAGTGGCACAATCGTCACTTAATGTCTGAAGGCCGTACAAAATGTAATCAAGATATTGAATTTCCGCAATAGGTCTTAATCCTCTCAATGCCAGTCCTATTCCTTGTCCCACAATAGATAACTCACGAATACCGGTATCAAAAATTCGTTGTTTGCCATGTTTCTCTTGAAGGCCACTAAACCCTTGGTTTACATCGCCTATCAAACCTACATCTTCTCCAAAAGCAATTACCTTGTCATTGCTTTCAAATAACTGGTCAAAGTATTTATTTAGCACTTCATACCCATTGACCGTTTTGGACTCATCGTTAAACACTGGCTTTATTTCTTTCACCTTCAAAGCAGACTTTGGTCCCTCATTATAAAGTAATGTATTATACAAGCCTGCATTTTTTGCTGCTAATTCATCATAATAATTTCGCACTCCATTGGCGGCATTATTATTACCAGCAATATCCAAACAAGTCGCTAAACACTTCATTAAATCACGGCGAAGCGGCTCTTTACTAGCCTCCAACTCCTCCGCCATTTTAATAATTATGGAACCGTTTTCAGAGGTTACATTCTTGGCCAATTCCTTCATTAACCGACTACCTACTTGAACCTGTTGTTTTAGAGGACTTAAATATTTTTCCCAAGCTCTTTGTTTACTCTCTTTAACCATCTGCTTGGCATTCATCTCTATTTCCAATAGTTCTGGCTCCTCAGCGAGTGAATTTTCTAAAATCCAATTTCTCATTTGTAGGTTACAGTCCCATTGTTTTTCCCATTCTAATCGTTCGGCACTTTTATACCTTTCATGACTTCCTGAGGTAGAGTGACCTTGAGGTTGAGTAATCTCTTCAATATGAAAAATAGCTGGGGTGTGCGTATCCCTTATTTTTTGAATAGCATTGTCAAGAACTTCACACATACCTGCATAATCCCATCCTTTTAAATTGTAAATGTCAACCCCATTGGTACCTTCCATTTTTTCCATTCCTCTAAGAGCAGCAGAGATAGAACCTTTGGTAGTTTGAAGTTCTTTTGGAACTGAAATGCCATAGCCATCATCCCAAATAAAAACAGCCAATGGAATTTGTAATACACCAGCAGCATTTACACCTTCCCAAAAATGCCCCTCTGAAGTAGATGCATCTCCGATGGTACAAAAACAAACTTCGTTTCCATTGTCACTCAAATGAGTATGTTTATTGAAAACTGTAGAATTTCGGAAAAGCTTAGACGCCAATGCCAACCCCAATGCTCTAGGTACTTGACCTGCAGTAGGCGCCATATCACTGCTACTATTTTTTATATTCACTAGGTCAAGCCAGTCTCCGTTTTTATCAACCGTTTTGGTAGAAAAATGAGCATTCATCTGCCGACCTGCGCTAAAGGGGTCATGCTGAATATTGGGATCAGAAAATAATTGAGAAAAATATTGTTCCACTGTAGCAACCCCCGCAGCAAACATGAATGTCTGATCTCGGTAATATCCCGCCCTAAAGTCACCTGGCTTGAAAAATTTTGCAACAGCTACCTGAGCTACTTCCTTTCCATCACCAAATATGCCAAATTTAGCTTTTCCAGTTAAAACCTCTTTTCGCCCTAATAAGCTGGTTTCTCTACTTTCGCAGGCTAAACGGTAATCATTTAATACCTCATTTCGAAAATTATCGAAACTCAACCTTTCCAGCAAAGAGGTGTCATTGGAGTTTAATGTATCCATTTAACAAATGTAAATTATACTTGTGAGGATTGTTAAAAATTTGATAATCAAAAAATAATTTGTCAGAAATTAATTGATTTTTAATAATTTTGATAAAAGGTTTTTTAATTGTATTGTTGAGATTTTTTGAAGAAAATGGATAATGTGAACTTATATCAATACTTTTAGTTAATAATTTGAATCAGTTTATTACATAAAACATACAAATAGTAAATCAATTTTAAAAATATACTTTAAATAATATTATTTTAGTACTTTAGTATTCCAAAATTAAACCAAAATACAATGAAAAAACAATTTATTCCAATTACCTTTTTATTTGCTATGATATTAATGCTTGGCACTTTCAGTAGCGTTCATGCGCAGGCGAATATCATTGGTAAACCCATTCCAATTCCTATTCAATATACTTTACAAATTGCCCAAACAGACTTTCCAAATCAAATGAACTGGGAAGATGCTAAAAAAGCATGTGAAGCATTAGGAGAAGGTTGGAGATTACCATCAAAAGATGAATTAAATTCAATGTATATTAACAAAAACACTATTGGAGGGTTTTCGCCCAACTCCTATTGGAGCTCTACCGAAATGGGACCATTTGGTTGGAATCAATATTTCAATTACGGCGGTCGAATTAGTGATCCAAAAACTCACAAAAACTATGTTAGGGCTGTACGTGCTTTATAATAGTCTACAATCACCTACTATAAATAAAAAAAAATAATGAAAAAAATCTTATTGGCTTTATTGTTTTTCACAATTTCAGCTAGCTGCTTTGCTCAAAAAAAAGTTGCTGATGTAGCAAAATTTGCTACAGAAACTATTAACCTAGGTAATATCAAACAGGGAGTACCCACTAAAGGGATTTTCACTCTTACCAATATTAGTAATCAACCTTTAATTATCGAACAAGCTAATCCTACTTGTGGATGTACTATTTCAGATTATACCAAAGCCCCTATTGCAGCTGGTAAAAATGGCATCATTAATGCTACTTTCAATGCAGCTAGTCCTGGTCATTTTGATAAACATTTGACTGTTAAATTTGCTGGTATCGATGAGGTAAAAAGTATTACACTTACCGGTGATGTACTAAGTGCTCAAGAATTTGATAAATTAAAAGCTGCTAAAAAATAATTAAGTTATATTTTATTTATTCAAAACCTCCCCACCAAGGAGGTTTTTTTATTGCTTACCCGTTTTTTTATTCCCCCAGTACACTCCAAATAAAATAATCAATAAGCAAACTACTTGCTTGAAATAATATACTTCTCCATAAAAAATACCCCAAGCAATTGCAACAAATGGAATTCCGTAGGTTACCATACTTGCAAAAATACCTCCTGCTCTTTTTACCAATGTATAAAATAGAATAATTGCGAATGCAGTACCCATTATTCCCATAAAAGCAGCGGCTCCAACTGCAATTAATAGCTGATGATTTGAAAAAGATAAACTGAAAAAACTAGTAGAAATAAGTACCAAAAAAGCAGGTATTGCATTTAGAGAAAGTGAAATGGCAGCTAGATTCAAAGGTGAAATCATTAATAAATGCTTCGTTACCATATTTACATTGAAACCGTATAAAAACGCAGCCAATACAACAAAAGAAATAAATATAAGTTGTTGATTTTCCTGTAAATGCCCTCTACTAAATAATAATAAAATGCTTCCTATAAATGCAATCAATATTCCAGCAATTTTATTAGTAGAAACTCTGGTCTTATAAAAAATAGCTCCTGTTATAATCGCAAAAATCGGGGTAAGGCAATTAAGCGTTCCTGCCAAGGAACTTTCAATACCTTCTTCCGCCAGACAAAATAAAAAAGCAGGTAATAAACTTCCTAGTGTACCCGAAATAAAAACTAAAAAAAGCTTATTTCTTGGTATATTTTTAATGTTTTTGACGGTGATGGGTAATAATATTAAACCAGCAAAAACAATCCTCAAAGAAGCGATTTGATAGGGTCCGAGATGATTGTCCAAGGATATTTTCATCAGAATGAAGCTACTACCCCAAATGATGGCCAATGCTCCAAAAATTAACCAGTTAATAAAGTTTTTATTCACAGTACAAAGTTGTCCTTAATTAATGAGAAAGAATACGTTTACAAATTAAAAAAAAATTACATTTATAAGCCAATAGTGATTTCCGCAAAAAATTTACACCTAAAACAAAAAGCGTGAAATTTTTTAATGAATTCAAAAGAATTTATAGTCAAAGGTAATGTTATTGATCTGGCAGTGGCAGTAGTAATCAGCAGTTCTTTTGGAAGCATAATTTCATCCATAGTCAGCGATTTGATTACCACCACTATTAAAATCTTTAGCCTTGAATGCAGCTAATGTAGAAAACCTCGGAATGCTTTCCTGGGATAGTGTAAAATATGGCAATTTTATTGGCGCAGTCACTCAATTCACCATTATTTCGTTGATTCAATTCATAACGCTTAGGTCAATCAACAGTATTGGTAAAAGAAAGCAATCTAATTTACCTTTCTCTAGGCCTTCCAATACTGACCAACTATTAAAGTATTGATGGAAATTAGTGATGCATTAAAAAAATAAGGTAGTTCTACGAATTAAATTATACCATCAATTAGGTGGGGGATAAAGTTTACTAAAAAGTAATTCCCTTAATGCACCGTATTATCCACAAACCATATCTGAACATAGACAGAATGGTAAATCTCTAATAAGTTTATATACATTTGCCAAGATCATAAACGAATAAATTTTTAATACATTGAATACGGCTAATTATCAGATAAAATTGGACCAATTTGAAGGTCCTTTTGACTTGCTACTTTTTTTTATTGAAAGAGATGAACTCGATATTTACAACATTCCAATTACCAAAATAACAAATGATTTCCTCGATTTTATTCACCAGTCAGAAAAACTTAATATTGAACTAAGTAGCGAATTTATTTTATTTATTAGCACACTAATGCGTATTAAAGCAAAGATGCTGATTCCTCGTAAAGAAATTGATTTACATGGAAATGAAATTGATCCTAGACAGGAATTGATCAACAAAATTTTAGAATACAAAAGATTTAAGGAAGCCTCTCTCAAAATGGCTGAAATGGAAGAGATCAGGATGTTGATGATAAAAAGAGGTAATCTTCAAAAAGAACTTTCTCAAATTGGTGAAGAATTCGGGGAAGGGACTGAAATTCAGACGGTCACTCTTTTTAAACTAATGAAGGCTTTTGAGAAAGTAGCACTTCGTCTAAAAGACCGCAATAATCAGCCAGTTCATACGGTGGTTCAATATAACTACACCATGGAGCAAAGCAGAGAATTTATGCTAGAAACTTGTAGAAAAGAAAAGACGGTCTCCTTTGAAAAAATATTTGACGTTTGTGAAAATAGAATTCATGCTATCTTTCTTTTTTTAAGTTTACTAGAATTGGTTCAACAAAAATATATGATACTAGTCTCGGGTGAAGGAAGAAATAATTTTATCATCGAATACAACGAAAATAGAGAAGAAGATAATTCTACCCCGCTTGATTACAACGAGATGACAAGCTTTTAAATAATTTAGAACGCAAATATATTGTTACAAATCAAAAATACCCTTTGATTTTTTAGAAATTTTAAAGCTAGTCTTTCAACTAAAAAATCTAATTATTAAAAGTCCAATCACAATGCCAACCTTCTTTTAATGTTTTTTACAAATTTACATGGGGCTAAAATAAAAAAATAATGAAAACAATCTTACACAAGGCTTCAGAAAGAGGAACGGCAGATTATGGTTGGTTAAAGCCCAATTTTTATTTTAGTTTTGGACAGTATTACAATCCTGAAAAGGTTCATTTTGGAATGTTAAGGGTATTAAATGACGACTTCATTGCTGGTGGAGGAAAGTTTCAAACCCATCCGCACGACAATATGGAAATCGTAACCATTCCTTTTACAGGTGCTCTGGAACATCGAGACAGTACCGGTGGAGCGGGCCTAATACAGGCGGGAGATATTCAAATAATGAGTGCTGGCACAGGAGTTGAACACTCAGAAGCGAATGCGTCTGCAACTGAACCTGTGACACTTTTTCAAATATGGGTTTTTCCCAAACAAAAAAATATTACCCCTCGCTATGACCAACGAAGCTTTGACATCTCAGGCCGTATTAACCAATGGCAGGTGATAGTATCACCCCAAGAAGAAGATAAAGCTTTATGGATTAATCAAGATGCACGTTTTTCACTAACTAATTTAACAGTTGGTAATACAATGTCCTATACCAATGCATTTAAAGGTAATGGTGTTTACTTAGTCGTAATTAATGGTTCGGTGAAAGTGAATGGAGTTTCTCTTGGTAAAAGGGATGCATTGGGTATTTCAGAAATAGACAATTTTGATATTACCTCCACTGAAGATGCGGAATTATTAGCTATCGAGATTCCGATGAATTAATCCATTTAGATTTCACTTCTAAAAAGGAATGAATAAAATATCAAAATTGAAAGTGCACCTTATTGAAATTGAGTAGTAACTATTTTCATTTCCTTCATCCACTCCCTCAATACTTCAGCAACAGCTTGAGCGTTAAGTCCAATTTCATTGTACAATTCTTTTGGTGATCCATGATCTACTAAACGGTCGGGAATTCCCATTATTTTAACCTCTGCAGTGTACCCATTTTGATTCATAAATTCCAATACAGCAGTTCCAAAACCACCCACTACCGTTCCATCTTCAATGGTTATAATTTTACTAAACTTTGCAAATACTTCGTGCAAGAGTTCTTCATCAATTGGTTTTACAAAACGCATATCATAATGTGCAGGATTGATACCTTCCGCTTTTACATCACGAATTGCAGCAGCAGCAAAATTACCAGGATGACCAAATGATAGAATGGCAATATGCTGACCATCTTTTAATTTTCTTCCTTTCCCAATTTCCAAAGGTTCAAATGGAGTCTTCCACTCTGGCATTACGCCTTCACCACGGGGATAACGTATTACAAACGGACTAACCGTTGTAGCTAACTGGGCTGTATACATTAAATTTCTCAACTCCCTTTCATTCATAGGAGCACTTATAATCATGTTAGGTATACAACGCATATAGGCTATATCATAACAACCATGGTGGGTTGCTCCATCTTCTCCAACCAAGCCTGCCCTATCCAAACAAAAAACTACCGGGAGATTTTGAATCGCTACATCATGAATCACCATATCGTAGGCTCTTTGCATAAAAGTGGAGTAAACATTGCAATACACCCGCATACCCTGAGTAGCCAATCCTGCACTAAGCGTAACGGCATGCTGCTCACAAATGCCCACATCAAATGCACGTTCAGGCATTTTTTCCATCATATATTTTAAAGAAGATCCACTCGGCATAGCCGGTGTAACGCCCATAATCAATTCATTGTTTTCTGCCAATTCAATGATAGTATATCCAAATACATCCTGATATTTAGGAGGCTGGGAAATATCAAATTTTTTCTTTACAATTTCACCAGTAATTTTATCAAACAGTCCGGGTGCATGCCATTTCGTTTGGTCCTTTTCAGCTAATTCATATCCTTTACCCTTTACAGTTTTAATATGTAAAATTTTGGGACCTGGTATATTCTTTAGGTCATGAAGTGTATCTACTAACTTTGAAATATTGTGTCCATCAATAGGTCCAAAATAACGAAGGTTAAGCGCTTCAAACAAATTAGCACTACTACTCAGCATTCCTTTTAGACCATCGGTTAATTTCTGTGCCATTGAACGAGAAAAATGTTTACCCACAGGTAACTTTCCCAACAATTTCCAAACGTCGTCCTTTACTTTATTATAAGTATGAGAAGTTGTAATATCAGTAAGGTATTCCTTTAATGCACCTACATTAGGATCAATGCTCATGCAGTTGTCATTCAATATAATTAAAATATTGCTTTTAGTTGAACCTGCATGATTCATTGCTTCAAAAGCAAGACCAGCAGTCATGGCACCATCTCCGATTACAGCAATATGCTGACGGTCCTTTTCACCTTTACTATAACTCGCCATTGCCATCCCTAGTGCTGCACTGATAGAGGTAGAAGAATGGCCCACACCAAAAGTGTCATATTCACTTTCGGCTCGATTAGGGAATCCACTCAACCCTTTGTATTTTCTATTGCTAGGAAAACTATCTCTTCTTCCCGTTAAAATTTTATGCCCGTAAGCCTGGTGGCCAACGTCCCAAACCAATTGATCATAAGGCGTATTATAAATATAATGAAGTGCAACACTTAATTCAACTACCCCTAGACTAGCTGCAAAATGACCTCCATGAACACTTACTACATCAATGATATATTGACGCAGTTCATCACAAACCTGATGTAATTGTTCCTTAGGGATTTTCTTTAAATCATCAGGGCTATTGATAATGCCTAATAATTTACCTGCTTTAATTTCCATGCTGATTTATTTGCACTGCAAAGGTAACTCTTTTGAATAATTTGTCCTTTATACAGTACAATTTATTAATAATAAAGTTCATA
>CAMBTV010000004.1 GCA_945870835.1 Chitinophaga pinensis
ATTATCAAAAATGGAGTCCAGCAACCATTCAAACGGGGCGTCATTCTGAAAAGCCATATGAGTAGGAGTAAAAATTAAAAAAATGAAAAAACAATTAATTTTTGTCGCATTGATTTTGATAAGCTTTGCGCCATTCGCTCAACAAAAAACTAGTACCGTGAATGCCGGTTTTTGGAAAGTTAAAATGGGGCAAGCTCCCTCTTTTGTTGATGCTTCCGAAACATTTATAACTAAATTTTTTCCGGTAAAAGATGGCAAACCTCAAATATATGGATACAATATTTCCGGAGGGAAACACAACGGAGAATATTTGTTTATGAATAATGTGGGTAAAAGTTTTACTGATAGAGATGTTGTGACACCTGCTACTATAGATAATATAAGATGGAGTGATAATTGGAACTTAACTGTTGCACCCCATGTTGAAAGTACAACCAATGATATTTTAGTCTATAGACCTGAAATGTCCAACCTCGGAGTAGACGAAAAGTCAGAAAAATTTGTGAACACAGAATGGACGGTTAAAGATGGTGGTTCCAAAGGGTTTACTGATGTTTTGAAAAAAATGGCAAAAGTTTGGGATAAATTAGGAAGAAAATTTGGGGTTTGGTCAACATTTACGGGGGAAACTAGATATTATGTGGTTAGATATCTGCCTAATGGATGGAAAGATTTAGATGATACAAAAAATTCAGATTTTGCTACTGCTTGGGAAGAAATATATGGTAAAGGTTCTTGGGATAAAGACTCTTTAATTTTTGCTAATTCGTGGTCTAGAACCGATAGATTTATGATGACTTTAAATAAAAGATTAACCAGTAAGTAATACTACTATAAAAATAAAAAAATGAAAAAACTATTATTATGTTTTCTTGTATCAGCATCATTGATTGCTTGTACAAACCAAGAAACAAAAACCGAAGCAAAAATTGAAACAACAGGCTCAGTAACAACAACTGGACCGGATGTAGATTTAATGAAAAAAAGTTTCACCTATTTTGCAAATGCAGACTGGACTAATCTTGCTTTATGCTATGCAGATTCTGCAAAAGCATTTCATAATGTTTGGCCATCGAAATCTGACACGACAGTCGGGGTGAATGTTCAAAATATTATTGAAGGGTTTAAAAAGCAAAGAGAATTAATTGATGGCAATATTATTTTGGGAAGGTCAATCTATGAAGTTGTAACAATGCCTGATGGTAACAAGTATGGTCATAATTGGCTAGAAATGTCTTGGACATCTAAAAAAGGAGTTAATGGAAAAATGGTAATATTTAGTTCATTCGGGTTTAATAAAGATGGTAAACTTACCTTCCATTGGCCTATTTATGATACCAAGGATGTAGTAAATCTTAAGTAATTACT
Source organism: Chitinophaga pinensis (assembly GCA_945870835.1). Lineage (GTDB taxonomy): Bacteria > Bacteroidota > Bacteroidia > Chitinophagales > Chitinophagaceae > Ferruginibacter > Ferruginibacter pinensis_A. Next base: position 1,369 of record CAMBTV010000004.1, read on the forward strand.
TCTTGATATCTCGTTCACTCCTCAGACTCTTATTTAATCATTGAAATGGACTACACTCTATTTCTAAATCAACTAACATGAAAAAAATTACATTATTTCTAATTACTACATTATCATTATTTGCCTGCACTCAAAAACAAAACGAAACTACATCCAGTGCAGATGATGCAGCAATGGCTGATTTTAAAGAAAACTCAAAAATTATATTAGCTGGTTTTGAGGCATTTACTAAAAACGACACCATTACTTTCAAAGACAATATGTCAGATACAGCTAAAATAAATGGCGCGGCATATGGTGGGGAAGCTATAGTTGGTAAAGCAGCATATACGCAAAGGCTTACTGATTTACACAAAATATTTACCAATATAAAAGCCAACGACATTAAACTTTTACCTGGGGTAGATACGCTTACTTTTAAACCAGATGGAGGTGTGAGAGCTTATGTAAGAATGACAGATGATGCTATCGCCAATGGAGCTAAAATTGAACACAAATTTTATGGTGTATATCAATTTAATAAAGATCATAAAATAACCAATGTCGATGAATATATGGATATAACTGGGGCAATAAAAGCTGCTACTGAACCAAAAAAATAATTAAATATTGAATAAATTTTAAGTCAATTGTTTGACAAAATTTTTTTATAGAATTAACTAATAAAGGAAATCTACTAAATCAATTTGTTAACTCAAAAAAAATGAAAATGAAAAAAAATTCTATAATTCTACTAGTATTTCTGATGTTGATAAATTCAGCAATAGCTCAAACCAATAAGAATGGAATCATTTATGACAAACACCCAGCAATCAATATTGCCGAAGAGTTTTTGCAAGCTTATGTTACCAATAATGTTGTAGTATTAAAAAAACTTGCAGATACAGGTTTTAAAGCTTACAATAACTTGATTAACACCTGGATTAATAAGGGGTGAAGATATTGACGGTTTAATTAAAGACTCAAAATGGTTAAGTACGAATATGATCAGTTTTTCTATCAAAAGAAGAGGTACATCCTATCCAGATGCTTTTGAATATAAGGATGGGGCAGGCTTGAGGGTACAAACTTTTGATATTTTTTATTGGATATCAAAAAATACCGGCTTTAAAGTAGAAACACCTTATGACTGTGAATTTATATTCAATAAAGAAGGAACTAAAATTAGAAGATTGAGAATTAATATGAGTACAGCAGAATGGCAAAAAGCAAGTGATATGGAAGGAACTACAGCCAAAAATAGTTCAGTGGAAAACGGGACCATTTATAAAGACCATGCTAATATTATAAAAGTAAGAAAATTGATGACTTTCTTTGAATTAGGAAAAACAGATGAACATATTGCTTTATATGATAAAAAAGCAATAATTAATGATGTGAATTTTCCAGTCGGTTTAACATTAGAAGAATTTAAAAAAAATTCAGCTGGTCTATTAGAAAAATTCCAAGTACTTGGAGTGGATGAAATTGGATATCCAGATTTATTAGCTTACAGCGGTTCAGATCAAGTTGTTCTTTCATGGTGGGTAGTTCGCTTAAAAAATAAAGCAACAAATGCTACAATCAAAGTGCCCGTTCATTATCAACATGAATTTGGAGCTGATGGTTTAATAACAAAAGCAACTGCTTATTATAATTTAGGGTTATTGAAATAATAAAATTATTTATTGTAGCTTCAGATCAATAGAAAGTTATAAAATATTAAAAAATACAACAGAGACCTCTAGCAATAGGGGTCTCTGTTATTTCTAACTGGTGTGTAATGACAATTACAAAATACTGTAAAGGATGGAAATCCACGCATAATGACCCTCTTGCATCAAGGTATATATTCATGAGGGTTAAAACTTTTTTTATTTTCAAGCACGAACTTGTAGGAAATAATGATGAAGTAGGAATGCAATCTCAATATAAAAATGCCCATCAAAATAAAGACATAGATTTTTTGCAATATATTTGATTATATAAGTTTTAAGAATATTGTTGCACAACTTAAAAATAACTTCAACAGCTTCAAATCAATGAATATTATCTCCATACTACTGATAGAGGATGAGCCAGATGTAGTAAATTTTGTTAAGAAGGGGTTAGGGGAAGAATCTTTCGAGGTGTCGGTTGCACTAAATGGTGTTGATGGTCTTGAAATGGCCTTAAACAATCAATATGATATAGTATTACTAGACATAATGATTCCTGAAAAAAATGGCATAGAGGTATGTAAAGAAATTAGAGGGCAGGGAATTCAAACACCGATACTTTTTTTAACTGCATTAAATACTCCAGATAATATAGCCCTCGGGTTAAATTCGGGAGCAGACGATTACCTAGTTAAGCCTTTTAAGTTCAACGAGCTGATTGCGCGTATAAAGGCTATTTTACGGAGAGTAAATATAAAAAAAACAGGAGCTCAAGAGCCTAACGCAAAATATGTTATTTCCAATTTGTTATTTGATGATGATGCAAAAAAGGTTAGCCGAAATGGCAAAGAAATTTCACTTACGGTTACTGAATATCGATTGTTATTTACACTGATCAAAAACAAAGGCAAAGTATTGTCAAGAATTGATTTGTTAGAAAATGCTTGGGATATTAGTTTCAATTTAGGGACCAATGTGGTGGATGTTTATATAAATTATCTTCGAAAAAAAATAGATGCAGATTTTGAACCAAAATTAATACATACAGTAGTTGGTATGGGTTATATACTAAAAGAAGCATGAGAAGTATTCGTAAAATTTCGATTCAGTTAATAATTTCAATCAGCCTGATCTTGATTTTTTTGGGATCAAGCGTTTATTACTATCTATCAAATTATTCCTATGCAGATTTTTATAAGCGACTGGAGGCAAGGGTTAGTGTTGCAGAAAAATACCATTTTGAAAGCAATCAGAAAGATGCTCAAGTTTTAAAAAATATAAGAGATGAGCATCTCGAATTATTGAGCGACGAAAAGGAGTACGTATTGTATTGCCCCAACGTAAACTCTTTAAAACAATTAGCAGATACAAATTCGCTTCCCATTAATTTCCTCAACTTAGTTAATAGTCAACAGTTTGCCAATTTTCAAAAAGATGATATTTTTTATCATGGAATAAAAAGAGAAACCCCGAAAGGTTTTTATTTCATTATTGTTTCTGCAAAAAACTACTATAACACCCACCATTTAATTTTATTAAAAAAAGTGTTATTTGCAGGTGGGTTTATTTCAATTTTAATTATCATTTATTTTACTTATTTATTTTCCAATAATTTTTTTGAGCCCATCAATAAAATAATTACCAAAGTAAATAGTATAAGCACTAATAATATACATTCGCGACTCGATGAAAATAAAAATACAGTTGAAATTAACAGGCTTACCACCACATTCAATAATCTTTTGAATAGGATAGAAATAGCCATAGAAACTAACAAAAACTTTATCAGCAATGCTTCGCACGAATTTGGTACACCACTTACTGCTATTATAGGTGAGGCTGACGTGGCTTTATTAAAAGACAGAACTCAGGATGAGTATAAGGAAACCTTACAAAAGATACTTACACAATCAGAAAGGCTCAATAAAATAAGCCAGTCATTGCTTTCTTTAGCACAAATAGGGTACAAGGACAATAAATTAAATTATGAAATTATAAGAACTGATGAGCTGGTGATGCAGGCAAATGAGATTATGAATCAGCTTATTCCTAAGAATAACATAAAAATAGACTTTGACCTGTTGCCTGAAAACCCCAAAAAATTAAAGATATTAGGGAATAAAGAATTAATCCTATTAGCCATTACAAATATTCTAACCAATGCCTGCAAATATTCGAGCAATAAACCGGTAGTTGTAAGTTTGGCCTCCACAAACAATGAAATAGTAATGGTTTTCAAAGACCAAGGCATAGGTATTCCTGAGTCCGAATTACCATTTATATTTGAACCTTTTTATCGGGCAAGCAACACTGCCGCATATGATGGCTATGGGATTGGTTTGCCCTTAACACAAAACATCATTAAAATTCACAAAGGTGAGCTCATCATCAGTTCTGTGCTTCATAAAGGAGTTACAATACAAGTAAAACTACCTGTCGCTACATTGTAAGACCCTACAATTTTCGGCCTATTTCAGCTGGAGCTGTTAAAAACTACGACCGCGGTTTCGCTGGCCATACTCCCTTATGCACCTGAGACTATAGCAATCTTCAATAGTATTGAATGTGAAAACATTCCCAATTAAGAAATTCTAATCAAATTCTAATCTCAATCTTAATTGGCTCTAATATCGTCATCCTAATGTTGCAATATTAATCAATTGCCAAACGCATGGTAAATAAAATACTAATTCCAATTGACTTTAGAGTAGAGTCTTTGAATACGCTAAAATATTGTCTCGAAGAAAGAAAGCAAGAAAAATCGAGTGTCCTTTTAATGTATTCTGCGTATAGCAGCGATTCAATAACTGAACTACTATTTTATAAACCTGCCAAAATAATTGAAGCATTGGTAAGCTCCAATTTTAATGACGCTATAAATATTATTAAAAATACATACGAATCTAGTCTTCATTCCTTTGGAATTGAACTATTTCATGGATTGAATAGAAATGCTTTTTTAAATTTTTATGAAGCAAATGAAATTGACCTCGTCTATTTACCTAAAGACTATTGTTTGAAACCGTATAAAAATGGTTTTGATCCAATTCCCTTAATAAAAAAATCGAAAGTGCAATTTAAAGAAGTAGCATGGACAAGAGACCATGATGCAACGAACAAAGACGAATTAAATCAATTATTTAAATAAAAGAAAATGAGCGAAGTAAAATTTCCAACCACCCCATTGGGTCGAATAAAATTATTTTTTACCTTTTTCGATTCTCGATGGGAAGACTTAACAAAAGAAAATTGGCTGAAGACAATCTATAAAGATTTCAGTGCCGGTTTAATAGTGGCTATGACAGCGATTCCTATGGCAATGGGCTTTGCAATGGCTATGGGTATGCGACCAGAACATGGTATTATTGCAGGTGCTTTGGCTTGCGTAATAGGTAGAACTTTTGGAGGTTCAAAATATCAGGTTTATGGACCTACTGCTGCTTTTATTCCGGTTATTGCTTCTCTGATATCAAAGTATAGCAATCCAGCAAATGGTGGAACTTTTGAACAAGCGCACGGTTTTCTTGTATTGGTATCTATTATTTCAGGAATTGTTCTAATAATAATGGGTATTTATGGTGTGGGCAAATACGCCAAACTTGTCCCCAATTCAATTATTGTAGGCTTTACTGTGGGTATTGCCGTGGCTATTGCTGCTACTAATTTTAAAGATATTTTGGGGTTAGATAGTTTTAAAGCATTGCTTGGCGATAGCTCTAGAAACCTAACCGAGAAAATTAAATATATGTCCGAACACCTTCATTTAATTAATGGGTGGTCAATATTGTTAGGGTTAATAACTTTTATTTTAGCAAAATATTTATTGAAAATATCTATTTATATACCCGGACCAGTAATTGCCATGAGCACTGCTACATTATTAGCAGCTATTTTGTTGGGCGACAAAAATATAATATTGGTTCGTGATTTGTATGGCTCAATTCCAAACAACTTTTTCAATTTGCAATTGCCTTTTTTGCCTGCTATGAACGGAAGCGTGATGATTGACATTGTATATTTTGTGGTTGGTATTGTATTTGTTTCGGGCGTAGAAAGTGTTTTGTGTTCTTCGATGGCAGATCGATTGGCTAAAAATGATCGAACGCCATTTAACCCAGACAAAGAATTTTTTGGTCAAGGTTTGGTTCAGATCATTACACCATTGGTACAAGGTTTTCCTTGTACAGGTGCTTTAGCAAGAACAGCAACTAGTATAAAAGCTGGAGCTACGACTCCTTTGGCGGGTTACTTTAAAGCAGTTTTAAAATTAACAATGGCATTTTTTTTAGCTCAATATTTAGAGTTAATTCCAATGGCTTGTATTGGTGGTATTTTGGTTTGGGTTGCCAGTAATATGATCAAGCCATCTGAAATTAAAGAAATCAAACATGCAGGCAAATTTGAATTTTCGATGATGATTTTCACTGCAGTAATGGTACCAATGACGGACTTTTTGACTGGAGTACTTTCTGCATTGGTTATTTATTTTATTGTAAAATATGCTTTCAAAAAAATGGGAAAAACGAAAGCCGCCGGATAACAAGTTATTATAGTTGCTTCTTCCGAGAAAAGTGGGTGTAGCGCTTTACAAGCCATCCGTCAGCTGACGAATGGCTTTTTTATTGCCTATTAGTTATTTATATATTGCCACTAGGACAAAAGCACTTCTGCTGGAATATTTAACTCTTGATGAAACAACTTGGCTAACTCAAGTGTTAGTGGTTTCTTTTTATTTAATAAGGAGGATACATAACCTTTGCTACCCACCTTGCCTACAAGGTCTTTGTTTTTTAATCCTAATTCATCCATTTTTACTTTGATAGCATCAATAGGATCGGGTAATGGAATGGGGTAGTTAGCATCCTCATATTGTTTAATCAATAAAAGGGCTACTTGTAGCTTTTCGCCTTGAGGTGTATTCGCTTTTACTTTTTTATCAAATTGATCATCAACCCATTCAAGGTATCGTTGATATTGCTTTTTATTCTTAATTATTATTAATTCCATAAAATTTACTTTTTATTTTGTACAGTCGTTACATCTATTTTATCATATTCACTATGTGTTCCAAACCATTTAATCTGTATCGTTTTAAATTCAAAAATTAGTCTTACTACTAATCTAAATTTATTGCCCTTAATATTAAATACTACCCTTTCATCACCCACTAAACTCACATTTCCGTATACCTTTTTAAGTGCATTAAAACTTTTAAAATCTGATATTACCAATTCATGATACCACTCAAATAAGGCCGTCTTGGCCGTAGGGTACTTTTTGGAATATTCCAATAGCGCTCTTCGGGTGATAATATTAAACATAATACAAAGGCAAAAGTTTAATATAAGAAAACTATTTAAATAGTAATTATTTTTAAAATATCGAAATATTGGCTTATGGTCAGTTAAGATATTTTATCAAATACTTAAATAAAATCTCAACAATCAAGTTGGATATGAGTTTACTAGCTTAAGCAGCTTTGATCTATTTTCTACTTTTTGCAAAATCAAAAATTGCTCCGATAAAAACACCTATGGCTAATCCTAATCTAGCACCTGAGGGAATGTTGCCAGAAATAATTCCATAAGCTGCTCTAAATACTACTCCAAAACAAGTACCAAGTGCAATACCGTTTCCAGAATTTTTATTCTTATTTTCTGCCATTGTTATCTTATTGAAATTATTTATTTTCAAAATTACAAGATTTTCGAAAATTCATTTACTCAATCGCCACATTATAGTTGCATTTATTGAGAAGCGGGAGCAAGATTATCAACCACTTACATAAAAATGTAGGTGGTTTTTTGTTTTTTGAATGATTGGCCTTCATTACCACCGCTCAGATCTTATTTGAGCCAATCGGGAGTTTCTAAAAAGAAAATTTTATCTTTGCTTGAAATTCACAAATCCTCAATAAAATCATGTTAAATCCAATGAAAGTGTCGGTATTAATGACTGTTTTTAATACCGATTTTTCGTATACCAAAAGAGCCATTGACTCGGTCTTAAAACAGGATTTTCAAAATTTTGAACTAATTATTATTGACGATGGCAGTAAGGGAAATAACCGGGAATCGTTGATGGATTATGTAGAAAAAAAAGAGGACAAAATCAGCTATATCCGACACAGCAATCGTGGTCAATCTCAATCAATTAATCGCGGTGTTTTATATAGTTCGGGGGAATACATTACAATTATTGATAGCGACGACGAATATAAACCGAATCATTTGAGCAGTTGTTTATCGGAAATAAATGGGTTAGACTTAATTTGCTCCACCTCAGAAACAATAGTGGACAACGACAACGATTATTATGTGCCCGATAAAAACGATCTAAGTAAACTCATTCACTTAGACGATGTTACCTTGTTTGGAACTTTATTTGGACGAAAAAAAGTATTTACCAGCATTAATTTTAAAACAGGCTTCGCAGCTGATTCCGATTTTTACGAGCGAGCTACCGAATTGTTTAGTGTAAAAAAATTAGACTTGCGCACCTATATTTATCACAGAAATATACCGAATAGTATTTGTGCAAAAGTTAAAAAAGCTAATTTAATAAGCGCTTAAATATGGCGGTTGAATATCCTGTTTTTCCGCCAAATACAAATTTAGTAATGGCCTGCCATATTTCGGGTGTGCACGATGTGAACCGCAATACCACTCTCGCTAACGACTCCTACGAATTGGTAAAGGATTGGGCGCAATCCATTATAGCAGCGAATTTACGCGGCATTATTTTTCATAATAATTTCTCCGAAGAAACCTGTAAATCGTTCGAGAATGAAAATATCTCTTTTATTAAGATCGCTTATGATCCCCAATTTAATCCCAATGTATTTCGTTATTTTGCTTACAGGGATTTTTTACAGCAGCACATTCAACATATCAACGCAATTTTTATTACCGACATTTCAGATGTTGTGCTTGTTAAAAACCCATTTACAGATACGCTTTTTTGTGAAAATCCGACGGCCCTTTTTTGTGGTGATGAACCCAAAATATTGCACAACGATTGGATGATTGCGCATGCTGAAAATTTAAGGAAAAACATACCCGATTATAAAGCGTATGAAAGTGCTTTTGGAAATGAAACCTTACTCAATTGTGGAATTATAGGAGGTTCTGCTTACTTACTTTTTGATTTTTTACAACAACTCTGTGCAATTCACCAACATGCTAATAGCGACAATAAAACTGCCTACACTGGCGATATGGGCGCATTTAATTATTTGGCTCGCACTGCTTTCAACGAGCAACTGATTCACGGCGCACCTGTAAATACAGTTTTTAAAGAGTATGAAAACAATCGAAACGATTGCTGGTTTAGGCACAAATAACTTTAGTTCAATCACTTTCGACTTACTTCTTTTATTTTAAAACCATTTTTTTGAAAAAGCTTTTATTCATCCTTTTGATGCTATTTTTTCAAATTTTTTGACTGTACAGGATTCATATCCGCCGCGGCGGACCCGGGTTCAAATCCCGGTCTCGCTACATGAAAATCAAGGACTTACGTTATGGAAGGGCTATGATCTAGCGCTACCATTTTAGTATCGCGCTTACTTCTGTTTGCATCGGCTCGGGGTAGATTTCACCTTCATTTCTGATCATTTTTCCACTCCTTTCGACCTGTGTATATCATTCTAATTGATATATTATACATAGGCATAATATTTAAATCAATGATTACTAACTGCCATCTTTCTAGTGGCGGATTGCAAAAGGGTCTTTGTGATAAATAAGCTTAAATTCGTAATGTCTTATTGATATCTCACGACACCAATTCTAAATCAAATTTTAATGCATCCTATTTTAAAGGTCATTACTCTTATCTTTTTTTTAAATCCATTTTTGAGTGTAAATAATCTTTATAGTCAATCTTTTTCGCCCTCTACCATAAATAAGGACACCACTTTAAATAAGAAAAGGTTTGCAATTGTCAATACTTCCACGCTAATTGGTTTAGTGGGTAGTTATCATTTTATTAATAGTGCATGGTGGGCAGATTCAAAAAAAAGTTTTCATTTTGATGGTGGGGGCCCTAGTATTAAGGATGCATTTAATCTAGGAAGGGATGCCGTCTATGCAAAACAATTAGACAAATTTGGACATTTTTACAGTGGTAGAATAATTAGTGATTTGTATGTAAGAGCTATTAGTTGGTCTGGTAAAACAGAACAACAATCATTACTATGGGGTGGAATTTTAGGAACTACAGTAAATGGTTTTGTAGAAATTAAAGATGGTTATTCTCCCACTTGGGGTTTTAGTATGTATGATTGGTTGAGTGGTTCTTTAGGTAGTTTTTATCCATATTTCCAATCTAAAAGTAGGTTTTTAAAAGCATTAGATATAAAGTACAGTTATTACCCAAAGTATAATTATTATTATAATTTTATTAAAAGAAGAGGCAACGATTTTTTTGATGATTATATGAATGCTACATTCTGGTTCACATTTAATCCAAAAAGACACAAGCCAACAAGTATTTGGCCTAAATGGTTAGGTATTTCTGCAGGAATTGGTGTAGATCAAACTTTAAATAATTATTATATAAATATGCCAGGCGGAAACGCTGATTATGGCAAAGGTGGTTATGAGTTTTATTTAGCACCAGACATTGATTTTGAAGGCTTGTTGCCTAAAAGACCTTTTTGGAAAAACCTTGGGCGTGCATTAAATTATATAAAGTTCCCAACTCCAGCTATTAGGTTTAGTAAAGATTCTAAATTTATGCAACTGCATTTTTAAGCGCTCTTTTATTAGAACCTTCAATTGTTGTAAACAGAAATACACACAAAGAATCTTACCATAAGCTGCAAAAAAAATTCCGAGTTCTAAAAAATTTCGGAGCTTTTGTTACTATTAACTAGCTAGGCTGGAACCGGCAATGACTTGAATTTCAAATATCACTGCGTGAGGAAAACACCCCCTCAAATCGGTCCAAATCGGTTGATTTCGGTTTTGTGAAATCATAACACACTACAAATCAACGCCATCATTTTCACAAAAAATCTTCATATCCGCCGCGGCGGACCCGGGTTCAAATCCCGGTCTCGCTACATGAAAATCAAGGACTTACGTTAAATCGTAGGTCCTTTTCTGTTTTTGCGTGAGGAAAACCTGTTTTTTAATAAAAAATGGATGGTAACTAGTAAGGAATTTTAGAGTCCAAAAACGCCTTATTTTAAGTAACTTTATAGTCAATTCTGATTATGAATATTGCACCAGTCTTACATAAAGCGCCATTAAAATCATTTGACGAAAAAATGAATGATTTGGACTATTGGTTAGCTCAACCTTTGATAAAAAGGCTTGAAGCGGTCACATTTTTAATATCTCAAACTGTAGATTTAAAAACTACCAGAATGGATAAGTCACATGTAGTAAGAAGAAAACTGAAAGCATGACATTAGCCCAAGATTTTGAAGATTTTGTAAAGCTCCTTAATAAACACCAGGTTGATTATATGGTGGTTGGTGGCTACGCATTAGCATTTCATGGCAAACCAAGACATACTGGAGATTTAGATATTTGGATTAATAGTTCAGAAACTAATGCAGAGAAATTAGTAATTGCAATTAAAGAATTTGGTTTATCAAGTTTAGGTCTAACTAAGTCTGATTTTATGCAAGAAGGTTATGTTACACAAATAGGATACCCGCCTTTGAGAATTGATATTTTGAATACGATTGATGGTGTAAAATTTGAAGATGCTTTTCCAAACAAATTAATGGTGGATGTAAATGGGATTGAAGTTAAGTATATTGGACTTAAAGAATTTATAGTTAACAAAACTGCATCAGGCAGAAGTCAGGATATTGCAGATTTGAAAGAGATTAAGAATATTAAGAAACAGTAATCTATATCTTTCAAACACAATACTTGTGTAAATTAGAATTACAAAATGATTAATCTACAATATTTATTGAGCGCCAAGAAGGAATTTGAATATTATAAAAAATTGGGTGAAAAAACATTCGCCCAACTCACAGACGAGCAACTTTTTAATCAGATTAATAGTGAGAGTAATAGTATTGCGACGATTATAAAACACTTACGGGGTAATATGCTTTCTCGTTGGACTGGTTTCCTAACTACTGACGGTGAAAAAGAATGGCGAAAAAGAGACGATGAATTTGAAAACGATATTAGTACTCGCAAAGAGTTATTAGTGAAATGGGAAGAAGGATGGTCTTGTTTATTTAATGCACTCAATTCTATTACAGATTCTGATTTATCTAAAGTAATTTATATTAGAAATCAAGGCCACACTATTTTAGAAGCTATCAATAGACAACTATCACATTATCCTCATCACATTGGTCAAATTGTTTTTATTGGAAAGATGTTGAGTGATAAAAATTGGAACTCATTGTTTATTCCTAAAGGGAGTTCAAAAGAATACAATCAAGATAAATTCTCTAAACCAAAGACTAATCAACACTTTACAGACGAATTAAGAAACAAGAATACTTAGCCATTCCATCTTTGTTTTAGTGACATACTAGATTTTTTATTATAATCACACTGCGTGAGGAAAAGACCCCCCTGAATTCGGTCCAAATCGGTTGATTTCGGTTTTGTGAAAACATAACTAACTACAAATCAAGGCCTTCATTTTCTCAAAAAATCTTCATATCCGCCGCGGCGGACCCGGGTTCAAATCCCGGTCTCGCTACATGAAAACCAAGGACTTACGTTAAATCGTGGGTCCTTTGTTATTTTTGCGTGAGGTTTTTGTTATTTTTTACTAAAAACAAACTGAGATGAATCAGTAAGTTCATTAATATCCAATAGTGAACATTGTATTAATTTAAATTAATTTAAACAACGAAACTCTCTACAACCAAAAGTCTAAATTGGTTTGACAACGTAGAAAATTAAATAAACTAACAAACATGATAAAATACTTAGTCGCTTTTTTTATCCTTTTAAATATCTCATGCAATAAGTCAAATAATACTTCAGTAGCTTGTTTTAAAGGCAAGTTAGTGTTGAAAGGGATTTGTATGAATTATGTAATTCAAATAACCGAGGGTGATGTAGATAAGGCATTGTATGAAAGTAGTTGGCAAAATCCATTAACCAATACTACCTATCAAAATGTTTTTGGTTTAGCAAGTACCTGCACTTTCCCAGCCACAATTAAAGAAGGGGATGAATTTTATTTTTCAATTCCTAAGAATCCAATAGTTCCAGCTTGCGCTGATTGTATGGCATATAGTCCAACTCCAAGCAAAAAAATATATATTGAAATCTGTAAGTAATCAATCTAACGCAGAAACATAAATGGTGTAATTTATTTTGTGTTTCTTTCCATGCGTGAGGAAAACACCCCCTGAATTCGTTTAAAATCGGTCGCTTTCCGTTTTATCAAACCATAAAACATTACAAATCAATACCTTCATTTTTTCAAAAAATCTTCATTCCGATGAAAAGGGGTTGTAATCAACAGAATGGATTTCATAGATTGGAGTCCCTCAGTTTCTTCATATTAATTACTATTACTAAATAATTAGTACATTTAAGATTATTAATAATTTTAAACACTTACTATCATGGAACGCAGAAAATTTATGAAACAAAGTTTATTTGGCGCAGGCGCATTTATTCCTTTTGCCAATCAACTATCTCCAATAGAAAAAAAAATAATTCAAGAAGATGCAAAACCCTTTAAATGCGATTATGGATTTCATGATGGCACTTTTAAAAATTTGGCTGGGGCTGACTTTATTGAACAAATAAAATTTGGGTATAGCCAAGGATTTAGATCAATTGAAGACAATGGAATGATGGGTAGGTCTGCAGAACAACAACAAAAAATTGGAGACACTTTAGCCAAATTAGGTATGCGTATGGGCGTATTTGTAATCAGTTATGCCTCCAATGATACGCTGGGACTAACTACTGGAAAAAAAGAGTGGATGGATAAATTTTCCACTACCTGCAAGGAAGCGGTTGAAGTAGCTAAAAGAACCAATGCCAAATACATGACCGTTGTACCAGGATCTTTTGATCGATCAAAAGCTATGGGATATCAAACATCTAATGTAGTGGAGGCAATGCGTAGAGGAGCAGAAATTTTTGAGAAACACAATTTAGTAATGGTGATGGAGCCCTTGAGTGATTCTCCTAATTTGTTTTTAAGATTTTCAGACCAAACTTTCGAAATCTGCAGAGCAGTCAATAGCCCTTCTTGCAAAATTTTATTTGATATGTATCACATGCAAAAAAACGAAGGAAACATCATCAACAATATTAATAGTTCATGGGATGAAATTGGGTATTTTCAAATCGGTAACAATCCAGGGAGAAAAGAACCAGGCACAGGAGAAATGGATTATAAAAATATCTTAAAACATATTTACGACAAAGGATATAGAGGTATTTTAGGAATGGAGCATGGAATGGCGGGTAAAGAAAAAGAGGGCGAGTTAGCCCTTATAAAAAATTATAGAGAAGCGGATAGTTTTTAATTCAGCTCTATAAGTTTATTTTCTAGAATAAATGTAATCCTGATGTTGAGAAAAAATATTTTATTATTATTTTTTGTAATCACTGTAATATCTGTAAACAATAATTACGCTCAAAATATCCCAATGAAATTTCACAATGGTTCATTTGGGTCTATCTATTTAAGCATTCCTGGTGTGATGAATCCTAATTTGAGTCCGAAATCAAATAGTGGGGTAAGTTTAGATGCTGGACAGGTAGTATATTTTTTTCCAAATGGAAAAAGAGGTAAAAAGGAAGTGTTGTTTGTTGTAGGTCCAACTTGGAAAAAAGACACCATTTTACAGATAGATGAAATAGTCAGAGAACGTAAAAAAAGTTTGGGGTATTAATAAATAAAAATTGTACTTCATGCGATTTTGGATGAAGTATAATTCTTGATTTTTTGATAGTTGCCTACTCAATTAAGGCATTGTACTTTCATCTTTCTTCGATAAGGGGAGCTAAACTGGACAAGCCAACCGTCAACTGACGGATGGCTTGTCCAATAATTATTGAGTTAAAGAGTTTGTATCTTAACAAGGCTTCTATCAAATTTGACCTTTATTATGGTATATTTATAAGGCTGAGTAATATTTTTTCTTTTTTCTTTGTAAATTTGATTATGACTGTTTCAGAAGTTAAATACATAGCTGACTTTACCATTAGCATCAAATTTGATGATGGTGTATGTGGAACTATTCAATTAAATGATTTGGTGAAAAAGGGAATTTTTCAGGTGCTACAAGATAAAAACCAATTCGCTAGGGTTTATACAAATGGCTATTCAATTGCTTGGTCAGATGAACTTGAAATTGATGTTACTACCATCTATTCCGATTTAACTGGTAAAAATTTTGGAGAAATTTTGAATCCAAAATTGTCTCATGCCACAAATTAGTTATTTCCTCGGTGTTATCATTCGTATGTTTTATAGGGATCATAATCCCCCTCATTTTCATGCAGTATATGCTGATTATGAAGGCATCATTGATATTGAAAAAAATGAAATTATCGGTGGGCTTCTTCCCCCTAGAGTATTGGGTTTAGTAACCGAGTGGACGGCACTTCATCAAAATGAATTAATGGATAACTGGGAAAGAGCAAGACAACAAGAAAGTCTTAAGGATATTGCGCCTTTAGTTTAATTGATATCCTAAGGTGTCAGCTTTGGAGAGTTATAGCAGCATCATTGGAAAATCCTTTTGCCGTGTTAAAAAATAAAGTAGCCAAAGCAAAGATTGCTATTTAATTTAGAAATAAATCTCTCCTAGACAATAAAGCAACTATTCAAGCGCTCTGCAGATGTATACTTCAACAATTAAAGGAGATTGCTGAATCTTGCATTAATTTACATTCAGAAAAAATAACCTGCCAAAAAAAGTAATGAAAAATAGAAATAATAAAACAGTTAAAAAAAGCGATCTGCCCTCAAAACTATGTCTTCATTGTAACCGCCCTTTTACTTGGCGTAAAAAGTGGGAACAACAATGGGAACAAGTTTTATATTGTAGTGATGCTTGTAAAAAGAAGAAGTTTACACCTTAAAAAACTAACCTTAGCGCTTACTAATTTTATTCATTGAGATGGATTTTTGTCTGGAACATTTAAATCGCTTTATATCGTCACTTCTTTTCTTTAAATGTTTCTGACTCACCCCACTATTTACTCTCTCACGCCAAAGATTAAAACTAGTACGTTTTAATTCGGTGCGCATCAATTTAATAGTATCCGCTTCGGATAAACCAAACTGAATGGTAATTGCTTCAAAAGGAGTACGATCTTCCCAAGCCATTTCAATAACTCTGTCAATGTCTATTCTTTCCATTCAAAATACATTTAGATTTGCTTGATTCTAATCGAATGATGAAAATATCTGTGAAGTAATATTTAGCAAATTTCACGAAAAAAAGCAAAGTACCCATGAATTAATGTGAAATCTTCAATAATGGGTTTAAAAAATTTCTGCCTTTGGAATAATTTTATTTTGCTGTTCAGCCAAAAAGAGGGTGTATTTCAATAAATAAAAATTATTTGAATACTTTTGATTACATTAAATCTATATCATTTAAAAATACCTAATATGAGAACTTTTGTTATACTTCTTTTTGTAGTTTTTAATCTAAATCAGATCAGCGCACAAAATAAATCAGTCGTTAAAAAAGATAGCACTATATTCACTAGTTTCAAAGGCATGCCGCTCAAAGCAACTCGTGCTATTCCTATTCAAACAAATGAAGGTACCTGGACATCCCTTTGTATTAGTCCCGACGGGAAGACTATTTTGTTTGATTTAATGGGTGATATTTATAGTATGCCAGCAGAAGGTGGTAAAGCAACCCCTATTACCAAAGGATTAGCCTACGATAATCATCCAAGCTATAGTCCAGATGGAAAAAGAATATTATTTATTTCTGATAGAGGCGGTGCTGAAAATTTATGGTATATCGATATTGCAAAAAAAGATACCATCGCTTTGACTGAAGAACAAAATCAAAATTTTCCTGGTGCCGTTTATACACCAGATGGTAATTATATTGTTTACACCAAAGGAAGAAGAAATACAAAGTTATATTTGATGCATAAAAATGGTGGTGCAGGTACTTCATTGATATCCTTACCCGCTACACTAAAAACCATTGACCCTGCTGTAAGTGCGGATGGCAGATATATTTACTATTCTTCAAGAACAGGCGCTTGGAATTACAATGCGATGTTGCCTCAGTATAGCATCGGTGTATATGATAGAGAAAAAGGAACTACCCGTACAATTGCTTCTAGATATGGCTCTGCTTTTACACCCGTTCTTTCAAAAGATGGTAAGTGGTTGGTATACGGAACAAGATTTGAAGATAAAACTGGATTGGTTAAACGCAATTTAATTACGGGTGAAGAAACCTGGTTGGCTTATCCTGTTCAAAGAGATGACCAAGAATCAATTGCAGTATTGGGCGTACTTCCTGCGATGACTTTTACTCCTGATAGTAAAAATTTATTGGCTTCTTACGGTGGAAAAATTCACAGCATTGATATTGAAACAGCTGCACAAAAAGAAATTAGCTATACAGTTGATGCTACCATCGAAATGGGACCTGAGGTATTTTTTAAATATCCTATTAAAGATACGAGTGCAGCACAAGCCACTCAAATTAGAGATGCTGTTCCTTCTCAAGATGGAAAAAAATTAGCCTTTACAGTGTTGAATAAATTATATGTAATGGACTATCCAAATGGAACGCCTAAAAAAATAACCAAAAATAATTTTACTGAAGCTCAACCTATTTGGAGTATCAATGGCAATACTATTTATTTTGCTACCTGGAGTGTAGAAGGTGGTAGTATCAGAAGTATTGATTTAACCACTGGCACCGAAACCTTGCTTACCAAAGAAAATGCTATGTATCAAGGTCTAGCTTTAAATCAAGCGGGTACTAGAATAGTTTTCAATAGAACGAGTTTTCAAAAATTTAGAGATTCAAAAGATCCTACTTATAATGATGACGAAGATGAATTGTGTTGGTTGAATTTGAGTGACGGCAGTATTCATTTAATTGATAAAGCCAACGGCCGCTACAATCCTCATTTTGTTAAAGGGGAAGACAGGATTTATTTAAATAACAATGGAAAATTAATTTCTATTCAATGGGATGGAGGTGATGAAAAAGAAATTGTAAAAATTACAGGCATCACCACTTACGGTAGCATTGCCCATCACAGAGGAAAACCTTTAGCAGATGTTTTAGATATGGAGGATGATGAAGATGCTGCCAAAGAAAATAATCCTGCTTCTAGCGCGAATACAATTTTGATGTCGCCCTTGGGTAAGGCAGCCATTGCACAAGTGAACAATAATATTTACTATATCACTATTCCACAGGCTGGTAAATTAGTAGACATTTCTGTTGCAGAAGCTAAGTCTGCAGCCTTCCCGAGTAAGCTGCTAACTGAAATGGGTGGCGAGTTTCCGGCATGGGAATCAAATGGAAAAATTGTTCATTATAGTTTGGGTGCCGCTCATTTTACTTATGACATAGATGCTTCTTATGCATTTGATGATAGCGTATCTGTTGCAAAAAAAGCAGAAGCAGCAATTAAAAAAGATACTACTGTTAAAGACAGTACTAAAAAAGAAATCGTAGCGAAGAAATCAGAAAAGAAAGAAGACCCTAAATACAAAGCCACTGAAAATTGGATCAAAGTATTTTATGAAAAAGATATACCCACCAACCATGTTCTTTTAACGAATGCAAGAATTATTACCATGAAAGGGGATGAAGTAATTAGCAGAGGTGATATTTATATTGTAAACAATCGCATCAAAGCAATTGGCAAATCGGGAACACTAAAAGTAGCAAGTGGAACAAAGAAAGTAAATGCGACAGGCAAAACAATTATTCCTGGTTTTGTAGACACCCATTCTCACATGTGGCCAAGCTGGGGAATTCATAAAACGCAGGCTTGGGTATACGCTGCTAATTTAGCGTATGGAGTAACTACCACACGGGATCCTCAAACTGCTACCACCGATGTACTTACTTATAGCGATATGGTTGAATCAGGTATGATGGCGGGTCCTAGGGTATATTCAACTGGTCCAGGAGTAGGTTATTGGTCATACAATTTAAAAGATTCGGCTCAAGCAGAATCGGTATTAAGCCAATACAGCAAATACTATAACACTAAATATATTAAAATGTATTTAGTAGGTAATCGCAAACACAGACAATGGGTAATACAGGCTGCAAAAAATCAACAACTAATGCCTACTACCGAAGGAGGGCTTGATTTTAAATTAAACATGACCAATTTATTAGACGGCTATCCTGGTCATGAACATTCTATTCCTATTTATCCTTTGTACAATGATGTAGTGAAAACAATTGCTGCTTCTAAAATGACAGTGACTCCTACCTTATTAGTCTCTTATGGCGGACCATGGGCAGAGAATTATTATTATGAAAATGAAAATCCTTATAGCAATGAGAAAATGCAATACTTCACACCTTATGAAGAATTGGCAAACAAATCGCGTCGCCGTGCTACTTGGTTTTTACCCGAAGAACATGTTTTTCAGAAGCATGCAAAAAGCATGAAAAAAATTGTTGAAGCAGGTGGTTTGGCTGGTATTGGAAGTCATGGTCAATTACAAGGTTTAGGGTATCATTGGGAATTGTGGTCTATGCAAAGTGGTGGCATGCGTAATTTGGATGCGCTAAAAACGGCTACTATTTTAGGAGCTAGAGGTCTTGGATTAGACCAAGACTTAGGTAGTTTGGAAATAGGAAAATTAGCTGACTTAATTATTCTTAATAAAAATCCACTCGATAATATTCGCAATACCAACACAGTAGAATTTGTGATGAAAAATGGCAGACTATACGACGGGAATACTTTGGATGAAGTAATTACGGGTAATCATAAATTAGATAAAAAAGAATGGATGGCAGAGAAGCCTAAGAAAAACACTCAGATAGAGGATTAAGAACATTAAAAATATTCTAGTTGAAGCTTTCACCTTTGTTGCATATTGTTAATTTCAATTATTAATTTGGATAATGACACCAAGAGTTGAAACAACAAACGAAAAGAAATTGGTAGGTAAAAAACTCTTAATGAGTTATGCTGACTATAGAATTGGAGAACTGTGGAGTGGTTTTATGCCAAGAAGGAAAGAAATTACCAACAGCTTGTCCAATGATTTGATATCATTGGTTGTTTACCAACCGAATCACTTTGATAATTTTAATCCAACGAATGAGTTTTACAGATGGGCTACAGTAGAAGTAGCCGACTTCGTTGATTTACCCGATGAAATGGAAAGATATGTTTTGTCAAGTGGGCTATATGCTGTTTTTCATTACATAGGTTCAAGCACGGGCATCTCCATTTTTTATCAAAATATTTTTAATGTTTGGTTACCGAGTTCGGAGTATCATTTAGATGATAGACCGCATTTTGAAATTTTAGGTGAAAAATACAAGAACAATGACCCGTTGTCAGAAGAAGATATTTGGATACCTATTAAACCAAAATGAGCATAAGTGCTCAACAATATGCACTTCAATTTTATAAGAAGAATACTATTTTTAATTTTCCGATAGTCATCTAATAAATTAAAAAGTTGCAGCTTCCCATTTTTTTTAAAAAAGTAATCAGATTAAATGATTTAAGACCGCACAAACTTATTTTTATTACTATAAACTTTTTAAATAAGAAAGGCTTAAAGGAATGTTTTCCATTTCGTGGTTACTTTCATCTTCGATGAAGCAATGCACCACTCCATATTTTTTAGCCAGCGTAATAATTTCTTTCCAATTTCCTTGTCCCATTCCAACAGGGACATCGTTTTCAGCAGGTGTGCCCCCAGATAAGTTTCCCTGAACTCCCTTCTTTAAATCTTTTAAATGCATCAACTTAAAACGACCTGGATATTTATTTAACAATGATACTGGCATTTCAGCACCTCCACCATGCATTACCCATAATACATCCATCTCAAAAGAAACATATTTAGGATCTGTCGATTTAATAATATAATCTAAAAGTGTACCATCTTGATAGGGATAAAATTCGTAACCGTGTTCATGGTAGCATAAGGTCAATCCATTTTCACTAAGTATTTTACCAGCAGCATTAAATACCTGGACTGCATTTTTTGCATTCTCTAGTGTAAACTCATTTCTTGCATGAGGTATCCATGCACACATTACAAACTTAGCACCCAAAATTTTAGCTCTGTTTACAACAGCAATAGGGTCTTTTACCAATTCATCAAACTCAGCTCCTGTAGATGGAATACTTAATCCCTTGGCATCACACATTTTTTTATAATCGGCAGCTGTAATTCCTATGGGTAGATTGCCTTCTATTTCAGTAAAGCCTAGACTTTTAATTTCATCCAATGTTTTTTCAATACCATTTGGGAAATGTTTTCTAAAAGTATACGTTTGAACTCCTATTGGATAAGTAAAAATGTTTTGAGCAACAGCCACTGATGCAAAAAGAGTAGCAAAGGCTAGTAAGAATAGAGGTTTCATTGTTTAAATCGGGTTTAGATGAGTGTTATAATTGTAGGCTCTTTTAAATTAAGGTTTAGAGGTTTAGTCTAGAGTATAATTAGTGTTTTCTTTTTTAAATTCGAGTTTAGATGGGTGTTATAATTGCTTGTTCTTTTTAATTCAGGTTTAGAAGTTTAGTCTAGAGTATTATAATTTTTGGTACTTTTTAATTCGAGTTTAGTTGTTTAGTTGAGTCTTTTCAATTTTATTCAGCTATTGAAGATTTAAAGTCCTAGGTTATTAAACTCAAAAGATCATTAGGGTAAGATTGTACTGAATAAGCTACCCTAATGATCTCTTTACTTTGATAAAACTAAATGAACGCTATTACTTAGTTTCCTTTACCCGAATTCCTTTAGTATCAAACATGTTATTCAAAACGCCTTTCAAATTATCGTCGTCCGCAGGCTCTAATTGCACGCTTAGATCATAACCCATTGCATTGTATGAAACAGTGATTGCTTTACCAGCTTCTTCAATGCTGCTAATTTTTGAAATTTCAACACCTGTGCTGTCTTGAACAAGACCTGAATATTTTCCTTCCTTTTTTTCAATCACAAAACCCATTTTCACATCTCCGTAAGGTGTTCCAAGTACTGTTATTATCCATTTACCCGCATAGAAAGCTTCATTGGTTTGCGCTTTTAAGTTGGAAAAAAAGAAAAAACTTACTAAAATTGTTAGAATTAAACTCGCTTTTTTCATAATATATTTTTTTGTAAATATAAAACTTTCTGTCAAAAAGCAAAAAGCAAAATTCAAATTTCTCCGCCGATATTTAGAATGACTGATTTAGGAAATAAAACCAATTCTAGTAAAATTGACAGGGGTTTTTCATGTCAGTTTGTATTTCATCAACCAAAAAGATGTAAAAAAGCCGACCAATGCCTAAATTATTTGATAAAAATGAAGTATCACTTTGTAATAAATCATTAAATTTGTATATCCAATATTCATTAAATATCGATTAAATTATTATAGAGCCTCAAGCTTAAACGCATACTATATTTTAGAATGTGACTAAACCAGCATTGTGATTTATGCCGATACAATTAATTTTCAGTTTCAACTTTGATAAATACTTTCAGGTTATTTCATCTATTGGAGGTCGCTATATCCTTATTGCGGGGGGTGTATTTTTATTTTTTTATGTAGTGTTTAAAAATAAGATATTAGCCAAAAAAATTCAAAATGCACTTCCTAAAAACAAAGATTATTTAAGAGAATTTGCGTATTCAATTTCAACCATTCTGATTTTTGGATTAATTATTCTTAATATAATTGGTAATCCAGCTGTAAGGCCTCACACAAAAATATACGATGACATTGCGGAACATGGATGGTTGTATTATTTTGCAGTTTTCCCTGTCATGCTTATTGTTCATGACACTTATTTTTATTGGACTCACCGTATAATGCATCATAAAAGTATTTTTAAAATTTTCCATTTGGTACATCACCAATCCACCAACCCATCTCCTTGGGCAGCCTATGCTTTTCATCCGATGGAAGCAATTGTTGAAAATGGAATATTTATTGTGTTTGCTTTTTTATTTCCTCTGCACAAATCTAATCTTCCAATATTTTTTCTATTTTCAATACTATACAATGTTTATGGTCATTTAGGTTGGGAGTTGTACCCCAAAGGTTTTAATAAATCAATTGTAGGGAAATGGGTCAATACTTCAGTTTGTCATAATCAGCATCATAAATATTTTAAAGGTAATTACGGATTATACTTGCTTTTTTGGGATAGACTAATGGGCACTTTAAGAAACGATTATGACGTTGCATTCGAAGAAGTTAAAAGCAGATAGAATAACTTTTTTGATAGTTATTCTTTTAAATAAAGAAGTAGTTCAAGTTTCTTGCTTTTAAAGTAACTATTCGGGATATAATTCACTAGTAGTTAAATTCTCTATTGGTTAGTAGTAGAACTTCTAAAATGTAAATAGTTACTGGCTTTTAAATTATTATTAAGTAAATTAGTATTAAAATAATTTTCTATTCTGCTTTAATCACTCCAATTATGCAAATTATGAAAAATCAATTTTTAGTAATAGTTTTTACAGGAATATGTATTGCTGTTGTTTTTAGTTCCTGCAGAGCGTCAAAGGGGTTAGGGGCGGTCAATTTAACTTCCACCGACACTAAATTCGTAACCGAAAGACCTGAGAAAGACAAATTAAATTTCCATTCTAAATGGGAAGGAACTTCATCGGCGAATGGTGGAAGATCTTCTTTGAACATTGGTCAAGCACTTCAAAATCGAATCGCTGGAGTAACTGTATTGCCTACAGGAGGAGGTGTACCAGGTCAAAATTTAATAATACGTATTCGTGGTACCAACTCAATCAATTCTGGTAACGACCCATTGTATGTACTAGATGGAATTATGGGAATAGCAAATCCTTTGTCTACTCTAAATCCTAATGATATTAAATCTATAGAAGTTTTGAAAGATGCCAGTTCTTTGGCTTTTTATGGTGCGCGTGGCGCGAACGGTGTTGTGCTTATAACTACTAGAAGAGGATTATAATTAGCTTTAAATAACACAAAAAGTGTTGAATGTTGTTGAAGCTGACTTTTTGTATATTATTTAGTGTACCCAATTTTTTATTATTTTAGTCGAAAAAACCGTCCCAGTTCGAAAGTTTTAATGATCCTATTTACAAACAATGATGTCCCGCTTACATATCATAATTTAGTTTAATGATTTTTTTAATTAATTATTTTTTATTCACTTAAAATAATCTAATTTTATAGTCATTTTATAAATTATTATTACATTATTCTTGGCTACAATTCATCAACACATATCTAAAACTAATTCTGAGAAACAGGGATCTTCCCTGAGTCCTAATACAACGGGGAAATCTTTGTCTGCTGGTTCATTTTGGTCTTCGGATAATGTTCAATCAAAATTTATTGGAGGAGTTAAACAATTAAAATCCTCTTCTTTTTTTTCAAGTATTCAATTAAAGAAAAATAACAGCAATGCTAATCAATTAGCAAGTGCTCCCAAGAATAAAACAGGGATACCGAGTAATATAAAATCGGGAGTGGAACAGTTATCAGGAATATCTCTTGACGATGTTAAAGTTCATTATAATTCAAGTCAACCTGCACAATTATATGCCCATGCTTTTGCTCAAGGAACTGATATTCATGTAGCTCCAGGAAAAGAAAATTATCTACCTCATGAAGCATGGCATGTGGTTCAACAAAAGCAAGGTAGAGTGAAGCCAACTACCCAACTGAAAGGTAAGGTGCCGGTTAATGACAATATTGGACTTGAAAATGAAGCAGATGTGATGGGGTCAAAAGCATTACAAATAGCTTCTACTTCGAACGAAAAACCTATACAACAAAAGTCAATAGCTACCGGTTTAGTTGCTCAGCTAGGAGGGTTTGGGAGTGCAATTGGTGGTGTTAAATCATTATTGGGAATTGGAGAAAAAGAAAAAGAAGCAGCAGAACTAGGGGACTTAGAAAGTCTATACCCCAATGAATTTGGAGCGGATCAATTTGTTGGAGTTAATGAATCCGATTCATTGACAGGACAGTTGGGGGAACCGACAAAAGGATTTAACGAAAATAGATTAGGGGAAGGTTCAAAGGGTTTTAAATCTGCCAATGGAACTACAATTAATCCAACAGAGCTTTTTCATACAACCTCTAACGGAAGAGCAAAAAAAAGTATTGAAGAGAATGGGATTAATCCAAAATATACATCTAAAGAAAATAGATTCGGTCAGGGGTTCTATGCTACTACCGACATAGCGACTAGTCGAAAAGAATTGGTTCACCATGATATGGAAGCGCACCATACATTAAAATATGATACAGGTAAAGTTAAAAAAGATCGAAAAGATGCTGAAAAGGGAAGAATTATTGATCTTACTCAAGATAAAACAGATGAATCCTTTATAAAAGATTATCCACAAGGGATTAAAAAGTACGCTACTGAAAAAAAATATGATGGAGTTGCCTTCCCTTCTCAAAGAGGTGAAGGAGTAAACTTTGCAATGTATAATAATTTTGACTCTACGGTGGGCAAGCAGAAAAAGGGTGATACAAAAGCATGGACTGAAGACGAAAGGGCAGCAATGGGTATAGATATCAAGCGAAAAAAAGATGATTTTGCACTATAAATTCATTCATTAGTTTATTCCTATTCCTAATTTTCTTTAATTCAAACTTGTATCAAACACCTTTCTATTATTAACATTACCCCCGATAAAATCCTCTCTTTTATTTTTTGGTTTTGTTGCAGTTTTTTTTCGCCAACCTTATTTTATTGACAGTATGAGGCGTTTAAATTAAACTGAATTTTAATAAAAAAGCCTTAGAGATGATACCTAAGGCTTTTTTATTTGTTGATGTGAATCAAATATTAGTCATCATCTCTATCGTCAAGATCAATTTCATCTCCCTCGTGGTGCTCTTTACCAAAAACTTCGTCAATTTCGTCAGAATCTTCTTCGCTGTCGTTAACATCTACATCATGGTCTAAATGTAGTTTGTACAAATGTCCATGATGAGCATGAGCATCATGTGTCCACATGAAATATTCAGCCTCATGTGCATCATTTAATGTTAAGGTCATTGTTCCACCTGGCTCAATGAAGTGTGTGTCTCCAGTCCAATGTCCTTCATGCCATGCATGATCTTCATGTTTAAGTGCAGCATCTACCTCTGCTACCCAAAATTGGTCAATGTAATGCTTTGTTTGATTGTGAATAACAAATTCCCATTGTCCAGCAGCGTTCTTGGATTTAGTGATTTTAAGATCCGATTTTACTGGAGTGGTGAATGACATAATTAATGCTGCTAGCAAAAAAAATGCAGAAAAAGATAAGATGATTTTTTTCATAAATTAGATAATTTTCTTCGAATTTAATCCAAAATGTTATTGTGTGTTGATTTGTAGGATTATTATTTTATTTTTTTAGTTAATTTTTTAGTTAATTTTCCCCCCCCTAATTTTTTTGTTTATTCTTTTGTTTATTTATAAAATAAACGTTAAACACTTTAAAGTGACATTCAATTTTTTATAATTCAAGTATTAATATTTTATTTTTTAATTTGTATTATTTAGGCATCAATAAAACCAACGCATCTTAATTATTATGTTTTTAATTAATAAGATTCTTTTTTTAAGCGGTAAAAGAGCGGTACTATTTTATAAAAGTTGTAAAAGAATAATTTTTTATAGCTAACTGAATCCGTTGCTGTGCAACCAATCTATCTTAGTAATACAACAAACCCCTTAGAAATCGTTTTCAATTTTTTTGTATCAATAAGGTAGCAATAAGTTCCTGCTGTCATTGGTTGTCCATTTTTAGTACCATCCCAAGGATTTTTATACCCCTTTGAATAATAAACGAGTTGACCATAACGATCATATATAGTCACTTCGCAATTTGGATAATAGCTAAGTTCTTTTATGCGCCATAAATCATTTAAACCATCACCATTGGGAGTAAATGCTGATGGTATCAAAGGGTCTCTTAAAATCTTTACAGCCATACTCGACTTGCTACTGCAGCCTAAATTATCGGTAGCCGTTAGTTCATAAACAATATCAGCCGCTGTGGTACAAAGCGGATTTATAATTACATCGCTATTTAAGTAGGCCGAAGGAGTCCATTTGTATTGCAATCCATTACCTGTGGCGGTTGCATTTATTTGTACAGGTTCATTTTTTAATACCATTAAGTCTGGCCCCGCATTTACAATTGGAGATGGAGTGATGATTATTTTTT
Organism: Chitinophaga pinensis; assembly: GCA_945870835.1. GTDB lineage: Bacteria > Bacteroidota > Bacteroidia > Chitinophagales > Chitinophagaceae > Ferruginibacter > Ferruginibacter pinensis_A. The sequence goes on from CAMBTV010000004.1 coordinate 28,332, forward strand.
GATAGCCAGAATCCTTACAGGAATTAGTGGCCGTGTAAGTAAATAAAATATACTGTGTATCTGCAATCACAAGCTTAGGATTAAATTGACCATTCGCTGTGACACCTTTTCCCGAGTAAGAAAAAATACCCACTAAATTATTTACAAGCGCGCCTCCAGTAATATCGATGGGTTCTGAATTATTACATAATGATGGTAAATTAGTAAACTCTAAAATAGGAGAAGGAAGAATGGTGATTGGTTTACTCAATTCTTGTTCACAAGATATTCCAGAAAAGGCAACTAGCTTAATAGAATAATTTGAGGTAGTGGACCCTGGGCTATTAGGATATTGATGAGTATATTTTTTTCCTTTTGATGGACTTTCATCAATATAACTTTTGTTGGCAGTGTCGCCCCAAAATATTTGCACCTTGGTAATGTTTCCAAAATCGACCACGCTTTCGTTGATTATTTCTACCGGTTGATTGCTGCACAAAGTAGTAGGATTGGTAATGGTAAAATTAGCCTGTGGTATTGCTCCATTTACTGTAAATATTTTAGAAACACTATCCGTACAACCCTTGCTATTGGTTACTTGTAATTTAATAGGATAGTTACCACTTGCACTATACCGGTGACTTGGATTTTGTTGAACCGAGTTGTTTGGATTACTGGCATTTGCTGCAGGATCACCAAAATTCCAATTATATAAAAATGGTAGGGTTCCATTTTCCTTGGTATAACTGCTGTCTGCAAATTGTGCAACGGCATCCTGTAAACAAATCTCTGGTGAAATTAATTGAATTACTGGATTAGGATACAGTCTAATGGGCACACTATCCTTAGAAGAGCAACCTGGATTGTTTTTAAAAGCAGTTTTTACATAATAAGTAAATCCTTTTGAACTGTCTGTAAGATTGGATAAATGTAATAAGGGAGCTGCAGCAGAACTGTCACTTAAGCCGGTAGTGGGATACCAACTATAAATGTAATCTGAGTTAGAAGGCCCTCCAAGTTTTACACTATCTTTTGGGCAAAAATTATAACCTGCAGGGTTACCCGCAAACGAAGGAGGCATCTCAGTATAAATCATCACATTTTTTATGGAATGATTGTCGTTGCTTCCACCAGTACTTGCAGTAAAGCCTAAATATCCAGCAAAATTAAATTGCTGAAAACCTGTTAAATATAAATTGTCATTTAAGAAAACACTAATGTTGCCATTGTCATAAGTTATCATAGCGTGACAATATTCGGCATTGCGAATAATAGAAAGCTTGCCATCTTGATTATCTCTCGTTGGTAAATCCCAACATTCGTCGTATCCTACACCCCACCTCATTTCTAGCTTTGGCATATTAGGATATCTGCTTGTGCTACTACAATTTCTCCAAGTATCAAAACATACCTTTAGCCCATTCGCAGTGGCGGGTATACCAAGGCCCCCTCCATTTACATATCCTGAAGGCGCCACATCTAAAAAACAAAATGCTAAACCGTCTGCACCCGTTCCATCAAATATTCTGAAATCAAATTCAGCTTTCCATTTATTGCATATCGAAAGATTAATGGGCTGAGAATAAAAAGCAGCACCACTTCTCGTTCTATTGTTTGTACAAAGTAATAATTCAGCTAAATTATTTCCAGTTACATTGGCTACTTGTGCATCACCACTTAAATTCCAGCCATCTGTTTTAAGATAAGCCCCTTTTAATTGAGCAAAGACATATTGCTGGCTCATGGCCATTTGATGGATGCTTGATAGTAACAGCAGGAAACAAAAGTGTTTTATGAAATGTTTATTAAGTGACAATGAATAATTAATTTTTAATAGGAATAAATAGTTTACACTTTTATAAAGATTCTTTTTTTATAAAGTATCCAACAAGGTATCGCAACAATACTAACAAAAAGCAAAGCAAATAGTAAAGAAATTAATTCTGGCACAACACCCAATTGATTGAAGTAATTGAAGAAATGCATATTGATAGAATTACCTCCAATTTTTATTCCATAAAAAACCAAGCCTAGTAAATCTCCTAGTACATAAGCAGCAATTGCATTTACTCCAAATACCACTCCTGTTTTCGAGTACTTGCTATAAGGCAATACATCAAATATAAAATACATCGAAGCAAAAATCAAACAGGCAAAACCTCCAGTAACTAATACGAAACTACTAGACCAAATATTTTCATTCACTGGAAATGAAAGTCCAACAAAATATCCGAGTATGGATATAGCCACTCCAATAATCATAAGATAATTCAAACGAATATTTTCATGCAATTCTGATTTCATAATTTTTCCTACAAGCATTCCAATCAAGGTAGTACAGCAGGTTGGAACAATGCTTAAAATTCCTTCTGGATCCCAAGTTTTTTGCCACATTTTTCCGGGCAAATAAAGTGAGTCGATATAGGCTGCAATATTTTTGCCAGGCTCAAGCATTACTTTTCCCTCACCTGGATAGGGAATTGCAGTCATGATGATCCAGTAGCCTATAAAGAGAGTGGTAAAAATAATTAATTGTTGTTTCCAATTGGTATGAAGTGAAAGGATGGAACAAATTAAAAATACTATTGCAATTCTATGAAGCGTCCCTGTCCACCTAATTTCAGATAAGTTAAACGTCGGCATCAAATTTAGAAACATACCGATAATAAATATCTTGAGCGCGCGAATAATAATTTTTTTGTAGAGAGCAGGTTTTTCTTCAAGTGATTTATTTGAATAGGCAAAATGAATAGATACACCAATAATAAATAGAAAAAATGGGGCAACATGATCCGTAAAGCTTAGTGCATTCCATATAGAATGACGAAGAGTAAAAAAAACAAAATCTGAATTACCAGGAAAATTCACCATGATCATCGCAGCAACGGTGAATCCTCTGAAGGCATCTAATGAGGTGAGTCTTTTTTGCATCTTTTCAAATTTTAAAATAAATTAAAATGGAAATAAATATTTTAAAGAGTAAATATATAACCAATACGGTATCAATATTACATTGAATAGGTTTTTTTACCTGAAAACAAAATTAAATTTGATGACAGATTGAAATTCTAAACCTTTAAAACAGAGTAAACAAAAAATAAAAAACATATCTTTAAAAGCAGAAATGATTTTTAATATAAGTTGCATTAATTTTAACAAAGGTTAATTTATTTATTGTATAATAAGATGTTATTAATCCCCTGAGATAGTTTAAAAAATTTAATAGTATGCAAAATCAAAAAAAAGATATTCGGATTCTTGTGGTGGGATGTGGAAATATGGGTTCTTCCCATGCGATTGCCTATCATACTGTTGGCGGCTTCGAAATCTGTGGAATGGTTTCTAGAGGTAATTCAAAAGAAATATTAAATGCCAAATTGGACAATCGTTATCCATTATTTACTGACATGGAGGAAGCGATGCAAGCTACAAAGCCTGATGCAGTATGCATTTCAACCTATCCAGATACCCATGAAAGCTTTGCTATGAAGGCATTGGAGAATGGATGCCATGTATTTATAGAAAAACCATTGGCTCACACTGTCGAAGCAGCTGAGCGCTTAGCGGTTGCTGCTAAAAAAGCAAATAAGAAATTAGTAGTTGGATATATTCTGCGTCATCATCCTTCTTGGGAGCGATTTATTGAATTGACAAGGGAGCTTGGTAAGCCATTGGTGATGCGAATGAATTTGAATCAGCAAAGCGATGGCAGCATGTGGACGCTTCATCGTAACTTAATGAATAGCTTAAGTCCGATTGTTGATTGTGGCGTTCATTATATAGATGTGATGTGTCAAATGACTCGCTCAAAGCCAGTACAGGTGTATGCAATCGGAGCAAGACTCACCGAAGAAATTCCTGAAGGCAATTATAATTATGGTCAATTGCAGATTCGATTTGAAGATGGTTCGGTAGGATGGTACGAAGCTGGATGGGGGCCGATGATTAGTGAAACAGCTTTTTTTGTAAAAGATGTTTTTGGTCCTAAGGGATCTGTATCTATAGTTGCTAAAGAAGCGGGAGCTGCTGGAAAGTCTTCTTCCATTGAAGCGCACACCAAAACCGAATCCTTGCGTTTTCATCATGCAGACTTAGATGAAAACGAAAAATTTTCAAAACCAGATACTTGGATAAATTTAGAGGATGAGCCGGATCATCAAGAGTTGTGTAATCGTGAACAAAGATATTTTCTGAAATCAATTATAGAAGATATTGATTTGACTGATCATATAGAAGATGCAGTCAATAGTTTACGAATAGCTTTTGCTTGTGATGAATCAGTAAAAACTGGAAAAGTGGTATCCTTAATTTAAGAATCCAGCATCTTTTCTAGCTCATTATCAATAAAGTTTATCTAAAATAAAAAAAGACTTCCTTCTTGATTCATGAATTGCTAAAATAAAATAGTTGATAATGCATTTGAAAAGCAACCATCAGCATATTAAGCAACTTCAATATTTTGATTAGCAACAAATTGTTCTCGCACAACCTTGGATGTTTTATGATCACCCGTATGGCTCCATCCTGGTGGCATAAATAGGTATCGTATTTTATTTACTATACCAGGAGCATGATAAATATCCTTTGCTAATAAAGTGATTTCTCCAAAATAGGCGTCTAAAAAATTATTGGGTTGAATGGCCCTAGTAATTCCATATTCTACAGGAATTTCTTTGAGCTCAGGTTGGTAGGTTTTAAAAATTCTGTCCCAAATATTAAGTAGGTTACAATAATTGGTATCCATGTAAAGTGGATTTTTTGCATGATGAACGCGATGATGTGAGGGCGTTAAAATAATATTTCCTACAAAACCAAATCTTGCATCTTTTATCATAGTATCCCCAATATGTATAAATGATCCCCAGAAACCATCTATGAAGGTGATTACAAATAACATGGGTGGAGGCACTCCTGCTAGAATACAAATCGAAACTCTTATAATATCCGCATAAGGGCCTTCTAAAAAAAAGTGAGAATAGGAAACAGCTAAGCTCATATTTTCGGGGGCATGGTGGGTGGAATGTAAACACCAAAATAAGCGTACTTTATGAGCTAGGAAATGATAAATGAAATGTGCAAACTCCCAAACGATGTACCCATATATAAACCAGTACCAAGTAAAACTGATATTGATGATCGCGTATTTTTCAAGAAGACCAATCATAATTACTGTCATACCAATTGAAATATACCTTCCTATAATTGAATTGAATAGATAAGCGTAAAATGGGATTTTGTAATTAATAACTTTAAACTTGCGATATAATAGTCCTCTAATTAATTCCAGCATTAAAATGAGTTGCAATAAGGGGCGAAGCGCGCTAACGATGCCTTTATAGGTAAGGAGGGTTTCATAGTTGCCTGATTTAATAATTTCAATTAAACCACTCATTCCAAAAAATCTTCTTAGTTGCTCAAAGATGGCGTAAACAATTTCCATAAGATATTATTTTAGTAGGTGAGACCTCATTATTATGAAGCGATCATTTCTTAATATTTTACAATTTACCCAATTAAATTATATAGCAAACGGAAAAAATTAGGAATTTGATAATCAAAGCGAATTCTTGTTAGCCCAATGTATAGGGGCTAGATTCAGGACATTAAAAAATGGATTTAGTAGAAGATATATTATTTATTAAAATGCTCTGATAGCACGTACATAACTAGCATTGTTTTTAGTAGTCTCCTGAGCTGTGCCATCATTGAAAAAAATAACCCAAGCATATTTGCCTCCAAAACTACTTTGATTGGGGCTTTCGGAAGAACTCCAGTAAGATGCCATCATATCATTATTAAAATTTCCAATATTTTTTAATTTGCTACCTGGACCTACATTTTCATAGATTAATTTTAATTCATCCAAGCTAGGTAAATACCAATCACTAAATCCTCCACCATTGTATTTTTTACAAATATTTGCAGCATAATTCGCGTCATTATAAACATTTATAATAGCGTTGGTATTGGCTGCCCCTGAACCCATTTCAATTTTCGTTTTGTTGATATCTTTATTCGAGTGGTTATCCCAATCTACTTTTTCTTTATCTATGTTTTCATTTGAAACAATCAAACCATGTTTGCCTGTTTCGTTTAAATAAAAAACTATACCTCCTTGGAAAGAGGCACCTATACCGACCATTTCATTGGAACTTAGCTCATGAGTTGCTGACTTATTTTTTGGATTATTTATAGAGCCCTTTTCTTTCTCAGGATCTTCATTGGATATAGTTAAAACTGTATAGTTAGGCGCTAGCTTTTTGGCCATAAACTTCATCGTGTTAAAATCTAATTCAGAAATATAGACTTTTTTATTAACCAAATCATAAGTGTATCGGATAGCATGTTCGCTATTTTCGAAGGTGATTGTTTTTTCATCAAAAGCAACCGCTTCCCAAAAACCATATTCATACCCATCTTTTAATTCTGCTCCCTCCAAATAGATGGCCCATTTCTTATCATTGATATGCTTCAAAGTAACTGTTTGTTCGCTTCTATAAATAATTGTAGATACATTTTCGCCCGTTACTTGAGCAGTTAATTTAAAACCTCCTACTAGGAAAAGGATCAATAAAATGAATGTATGTTTTTTCATTTTTTTAAATTTAATAGCGTTT
>CAMBTV010000005.1 GCA_945870835.1 Chitinophaga pinensis
TAATAATATTAATTATATAAAATAACAAAAATGAAGAACTTATAATATGCAATGGTCAATATTTTGACACATAGTTTCATATCTTCGCCAAAACTTTTTTTACATGAATCTTCACGAATATCAAGCAAAGGAACTACTAAAAAAATACAATGTACCGGTGCAGGAAGGAATTGCCTGTAACACAGCTACCGAAGCAGAAGAAGCATACCGACAAATTCACTCACAGTATGGAAGTAAATTTGCAGTTGTAAAAGCTCAAATTCATGCGGGAGGAAGAGGAAAAGGTACCATCATTGGAAAAGAGCAACGCGGAGTAGCGGTAGGTAAAAATGCAGAGGCTGTTAAAGAAATTGCACAGAATCTAATCGGGGGTACGTTGGTAACCATTCAAACAGGACCTACTGGCAAAATAGTAAATAAAGTGCTAGTTGCTCAAGATGTATATTATGATGGAGCCAGTCCAGTAAAAGAATTTTATCTATCCATATTACTAGACCGTTCGAAAGGACAAAATGTAGTGATGTATAGCACAGAAGGCGGTATGAATATTGAAGATGTAGCACATGATACCCCTGAAAAAATATTCAAAGAGTGGATACATCCTGGAGGATTACTACAAGGATTTCAGGCTCGCAAAATAGCCTTCAACCTTGGTTTGAGTGGAGAAGCATTTAAAAATTGTGTAAAATTTGTAACTATTTTATACAAAGCCTATGTGGAATTGGATTGCGGTATGATAGAGATTAATCCTCTATTTAAAACCAGCGACGACAAGATCATTGCGGTAGATTGCAAAATGAATATTGATGACAATGCTATTATTCGTCATCCAGACATTGCATCCCTTCGCGATATTTCTGAAGAAGATCCTACAGAAGTAGAAGCTGGGAAATTCAATTTGAATTTTGTAAAATTAGATGGCAATGTAGGTTGTATGGTAAATGGAGCTGGGCTTGCGATGGCTACCATGGATATGATAAAATTAAGTGGTGGTGAGCCAGCTAACTTTTTGGATGTTGGAGGTGCCGCTAATGCTCAGACAGTAGAAGCTGGTTTCCGCATCATATTAAAAGACCCGAAAGTGAAAGCAATTTTAATTAATATATTCGGAGGCATTGTACGTTGCGATCGTGTAGCCCAAGGCGTTATAGATGCTTATCAATCGATAGGAAACATTGAAATTCCAATCATTGTTCGTTTGCAAGGAACCAATGCGGATGTAGCTAAGAAATTAATTGATGAAAGTGGATTAAAAGTACAAAGTGCTATTCAGCTAAGCGAAGCGGCCTCTTTGGTAAATAAAGCGGTTGCTTAATGAATTAATGAAATAACTAAAATGTCAAAATCCCATCTCACAAGAGATGGGATTTTTGATTATTAAAATTTTTATTTCTTTTATGCAGTGAATTCCCTCCTATTTCTGCAGATTTTTTTTAATTAATTCGTTCATTTTAACATTGATCTAATTCCAACATTTCTGGGTGAACCTCCATCAGATATTTAAAATTCTAAAGGCTGTTATTGACCATTGCCCATTCACTATTGCCCATTCACTATTGCCCATTCACCATTGTCCATTCACCATTGACCATTCACCATTGTCCATTCACGATTGACCATTCACCATTGCCCATTGCCCATTCACCACTACAATTGCTTCAACATAATTTTACGATATTCTACTTTCATTTTTGGCATTACATGAACTTGTAATCCTAATACGCCATTGTACTTTCTATTTTTTGCATCCTCATCTGTAACTTCACTCATCAAAACACCATTGATATAATGCTTCAAATGATTGTCTTTTACAACAATATGAATTTCATTCCAGTCTCCCTTTTTAATCTTAGCCTTAAGAGAATCTGAATTGCCCAATGAACCAGTAATAGTAGGTTTCATGTCAGATTTTAAAACTGATATCTCACCACGTTTCGCTAAAAATCCACGACCACGCTCTTCATAATTCTGACCAGTATAAGTATCGGCTCCATCAATATCAGCTTGATACCCTTTTAAAGCAAAGCGAATATTAGGTAGCTCTTCGCTGCGATATTGAACACCGCTATTTCCTTCTGGACTGATGCGATACTGAGCAATAAATTCAAAGTTGGTTGGTAATCCACCCCGCCAAATTAAAAAAGTATTTGTTTTTAGTGGTTTTGCTGCAGTAACTTCTCCAACAAAACTTCCATTTTCAACTCTCCAAAAAACAGTATCACCCTCCCATCCCTTCATTGTTTTGCCATCAAATATTTTCACAAAACCTTTTGCCTTATTTTTATCTTGAGCATGCAAGGAAAATATATTTCCTGCTATCAACATAAAAAGAGCTAAACGATAACTTAATTTTTGTATCATAATTTTTTTTGAAGATGGTTAATGTATGTTTTTTTTCGAAAAGTTTTAAGAAATATTACAATCTTTCCAGCTTCTTGATTTAGCAGAATCCGATACTGCCTGACAAACTTTTTGTGTATCAAGCGCCTCTCTAAAAGTAGGTGAACAAGGTTCGCCAGTTTCTAAGCTTTTCAGAAAATCTGCAACCTGGTGAACAAAAGAATGTTCATAACCAATGCCCAAACCTGGCACCCACCATTTATCCATATAGGGATGATCTCCATCGGTAATGTGAATGGAGCGCCATCCTTTGAGTTTTGATTCATCTGCATTATCAAAAAACTCTAAACGGTTTAAATCATGTAAGTCCCACCGGATAGAAGCATTGGCTCCATTAATTTCAAAAGTATACAAAGCTTTATGACCACGTGCATATCTAGTAGATTCAAATAAACCCAATGACCCATTATTAAAATGACAAAGAAAAGAACAGGCGTCATCGATGGTTACTTCCTGTACTTTTCCGGTCAATTGATGCATCCGTTCTTTTACAAATGTTTCAGTCATGGCACTCACATCTTTTATTCCTCCATTGAGCCACAAAGCTGTATCGATACAATGAGAAAGTAAATCTCCCAATACACCTGATCCCGCTACTGCCGCATCCATTCTCCACAAACCCTCTCCCCCTTGTGGAAGATTTTCATTGATCGTCCAGTCTTGTAAAAAATTAGCTCTGTAATGATATATCTTTCCCAACTTTCCGGAATCAATAATTTGTTTAGCTAAAGTAACTGCAGGCAGTCTTCGGTAATTGTACCAAACCGTATTTTTTACGCCTGCTTTTTCAATCGCCTCCACCATGCCAGTAGATTCTACTAAATCACGCGCAAGTGGTTTTTCACAAAGGATCATTTTTCCTGCTTTTGCCGCTGCAATCGCAATCTCAGCATGCGTATCATTGGGAGTGCAAATATCAACTGCATCAATATCTGGACGTTCAATAAGTTTTCTCCAATCTGTTTCAATAGATTCATAGCCCCACTGCTCTGCAAAGGCTTTTAACTTTGTTTCATTGCGAAAACATACTGCTTTAAGTACTGGTGTATACGCTAAATCAGGAAAAAAATTAGCAATACGAAGATATCCATTGGAATGAGTTCGACCCATAAAGCCACCTCCGATTAAACCAATGTTGAGTGTTTTTTTTGTTGCCATTTTAAAAAAAATTAAGACTTACAATTTTATTATTTTTTATTATTATTCAGCTTCATACCAGCCATGTTGATCTCTCACTTTAATCATTGCTGCTAAAATATCATTCCAGGTTTGTTGCTCTGTCATCACTGCATTTGGAAACATACACCCATCCCAACAAATATGTTTGAATGCCTTTGTTAAGGCACCATTGTCATCGCGTAACCAAAAACCTGCATGTTTTGCGATGTCAAGTTTACCATTGGGATCTTTGGCTTGGCAATGACGACCCGTTTTGTCGTGAGAACCAGTACCATGTACCGTTCCGTCATTTTGGGCCACATGAAAATCAATGGTCCATGGGCGAAGTGCATGCGTTAATTTTCTAAGTCCTGCATCCAACAACTCTTGGCTGCTCCAATCAAAATCTGCAGGCAATATTCTGTCTTCGGGACTATTGTATCCAAGCAAGTATAAAAGTGTATGTGCCATGTCGGCTTGAAAACCGATATTAGGTCGATCGACTGCTTCTAAAGTATCAATCATTGCTTTCCAACTATGCATTCCACCCCAGCAAATCTCTCCTTCTGCAGCTAAGCGTTCGCCATATGATGCGGCCACATCACATGCTTCACGAAAAGTTTCAGCAATCAGCTTTGTGTTATTTACTGGATCCAAAGCCCAAGCCTCTGGCTTACTTGCTGAGTCAATACGGATGATACCATTAGGACGTACCCCATATTCACGCAACTTCTGTCCAAAGTGGCAAGACTTACGCACCATCTCTACAAACACCGCGCGATCTTCTTTACTTCCCATTGCAGGTCCGCCCCAAATAGGAGCCACTAAGCTTCCAATATTTAAATTAAGAGAAGACACTTTATCGGCTAATTTTTTAATGCCATCATCCGAACTGTCGATATCAATATGTGGCTCAAAAAGTCCGATATCAATTCCGTCAAATTTTACGCCATCTACTTCCGCATCAGCAGTGTATTTTAGTAAATCATCAAAAGAAATAGGTGGCTCAGAATCTGGCCCCTTGCCTACAATACCCGGCCATGTTGCATTGTGCAGTTTAGGGTAGTTATTTTTTTGCATGTTGTTCTTTTTATAAATTAAAATAATGAATGAATTTTTTATTCCTTAGCAATTGCCACAGGTCGATAGCCTCCCTTAGATTTAAAATAAAATAAAATTAAAAGATAGCATAAAAACATGAAGGATGGGAAAATAGCTACTGTACGAAGGGCGCTTTTTTTAGCATCATTTTGAACAGCACTAATTTGATTTACTACTTCTGCCGGGGCAGTTGATAATTTTTTACTGTCTACCGCTTGATAGGATCCAAAGAGTCCTGTTTTAGATTCAGTTAAATAATTTGCATGAAGGGTAGTATTATTTTTTTGATCGTAAGTAGCAAGATTTTGATCGAGTTGCTTATCCTGAACAAATCCAAGAATAACCGCACCAATAACCCCTACACCCATCATACCCACCGCGCCTGTAAAATTAATTGCAAGAGCTCCTCCCTTTGGAAATTGTTCTGATACAACTCCCAACATGGTAGGCCAGAAAAATGTTTTACCCAATGCATAAATAGTAGCCGCAATAATTATTAAATAACCTGTAGAATAAGAAAGGAATACCAACCCGATTACTGCAACCAATGATCCAGCTACCAATAAGCCGATAGGAGAAAGTTTATGTACAATAGGTCCCGCATAAAAACGAAGTAAAGACATAATAACAGAAGTGTAAATCAATACCCATCCACCTTGAAATCCCATTTCCATCATAGCGGGTGTCATCAAATCAGTAATCCAACTATCCGTTCCTAACTCAGTGGTGGCAAGTGGAATCATGATCGCTAACAACAGAATAAAAAGTGGTCTTCCAAGAGAACGAACAAAATATCCAAATATACCCGTCAGGGCCAGCGTGATGATAATACTAACGGTGAAGGACCATTGAAAAAGACTACCTAATTGAAATGAACAAAGCGCAGCGATAATCAATGCGCCTAAAATACCTACTTCTTTTAACATTTCTAGGTAGCTAACGCCTGCCTCCACACGCTCATTCACTGGGAAGGATCTCTTTGCGATAATCCAACCATAAACAATTGCAGGTAACAATACAAATCCGATAATTAATTGCCATGGAAAATGTTGATTGATCATAAATATCCCTAACAAACCTCCTACTACCATTCCAGCAGGCCAGCCAGCATGTAATATATTTAACCACTTAGTTTTTTCTTTTGGAAACATCGTGGCTACTACTGGATTCACCACTGCTTCTACTGCTCCATTTCCTAATGCAAATAAAAACGTGCCTAAATAAAGCATCCAATATCCAGTTGCAAAAATGGTGATCGCCACCGAAACAAGATGGCAGACAAATGCAAAAATCATTGATTTCTTGTAGCCAATTTTATCAATAATTAAACTAAAAAAAACAATGCTAATTCCAAAAGGCCAAAATCCAACTCCAAATATTTCTCCTTGTTGCGTTTTACTTAAATCAAACTCTCTACCCCATTGATCCATAATGAATGCACGAAAAACAAATCCAAATGCAGTTGCTGTTAATGCAATAAAACATCCCCAAAAAAGTAATTTTTTACTTTTCTCATCATCAGATGATTGGTCGGTATTCAATTGTGTAGAATTCATATAGTTTTTTTTAATTAGGGTGAATATTTAAAAAATAAGCAATCGATTAAATTCTTTTCATTCAATTAAAGTCCATGTACTTTGCCTTGTTGTTTAATAAACGACAGTCCATTTATTGCCATATCCCAAGGTTTTGAATATTCTCGCCACACATTAATAGCATTGGCAAAATCAGGGTCATTTCTCGAGAAAGCCTCAATGGTAAGCCAACCATCATATTTCACCTCTGCTAGAGAAGAAAAAACTTCGTCCCATTGCACATGTCCATCACCGGGAGTTCCTCGATCATTTTCGCTAATGTGAAAGTGTGCCAATATTGGAGCGATTGTTTGAATCGCAGTCCGATTTTTTTTCTCTTCAATATTAGCATGATGGGTATCAAACATTGCTTTTACATTTGGATGGGCAGCAGTGTTTATGAGTTTTGTCAACTGTTCTACTGTATTACACAAATAACATTCAAAACGATTCAATGCCTCAAGGGCAAGAGTGATACCAGCCTGAGCAGCATAATCTCCGGCTGCATGTAAAACTTCTCCGCACCATTTATATTCTTCTTCTAAAGGAGGATGCTGAGCAAAAACTCCGTGTGCTGAATGAAAGGGACCGCAAAGTACGGTTGCCTTCATATCATGCGCTCTATCTATGCCCCACTTAATTCTATCTAAACCTTTGGCTCTGATAGCAGCATCTGGACTAACAGGATTTTCATCTTTACCAACTACAAAAACTGCAGTAGTCTCCAATCCAATATTATGTGCGTGATTGCCAAAACGCTGATACGCTTTATCATCTGGTGAACCTACAAAACATTCTACTCCATCATAACCAATTTGTTTTAATCGATCAATAATTGGTAAAAGATCATCCGACATTACCGCGGACCAAACCAGTGTATTAAATCCTATTTTATTCATGTTTGTAAATTTGAAAATTAATCACGATACGGAACATTAATATCCATTTTACCCGCCCACTTTTTAGGAATCGGTTTGCCAGCCACAAAATGAAAGGCATTAATAACAAGATGCTGAAAAGATTCCTGATCAAAATCTTCAGGATGCCCCATGGTGGTGAAGAAAAACTTTGCCCCATAACTATTGATACCTGTCCATGCTACTGGATTATCATAAGCTTTAGAGTTCTCAGATTTGATTGAATGCCCCATTAATAAAGCAGTAGAGCCATTAGAAGGAAAATTAGGTAACACCTGATAGAGCCAAGATCTAACATGAAAATTATCATCCACTCCAGTTAGTAAAACATTTTTTGCCTGTGCAGGAACAATGCTTACATCAGTAGAAGAATTATGGCCATAATGGGTATGATTATTCTTACCACCCCATCCAGGAGGAGAATTAAAAGCCATTTCACCAAATGCATTCCATTTTACAAGCGGATGTCCTTTAGGATAATTAAATGAATGAGTAGTAGTTCTAAATCCAATGAGTGGCTTAGCAGTTTTTAAATAGTCCTCTATCAATTGTACTTGATCTGCTGGAAGTCTTCTCCAGCGAAGAAAAAATACCGCAATATCCGCTTCTTTCAACGCTTCTAATCCTGGAATATTTTCCTCGGAATTATGATCTGGAAAAGCTTTTAAAAACTTGGTGCGAAAGCCATAATTTTTCTCTAGCTCAGCAGCTACTTTTGGAAGCGTTGATTCACCACTATATTCATGGTCGCCAGTTACAAAAACAATAAGTGGCTTTTTTGATGATGACCTCTTTGCTTTTTGTGCAAATCCAACGATGCCCATATAAAGGGAAAGTAATAGTAATAAAAGGTATTTCAGGTTGATTATTTTTTTCATAAAGTAAAATTTAAATCTAAAAACAATATTTAAAAAAATACAAATTATTTACCAAACGGATGTTGTTTAAGCAAGTCCTCAGGTGTATAAAAACCTACTTTACCTTTGATAGATGCTCGAACTGCTTTCACCTTATCTGCCGTTACAGCGGGTGCTTTGTTACCAAATGAATTTCGTACATAAGTAATTACTGCTGCTACTTCATCATCTTTCAACATACCTTCAAATGGAGTCATTGGCACTTGACCTGGGTATTTTTTACCATTCACTTCAATTGGTCCATACATTCCTTTGAGTACTAATTTAATAATTCTCTCATCACTACCTAGCACCCAATTAGATCCGGCAACTGGCGGAAACCCAGCTGCTTCAAGCCCTTTACCATCGGCCTGATGACAGGTTAAACAATAGCCGTCTCTAGAATAAATTGCTTTACCAGCCGCTAAAATTTTATTGTCAACTGCTCCCGGTTGAGTAGCAGCTAACACTGATTTTTTCTCTGCCATGCCCTGTCCATTCAAATGAGCTACTGATACTTGATAAGGTTTCAACATCCATGAATCCATGGGTTTTTTACCTGCTTCTAATACTATTGGCAGTCCTTTGTCTTTGTCTAACCAAGAGGCAGACACCATGGATTCCAATCTTACTCTTTCACTTTCATCTTTAGCAGCATCCATTAATAATTTTGCTTGGTCGGTTACTTGATGTCCAGTAAAACGAAGTACTTCCACAGCCGCAGCTCTCACCTTGAAATCTTTGGCATGAAGCAACTGGCGAAGCAATGGTTGATCTACTTTATTAATTCCCCATGTCACCCACAATGCTTCTAATAAATCATGTTCATATTGAGCTGATTTTTTATCCAAATTAGCTACCCACTTTGTAAGTGCTGGAAGAACTTCAGAAGCTTTGTGCGCTCTTATTTCTCTGCGACTACGGTAACGAGTTCTATATTCAGGAAGTTTTAAATTATTCAATAACTCATCAATGCTTGCTCCTGCTACTTTAGCTGGAACAACCAATGGTCTTGAAGGATAAGTAACTCTGTAGATTCTTCCATGGGAATGATCACGCAATGGATCTCTTGCATTGTGTTGCATATGACCTATGAGCACGTTGTGCCAATCAGCAATATAAAGCGAACCATCAGGAGCAAATTCTAAATCAACTGGACGGTAATTCATGTCAGAAGATTTTACTAAATCTTGACGAAATTTACTTTTATAACCGGCGCCGTCGTCTGAAATAGCATGTTGCTTAGTCCCTAAAAATCCAATAGTATTGTTAAGTAATAAATCACCTTGTACATCTTCAGGAAAATGTCGGCTAGATACAAATTCAAGTCCGGAGGTTGGTCTTACTCGCTGACTTTCCTCAATAAAACTTTTCCCTTTGGGTGTATATTCACCGTACCTTGGTTTTACAGTTCCAGGAATCATCCATGTTACATCCGGTCCTGATGTTTCTTCGTAAAAAACCTGTCCCCACTCATCAAAAGCAATACCCCAAGGATTAGGAATAGACAATTGTGCAATGCGATCTAATTTTCTGCGATTGATATCATACCTAAAAAATCCGCCGTTGGTGCCGCGCACAGGTCCATAAGATGTTTCAACATCATTCACAAGAAACACTCCTTGTCCCATATAAATAGCACCCGATGGATCGGTGGTATAAGCATGGTGAGCATGGTGCGTATCGTGGTCATCAAAACCACTTAAAAGAATTTCTTTGGAATCCGCCTTATCGTCTCCATTGGTGTCTTTTAAAAGATAAAAGTTGGTACCCTGAGAAAGATACACACCTTCAGGAGCAAGCTCAAATCCAAGAGGAAGTTGCAATCCATCTGCAAAAGTGGTTTGTTTATCTGCTTTGCCATCCTTATCAGTATCTTCTAAAATAATTAATTTATCATTGGGCTTGGGATCTCCTGGTTTCCAATGAGGATAAGTAGGCATAACGGCTACCCATAGACGACCTTTATTATCAAAGGAAATCTGCACCGGATTGGCTAGATCATTAAACTCAGATTCAGAGGCGAACAGTTCAATTTTATAGCCTGGAGGTACAGTAAATTTATCCAATGCCTCCTTGCCGTATAGATAGCTAAGGGTTCCATTTCCAGTACTAGTAGCATAATTTGTTTTTACCTCTGTCAATGGAGATGTTTTTTTATCTGCTGCATCTAGATCCATTTTTACTCCTTTCACTGCTTGCCAGATAGCTTCATCTCTTATCAAAGTCATTTCACGAATCTTAACAATTTCGGCAGGATAATTATCCGGACCAAATGGATCGTATCTGCGACCAAAAACATGAACTCCATTAGGAATTTTATAATCATTGTGCCACATCCAATTTTTTTCTAACACTGCCGCGCGAACCAATTCCCGATGCTGTTCTGCTTTAGCAATTTTTTTTCCAAAAATTCCATCTGCTAGCATTGGGGCAAACTTAGCATAACCAGCTTCTGTTAACTGAGAACCATCAATAGTAAAGGAGGGAGTAGCATTTTTAAACCACTGACTAGTGGGAGTAAAGACATCTAAAAAATGAACCTTATTTTTTGCGGTCACTTCTTTCATTGCAGCAGTGTAAAGGGCAAGATTTTTGTTTTCTACTTTACCATTGGGTAAATCAAATTTGCTTGAAAGATCTTCAAATGCAATGGGTGAAACTACCGCCAACTGAGGAGCTGATACTCCGTTGTACTTTTGCTTAAGTGTATGTTTAATAAATGCATCCAACTCTGCTTTATAATTTTCTAACCCTCCCTTTCCTTGAAAAGATTCGTCGAATCCAAAGAATGCAATGATGACATCTGCTTTGTGCATAGTGATCCATTGATCAGGATATTCTAGAAATCCTTCGGTTTGAGGACTCTTAGCTAATTCTGTTTGGAATTTTTCAGCACCTGGAAAAGCCCATGGGGTGGGTCTTCCAGAATGAGGCCTAAACCCTGGTGTATTTCCTCCATCACACATATTTCGGATATACAACTTACTATCGGGATAACGAAGCTGCATCTCGGTCTCGAAATGCCCGTAATTCATCATCCTAGAACCTAGATTATTTCCAATTAAAATAATGTGCGAGCCCTCGGTTATTTTAAGCCCCGTCGTAGATTCAGAATTTTGCATCATAAATGCAGATAGCACAGCTAATGCAATCGCAAAAAAAGAAATTTTCAGGTACTTTTTTTTCTTGGTAATGAGGTGCATTGGGTTCATTTTTTTAAATTAAAGTTCAGAGTAAGGTTTTAAAAATTCATATAACATTCAACTTCTTTTGGTTCGATAATTTTCATTTTTATAAAATCATATCTGGATTGCCTGGTCCAAAATGTTTTAGTATTACAATTGGATCAGTAGCAGAAGCATTGGAAATAGTCACCCCATCTTTTGCTGCATTTTCGCTGATAAAAAATTCATCATTGGTCAACTGGCCGTAACGAATAAGTGCTGGAGTTTCAATATCCCAAACGCCCATTTTTCCATGCCCTTGCATTACAATAATTCCATACGCTGCACTATCTTTTATAGTAACTGTTTGACCAGGAAGAACAGTCAACTCTTTGGCTCCAAAAGCATCTGATTTATAACAAATCCAATTTTCAATATATCCCTGCGATTTCATTTCATCGATTGCTTTTACAGGCTTCGGTGCCATAAATCTATTGGCCATTGTATTTGGATCTACATTTAATTCCCAGTCCAATACATCTATCAATGCATCGTAATCTCCTTTACTTTCAGCCGGTGTTCCATTCCATAACAATTCGTCAGGAATGATTGCTTCGTTAACCAAGGATTGATACATAGCAAATACATCCGACGCCTTTTGAGGCTCGTAGGTACACATACTGCCAGGCGCATGAAGTAATCCTGGCGGCACATCCCAGCCAGTGCCAGGCTCTAGTCGATAAGCCTGAGAATAGTTAGTGATTTTATTATCACCTTTCGAAAAATTAACTAGACACTCTTTAATTTGTTCTTTGGTTGTACCAGGTGCAATACCAATAAAAGTATAAGGGAAGTCACCACCATGATTATTGAGTTGCGGTGGAAAATAATAAGCTTCTGGTTTTCCCTTCTGACCAATCAATGCTGCTTTTTCATCATTGTGATGCACATGATGTGGCAATGGTCCCATGTTGTCAAAAAACTTTGAATACATCGGCCAGCTTTTATATTCATTCCAAAGGCGATCTCCAATTAATGCACCTTTTAGTTCATCAATTGCATCCTTCAATAAAAAAAGTTGCTCTTTTCCTCCGTCATTAAAAACTACTGCACTGAGTCCTTCATTCTCTCCTGTCAATGGTCCGTTTTTTGCAGGAGTAGTAGATGAAAGCCAGCGTTCGTCTATGCCTCCACGTATACCACCTAATACATAGTAGTCATCAGGATGTAATTTAATTCTGCGACCAGGAACACAGAATGATCTGGGTACCCATGTAGGTGCTAAACGTACTATTCCTTTTCCTTGATCAAGCGCTCTTTGTGCTAAACTTTTTGTGTCCATTGAAAATTTATTGTTGTTGTTAAATCAAAAAATATTATAAATTATTTATAAAAGATTGAATACTATTTTCATTCGTCAATACATTCAGCTCTAAATCATAGTGTCTACTTTCTGCCGGTTCAAGGAATAGTAGTGTTCCTTCCTTTCTAGCTTTTGCTTGTCCAATAGGTGGATTTGTACCTGGTTCAATACCTGTTACATATTCCCCTTTAGCAAAATGTTGCCAACTCGTTAACCAGGGCAATTGCTTTTTGGGAAATTGCAAAGTGACAGCAATTCCAATTTTTTTATTTTGAATTCCACAAAAACAATTGCCTTCTTTGTTAGCAGCGATGTCAATAAAATCTACTGCCTCACCACTACCGTTGTGTGCTTCCAATGTATCTGGACATTTTTTAAAATGATCCGTTGAAACGGAGGTTTCTTTATTTGCAATACTTTCCTGAACTGACTTTTGATCACGATAAAGTAAAATCGCTCCTTCATCTGCTAAAGGCCAACCAAAATTGCAATGATATATCAACATATGCGGAGCCGCAATATTACCTCGGTTAATTACTTCATCATGAATATGAATGGTGGGTTTACCTAAAGTGGCAGTAATGGTTCTTCTTAATTCAAGACTAGGGCCAAAAATCTGCGTCTGCTTAATTACACCAGTAATGCTCATGGTGAATTTTCCTTTTGCAGGATCCGGTTGAATAATAGATTCAATTTCTGCAGGAATATTGCTGATCATTCCATGTAAACCCCATTCACCCGATTCGTCTTGATCAGGCCCACCAACATGCGAAAGTCCGCAGGTAGTAAGCAGGCCTCCGCCGAATGTTCTTAACCAATCTAAGCCCTTATGAGAAAAAGGTTGTGGAGTACTTATTCCAGAATGATTGAGCCATGCAAGACTATACTGATTATAAAAAGCATCGGCAATATCCATTGCACGATCAATCACCACTTTAAATCGAAGTCCCGAACCAGTATTGATCCAGGCAATGCGAACACCCCTACCTAAGCCATTGTCAAGTACAGCAGTTTCAATACCACCCACCTGTGACACATTGGAAAGTTTATCACTCCAAATTTCTACTTGTGATTCCATTGATTTAATTCTTATAAAATCGATTATATTATTAAATTAGACGAAAGGGAGATTACCTTTCGTCTAATTTAATAAACCCAATTAGCCTCTATTTTATTTATTTATAAATCGGACTCTGATCATTGCCGCCCGCTTTAAGATATGCGACCAAATCTTTTAGTTCGTTGCTATTTAATCTATTGATCATACCAGGAAGCATCGAAGAAATTTCGGATACTCTAGTCCTTAACACATCTTTTTTATTCAACTCCCTAACAAATTCAGGAGCAAAAGGATTTTGAGAAATATAGTATTTATTATTATCCTGTTTAATTAGTCTGCCCAATACAGATCCACCTTGCCTTAAATAAAATACGGTAGAGCCAAATTGATCTGAAATGGTTTTACTTGGATTTATAATTGCTTCCAGCATATCCTTAGTAGAAAATCTTGATCCAAGTTGAGTAAGATCTGGTCCAGATATTCCTCCCTCGCCTTTAATTTGGTGACAAGAAATACACATAGAAGCCGCGAACATCGACTTACCCCTTTCAAAATTACGAGTACCCGTTGCACTATCCACTACTTCGAGAGCGTTTTTCAATCTCCAATCTCTACCAGGACCAACAGGCATAACTGTACCTACTTTAATACCTGCTCTTGAATTCAATACAATGGAGTCTCCAGAAATTTTATTAAAATATTCAAAACGATCTTTGGAAACATTTGCCAATGCTGTTTTTCTTGCCGTATTGATGAAGCCTACAAAACTAACTCCACCCTTATATCCAAAAGCAGTATAAAACCATTGGAAATATTTTTCTTGCAATTCAGGTGTCCAACCATTCTTTGCCTGTGTCAACACATTTGCATACCAAGTCTGCTGCAGAGGAGGAATCCTTGAAAGCATAGCAGCGATGTCCATACCATACTGCGGATTTCTAAGAATCAAATCAGCTGACTCAGAAATTGTTTTCTGTTGAGCATCTGTATTGTCTTTTGCAATGGCCAATAATGCCATTGTTTTTTCTACTACATTGGGTGCATCTACATAAACCAACAACTTACTCAACTCACGGTTGAGGTAATTCGATTTTGCAGGAAATTGAGGATTCAAATAAGTAGCGACTACCTTTTTAGAAGCAGCATCGGGTTCTCCCATGCGAGTGAAAACCAATTCAAAGGCACGTAATAAATCCAACTGCTGAGGTTCAGTTAGCTGTGTGTAATTTATATTGGTCAATGATTTTATTAACTGAGCTTTTACTGCTGGAGTACCTCTTCTTGCCAATGCAATGGTAGACTGAATAAGAGTGATAGGATCTTTTTCTGAAAGCACCTTGTTTTCCCACTGAGCCAAAGGCTGAGTTTCAACAGCTATTCTTGCAGCATATCTTACAAAACGATCTTTATCCTTTAAATAAGGCCATGCAAAATCTACTGCCCCTGCCTTGGGTGCACCATGGAAATCTTCCAACTTACGTCTTGCTTTTAGTGCATCCGTTAATTCAGGTACCGGTAACTTTTCATTGTTCCCAGTATTATCACCATAGTAAACCCTATATAAATCAGATTCTAATCTTCGGCCGCCTGTTAAAAAATATAGTGCTCCATCTGGACCAACCACACCATCTGTTAATGGTAAAGGAGATCCTGAAATAAATTCTTCTCCGGTAGTTTTATAGGTTGCTCCATCTGGCTCGGTGTGAATGGCATAAATAATTCCAAAGCTCCAATCAAATGCAAACATTGCCTTGCGGTACTTTTTTGGAAAACGAGCATTCGCTCCTGAAACCAAATTAGTTGGAGAACCTTGGCCTACATTAATCGCAGCAGGTAAATTATCTGGATAATTCGGAGACCATTTATCGGTACCCACTCTCCAGCCAAATTCTCCACCACTTGTTACGTGAAGTATTCTAGTAGGACGGTACCAAGGTGTGCCAAAATCCCATTCCATATCAGAATCGTAGGCAAACATTTCGCCTTGGTCATTAAAAGCAAGGTCATAAGGATTACGAAAACCAGAGGCTATCATTTCCCAATTTGTTCCTGTAGAATCCACATGAGCAAGCCAGCCTCCGTGAGCAGTTACCGTATTATCGTGTCCGTTTGGATCTTTAATAAGTGGAAAAAGATTGTCAATATTACCATCTGGAATATTGCGATAACTATTCATTTTTGGAATTTTCGTAAAATTTCCAGCAATTACATAAAGAGATTTTTTATCGGGCGACAATACCACACTATGCGGTCCATGTTCTCCATCTCCATCCATGGCCTTCAAGAAGGTAACTTTATCAAACTGATCATCTCCGTTGGTGTCCTGTAGTCTGTACAAACCACTTCCCTTTTTAAAAGTAGCTTTGGGACCAACATGATTATTTATCACTACATAAAGACTATTGAACGCATATAGAAGACCATGTGCATAGCCCATGGATATACCAGTATCAGATGAAATTTTCAATGCCTCCACTTTAATTTTAGTAACTGTATCTCCGATTGCAGGCACTTTCATTCTAAATAATCCACCATATTGGTCAGACGCTATGATACGTCCTTTGTCATCAAAAGTCATAGAAACCCAAGAGCCTTCTCCGTTTTCAGAAGGACCATGTAAATGATCTGCATGAAAACCAGCAGGTAATTTAAGATTGGCTATTTTCGGATCGGTAGAAACCTGCACTTCTTTTTCCCGATTAATCGTAAAGGAAATGCAAATAATAACAACAGTTGTAAATAATAACAACCAAACTGAGGATGATTTTTGTTTCATCGTAGCAATTTAAATTTTGATGACTAAGAAAGTGAAAACCACTTGAACTTATTCATTAGTGAAAAAAAACCCTATTGAAAGGGATGAAATTTAATGTGATTTTAAAAACAATCGGCTCTCAATCACTTGTTAAATAAAAACAGTCAGTAACTATTTAAATATAACTGATTATAGAAATTCTAAACTAAGCTTTATGTATGAAATAAAAAAATATGAAACCGATTTTATTCCTTTTTTCATTTTGATGGCTCCAAATTAATACTTAGACGCTATAAATATTGTAAAAAAAAATATTTGAAAGGCTGCTGCATCAGCGATTCCTCTTATTTAAGCTGATTGTTTATAATTATTACCTACATTCATACTACAATCTAAAATGAATAATTAATTATGCGATCTATCATTTTTT
Source organism: Chitinophaga pinensis (assembly GCA_945870835.1). GTDB lineage: Bacteria > Bacteroidota > Bacteroidia > Chitinophagales > Chitinophagaceae > Ferruginibacter > Ferruginibacter pinensis_A. The sequence goes on from CAMBTV010000005.1 coordinate 16,822, forward strand.
TAACCAGTCTTCTTTTTTTCTTTACAGGAAATATTAAAAGTCAGGGATCAGTAGAAAAGGCCAATCAATTTATTAGCCAACTCAATGAATCCCAAAAATTAAATACTCTTTTTCCTTTTGATGGAGAAGAGCGTTACAATTATCATTTTGTACCCTATGAAAGAAAGGGAATAACATTCAATGAAATGAATGCCGATCAAAAAAAGACTGCCTTTGATTTATTAAAAACTTGTTTGAGTGAGGCTGCTTATAACAAGACCAAGGAAATCATGCAACTAGAAAATGTTTTGATTGAATTGGAAAAAAGAAAGCCAGATGATCATTTCCGTGATCCAGGGAATTATCATATTTCAATTTTCGGTATCCCTTCTGCTAAAACGATTTGGGGATGGCGTTTTGAAGGACATCATATTTCATTTAATTTTTCTTTTGACAAAAAAAATCTTAGCTCAGGGACTCCTGCTTTTTTAGGTACCAATCCAGCAATCGTTTTGAGTGGTTCTAAAACAGGCACTCAAGTTTTAAAAGATGAAACCGATAGAGGGTTTGCTTTATTAAATTCTCTTTCTAAAACTCAATTACAAAAAACAATCATTGATACGGTTGCCTATAAAGATATCTTGAGTTTTGATAAAAGAAATGCGATGTTGGGAGATCCCGTAGGAATTAAATACAGCGATTTAAATAAGAGTCAGCAAGCACTTCTTTTAAAACTAGTCAGCGCCTATGTTCATCGTTTTACTACCCTATTTGCAGACAAGATGTTGAAAGAAATTCAAGAGGCTGGACTCGACAAACTTTGGTTTGCATGGGCTGGACATACCAAAGCTGAAATGGGAAATGGCAATGGTTCTTATTATCGAATTCAAGGTCCTACTATTTTGATTGAATACGACAATACACAAAACAATTCAAACCATATTCACTCTGTACTTCGTGATTTAAAACATGATTTTGGTGGGGATGATTTATTGGAACATTATAAAAATGATCATGCTGCTCATTAATTACTGCGAATCAATTGAAGCCTAATTTTAAAAAATGTCATCTGATTTAGATGACATTTTTTTTGGGAATTATTTTTTAGAAAGCGTTCATCTACAAATATCTGTTATCCATTTTTTCTGAAAAATAAAAGCCCCCTAAATTATTTAGGAGGCTTAAAAAATCAATTTAATTTCTACACCGATACATTAAAATCTCTCAATGCATCATTCAAACTTGTTTTAAGATCTGTAGAAGGTTTGCGTTGTCCAATGATTAGGGCGCATCCTACTCCAAATTCACCTGCAGGGAATTTCTTAGTATAAGATCCAGGGATCACCACACTTCTTGCTGGAACCCTTCCTTTCATTTCAACAGGCTCGGCACCGCTTACATCAATAATTTTGGTTGATTGTGTCAATACTACATTGGCACCCAACACCGCTTCTTTTTCTACCCTCACTCCTTCTACTACTATACAACGGCTTCCAATAAAACAACCATCTTCAATGATCACTGGACTTGCTTGCAATGGCTCTAATACACCACCAATGCCTACACCACCACTCAAATGAACCCCTTTGCCTATCTGGGCACAACTTCCAACTGTAGCCCAAGTATCGACCATAGTACCTTCATCTACATAGGCTCCAATATTTACATAAGAAGGCATCAATACTACATTCTTAGCCAAATAAGCACCATACCTTGCCACTGCATGGGGAACGGCCCTTACTCCCAGTTCCGCATAACCGCTTTTTAATTTCATTTTATCATAAAACTCAAAGGGAGGCAATACCATCGTTTCCATTTGCTGAATAGCAAAATACATGAGCACCCCTTGTTTTACCCATTCATTTACCTGCCATTCAAGACTACCATCAGCACTAGTGCCAACAGGTGAAGCAGTACGAAGTCTTCCTTTGTCTACCTCTTCTATAACTGCTCTTACAGCATCAGCGTATTTTTTGTCTTTCAATAATTCCCTGTCTGCCCAGGCGGCTAGTATTAATTCCTTTAATTCCATAGTGATTATTATTTAGATTTATTTTAATATCAGGTGTGCAAGATACAAAAAGATAAAAATTTAGTTGCGAAGGATTTGTTCACCGAGTTGGCTGTTGAAAAAATCAATTTTGGTTATTAGAAAATAAATAATCATACATTAAAAATCACCGTCAGCGCCTGTACCTACTTCCAAGCCAAACGAAACCACCTGTTTTTTATATCTTGCACCTAATTAAGCAATCAATAGTATGAATATAGGGTACGATGGTAAAAGAGCTTTTCAAAACAAAACGGGACTAGGTAACTATTCTCGATCTTTGCTTAGTATTTTAAACCGCTATTTCCCCCAGTTGCAATACACTTTATTTGCACCTAAAAAAACTAATTTATTTGATATTGACTCTTACCATAATTTTCAAACCATACAACCCCCAAATTTTTTTTATAAAAAATTGCCTTCCCTTTGGCGCAGAATAGGAATTGTAAAACAGATTGATCAAGCCCATTTAGATATTTATCATGGGCTAAGCAATGAGTTACCGAAGAATATTGAAAAATTAAATATTAAAACTGTTGTCACTATTCACGATCTTATTTTTGAACGATTTCCTAAAACATATCATTTAGATGAACGCTACACTCACCGATGGAAAATAAAAAGAGCCTGCAAAATTGCAGATGCGGTTATTGCCATCAGCGAGCAAACAAAAAATGACTTGATTGAATTGTACGGAGTATCTCCACAAAAAATAACTGTCTGCTATCAAAGTTGTAACCCAATTTTTGAAAAAACAATCAGTGAAATAGAAAAGAATAATGTTAAGAAAAAATATCAGTTACCCGATCAATACTTTTTATTTGTAAGTTCAATCACTGCAAGAAAAAACCTGATAGCCATCTGCAGAGCTATGATTATTTTAAAAGATACCCTTGCTATTCCACTGGTAATCATTGGAGATGGGAAAATCGAAAAGAATGAAGTAAAACAGTTGATGAAAGAAAGTGGTATAGAGCATAGATTGCTCTTTCTAAATGAATTGTCTGCAGCAAAAGAAGACAGCTTTACCAGTGCAGCAGATTTTCCGGCAATTTATCAGCAAGCGCTTGCCCTTGTATATCCTTCCATTTTCGAAGGGTTTGGTTTGCCAATATTAGAAGCCATGTGGAGCGGATTGCCTGTCATTTGTAGCAGCGTTTCAAGCATGCCAGAGGTTGCCGAAGATGCGGCCTTGTATTTTTCACCTGAAGATACCAATCAACTTGCCCAACATTTACAAGCGATTGCATCAGATCAACAACTAGCTAAGATTTTGAAAGATAAAGGACGAGAGCAAGCAAAAAAATTTAGTACAGAAAACTATGCCAATCAAATAATAAAAATTTATAAAAGTTTGTAATGAGTCAATTTTTAAATGACATAGAAAAATGTAATGAGGTGCTAAAAATGGGAGGATTGATATTGTATCCTACTGATACAATCTGGGGTATTGGCTGCGACGCGACGAATGAGCAAGCAGTCGCTAGAATTTATGCGCTCAAAAAAAGAATTGCCAGTAAATCAATGATTGTATTGCTTGCTGAAGAAAAAGAATTAACGAAATATATAGTGCAGCCTAATCTTCAAATATTTGATTATATCAAAGATGTATCCAAACCTACCACTGTAATATATGAAGGGGCAACAGGCGTAGCAAAAAATTTAGTAAATGAAGATGGAACGCTTGCAATTAGAATAGTAAAAGATAAGTTCTGCGAACAATTGATACAGTTATTTAAAAAACCCATTGTATCTACTTCAGCCAATCTATCTGGTTATCCATCGCCTGCTATTTTTACTGATATCGATATAGAAATAAAAAACGGTGTTGACTATATTGTACAACACCGTCAGGATGATATTAATTTAGCTGCCCCTTCAGCAATTATAAAGTGGAATAACAATGGCATTCCCACTATCATTCGGAATTAATTTAAAAAATTGCTAAGCCAATTCCAATCTGAATACTTTGGCTTTTCCAACTGTCCACTTTGTCAATGTCATTTAAATTACTTAGCCCTAAAGCATATCTACCATAGATACTAAATTTTGAAGCCTGTAATTGCAAACCAGCTAGTACACTAAAATCACCAGTCTTAAAAGCATTCTTCCCATTTTGTAATAAAGTTTCATTTTTACTCATCAAGATAGAATACTGTGGACCTGCCTGAATGGTAAGGACGTTAGAAACTTTGTAACCTATTAAGACAGGAATATTAATGTAATTTAATTCAATTTTAGACTGTGTAGATCCCAAAAAGCTACTGTAAATAACCCTAAATTGGCTAGAAGTATCTTGCTTAACCTGACTAAAAAAAACTTCCGGCTGAATGAACAATTTATTTCCAATTCCCGCTTCTAAAAATCCACCAATATGGTAGCCGAAAGTAAATTTATCAGAAAAAGACTGTCCCGACAATTTGTTCATATTGGCTCCACCCTTAATACCAAGATGGACAGTTTGAGCATTTAAATTTGACAAGAATAATACTGAGAGAAAAAACAGAAGAAGATATGTTTTCATAATTTTATTTTTATTTACAATAATCATTACAACTTATATGCCAATGATTCAAAAAGACTTAATAATATTGAAACGAATTTTTGAGTTAAAAAGTATAACCAACCGTTAACATAAATATAGAAGTTGTTTTTTCGGTACTATTAGAACCAACATAATAATCTAAGTAGTACTGAGGTTCTATATTCAGATTTCCAATTGAATAGCTTAAATTTAAATTAAGACCAATAGACTGAACATTAAATTTGCTAGTTTGTGTACGAGGCGGTCTACGCTTTTTGGATTGCATTCTAAAAAAATTACCCCCACCCATCGAGGCTGCATTGGTTAAATGAGTCACTGTATAAGTTCCGGAACCTGCATTAACCATCAGTGATGGACTAAAAATTATACCATCAGATTTGTCGAAAACGGAATTCCATAAAAAATCATGACCAACAGAAAATATAGTGTAAAATGAACTAGTTTTATAATCTAAAGTGTCATAAAATTGCCTTTGAATCCCATTGATTAATGTATCCTTATTATTAACTTCTCCATAGGCACCATTAGAAAAACCCAAAGCAATGGAAGGTTTTAGCCAAGACTTTTTATAACCAACAGAAGAATAAAAATCATTTAGTACCGTTGATGAAAATTCAGAATATTTATTCTTTACAAAATAACGAGTAAAGGATATTCCCAATGAAATATTTTCATTTCCAATTAAACTATAGGAAGGAGAAAGTGAATATTGATTAAAGCCAAAGTCATTGTTATCTCTATGAACATTTGCACCAGCTGTAATACCTAAGCCAGTTTTGTTAAAATAAGAAATTGAAGGTGAATATACCACTACGGATGACTTACCATGACTAGCATTCAAAGACTTATTATTAGGATTGTACAGACGATTTCCAAATCCTACACTCGCATAAAAATAACTAACTGCCTTTTCATCAGAGCCTAACAAATTCTTTAACTGGTTTTCTAACTCAATTGAATCCTTTTCAGAAAGACTTTTCTCTGGCTGAACCTGAGCATAGGATTTGGATACTATGATTGTAAACGTAATCAAACAAAGGAATAATGAACGCATACAACTAGATGATTTATAGTTTTGACAACAAAAATTACAATGCAATATCCATCAATTTATTTAAAAGATAAAAAACGAACTGCCTCACATTTAATAAAAATGCTATTTCTAAAAAATAAGCATTACATTTGCAAAATTATTTATAACGAGTATTGCATGAAGTGCCCAAAAGGCTGTTGAGATAAGTAACTTTAGATTTTTTTTAGTAGGAATTAAGTAGCGCAACAACAGGAAGATAGCATATCATGTAAACACAAAATCATTTACATGAATGCATTTGAAGCCTTAGGCTTAAACGAACAGTTAGTACAAGCAATTACAGAAATGGGATTTGAAACTCCCACCCCCATCCAAGAAAAAGCCATCCCCGTTTTATTATCAGGAACAACCGATTTTGTAGGCTTAGCCCAAACCGGTACTGGTAAAACTGCTGCTTTTGGATTACCCCTTTTACATTTAATTGATGTCAGTCAAAAACATCCCCAGGCGCTTATTGTGTGTCCAACAAGGGAATTGTGTTTGCAAATTTGCAATGACTTAATGAATTTCAAAAAACACGTGAAAGGCTTAAATGTTGAGCCAGTTTATGGTGGCGCCTCCATTGTAATGCAAATACGTGAATTAAGAAAAGGTGTTCAAATAGTGGTCGCTACTCCAGGTCGTCTAATTGACCTTATTGAAAGAAAAGCGATTGACTTACAAAAAGTAAAATATGTTGTCCTAGATGAAGCAGATGAAATGCTGAACATGGGCTTTAGAGATGATATTGACTTTGTTCTAAAAAACACAATACTTAGAGAAAGTATTTGGCTGTTTAGCGCAACAATGCCTACAGCTGTAAAAGCAATTTCTAAAAACTTTATGACTAACCCTATAGAGGTTACCATGGGTAAAAAGAACACAGCAAACGTAAATATCGATCACCAATATTTCATTACACCCGCACATAGTCGTTTTGATACATTAAAACGTCTAGTAGATTTTAATCCCGGAATGTACGGCGTAATTTTTACTCGTACCAAAGCCGATGCACAAGAAGTAGCTGAGCGCCTAGTAAAAGAAGGCTATGATATTGAAGCACTTCATGGCGATCTTACACAGCAACAAAGAGATAAGGTAATGGGCCGTTTTCGCGCTAAAAGCATACAGCTTTTAATTGCTACCGACGTGGCCGCAAGAGGTATTGATGTAGATGGCATTACCCATGTAATCAATTTTGAATTGCCAGATGATATTGAAGTATACACTCACCGAAGTGGTAGAACTGCAAGAGCTGGAAAAAGCGGTATTTGTATTACCATCTGCCATAGCAGAGAAGCTTACAAAATAAGATCGATCGAAAAAATGATTAACGCACAATTCCATCGCCTTGATATTCCAAGTGGTAAAGATGTTTGTCGCAAACAGTTTTTTCACTTCATGGACAAATTAATGTCAGCTGATATTTCTAATGGTGAATACGAAAATTATTTACCTGATCTACAAGAAAAATTTGCAGACGTTAGCAAAGAAGATGTTTTGAAAAGAGTAGCTGCGCTAGAGTTTAATCATTTCTTGAAATACTATCAAAATTCCGAAGACTTAAATACCAAAACAGACTCAAGAGAAAGAAGAGATAGTGGAAGAGATGCAGGTTCATATGAAAGAAAAGAACGCAGTAATTTTAGTAGAACAGTCGACAACGGCTTTAGTAGATTATTTATCAATCTAGGAACTAAAGATGGTTTTTACAAGGCCAGCTTTTTGCAATTCATTTTAGATGAAAGTAATTTAAATAAAGAGGTGCTAGGAAAAATTGATATCCGTGAAATGAATGCATGGATAGAAGTTGATAAAGCAGCCTCAGCAAAAATGATCAAAAGTTTGGATGGAAAAAAATACAACGGACGCCTAGTAAGAATGAATGAGGCAGACGGTGGATTTAAAAGACCCTCCGATGAAGGAAGAAGCGATAGAAGTTCTAGAAATGATGGAGGCGGAGATAGAAGTTCTAGGGGTGATAGCGGAAACAGAACTGAGGGAAGGAAGAGAATTCCATTGAGAGATAAAAGATAAATTATCATATTCAATAAAAAATGCCTCGAATAAATTCGAGGCATTTTTTATTGAATGAGCTATTGGAAGTAAATTTAAAATCTTATTGAAATGGAATTAATTTTTTAAATAGAATATCTTCAAAAATTCCTAAGCGCCCTTTCGGAAAAGCTTTTTAGTTTATTAAAATTTAGGCATTTAGGGCTGGGATTTCCTTCCGAAATAGATTGCTTTTACTTTTTTGCCTTGATGCAAAAAAGTAACAAAAAAAATCAATCCTGCGAATAAAAAGGCTGAAATTTTAACTATCAGCCTAAAATCAAGGAACTCGCCGGTAGAGTAATTTACTTTTAAGGGTTTGCCGGCTCAGACAGCCTTGATTTTTTAACGGCTGATAATTCAAATTTCTAGCACTTTTTATTCGAAGGCGTCAAACAGCGGATCTACTTGCTATACCAATTCAATGACAGTTATTTCTGGCAAAATGCCTACCCTGCCTGGATAGCCGAGAAAACCAAAGCCTCTGTTTACGTACAATTTTTGCTTTACATCTTCATACAAGCCCGCCCATTGCTTATAGACATATTGGGCCGGACTCCATCTAAAACCTGGTATTTCTATACCAAACTGCATACCATGCGTATGACCACTTAACATTAAATCAATATCGGAATACTTAACTTTTACTTCCGCTTCCCAATGACTTGGGTCATGACTCAGCAAAATTTTAAACGGATATTTTTCAGTGCCAGAATGAGCTAAATCCATTCTGCCGTACTTAGGAAAATTAGCTTTTGCACCCCAATTTTCAATACCCAACAACGCAATTTGGTCGCCATTCTTTTCCAATACTACATGTTCATTCATCAATAATCTCCATCCCAAATTAGCATGTACGCCTTTAAGATTTTCTAGATTTTGTTCCTTACTAATACCATCGATTGGCCAACGTACATAATCTCCATAATCATGATTGCCTAAGGTAGAATATACACCCATTGGCGCTTTCAACTGATTGAAAACATCCAAATAATCATCCATTTCAGTTGCCTTATCATTGACGAGATCTCCCGTAAATAAAATGAGATCTGCATTTTCACCCATAATTTCTTTTACCCCATGTTGCACAGCTTTTTTGTCAGTAAAACTTCCACTATGAATATCACTGATATGCAAAATCTTCATCCCCCTAAATGCCTTCGGTAAATTATCAAAGGAAAGTTGCACTCTTTTGATATCATAATTATACTTATTACTAAAGCCATAAATAAGGCTCGTAAATAATGTTCCACCCAAGGCCAAACTTAACCAACTTAAAAAAACCGACCGCGTAATACCTGTTTCATTACCCTCCGCTGCTATTGAATTAAAATTAAAAAAATTTCCAACCGCCCATTGTATAGCTCTTCGAATATCATCTACCAAAATAAAAATAATCGCAACGATTTTGGCAAGTAAAAATCCCATTATAAAAGCCAATAAATAAGTCCTCGCTTTTCGGGGCAATAATTCGGGACCACCAAAAGTAAAAAGTAAAAATCCAACAACAGTGAATACAGTAATCCCCCAGTAAATACTATAAACAATCGCCTTGGTCTTGGGTGAACCGGAATGACTGACTGTTTTTACTGCTTGAAAAACATACAGATCTAAGAGAAATATAAATGTTAGAAAAATTAAAGCTCCAACTGGTGATCGCATAAGAATATTATTTTTTGATTTTTATAGATTTAATTTAGGTAGTAGGAGAAAAATATATTGATGAGCAAAACTTTCATTGATTAAGAAGTGCAACTGATTGTTTAAGATTTACCCTAAAAAGCAAAGAAACATTTCATATATAATTTATATAAATATAATAGTCATTATTTCTTTTCGCTCAACAATTCAACACATTAACAAACCTGCACAAACAATGTTGTCAAATTTAAGCTGAATAACCAATGTTTATATAAACTTTGTGAAAAAAGAGTGAAATTAACTGAGAAAATGAAGGGTTTTATGAGCTAATTGTAACCAATAGAACCAGAGTTTTAAAAAGTTGTTACCTTTACTATTGTTGCATTTCAAACTGTACCTTTGTAAAGTTTGCGGGCCTTATGTATTCAACTTTGATGAGAAGCATAAAGCACTTGCGATAAAAAGCTTACTAACAATAATTAATTCTCCCATAGGGAGTCAGTATGGCAAAAATAATAGGCATTACAAACCAGAAGGGAGGGGTAGGAAAAACAACTACCGCAATAAATCTAGCAGCAAGTTTAGCTGTACTAGAATACAAAACCCTGTTGGTAGATGCTGACCCACAGGCAAACAGTACTACCGGCGTTGGATTTGACCTACACAATATTACTCAGAGTTTATATGACTGCATGATCAATGAAGTCAATGCAAAAGATGTTTTACTTAGAACCCAGGTGCCCAATTTAGACTTGATACCTTCTCATATTGATTTGGTAGGTGCTGAAATTGAAATGATAGATTACCCCAATCGAGAGGGCTTATTAAAAAAAATATTGGAGCCTATCAGAGATGACTACGACTTCATAATTATAGACTGCTCGCCATCCCTAGGTCTCATTACTGTCAATGCACTAGTAGCGGCTGATAGTGTAGCAGTTCCTGTTCAAACAGAATTTTTTGCATTGGAAGGTTTGGGTAAATTATTAAATACGATTAAGATTGTTCAAAATAGGCTAAACCCCGAACTTCAAATTGAAGGTATTTTAATGACGATGTACGACGGCCGTTTACGCTTATGCAATCAGGTTGTTTCAGAAGTAAGAAGGCATTTTGACGACATGGTTTTCAGTAGCATTATTCATAGAAATACCCGATTGAGTGAGGCTCCTAGTTTTGGAAAACCTGTAATTTTGTACGATGCAGAAAGCAAAGGCTCTATTAACTACCTCAACCTTGCCAAAGAAATATTACAAAAAAATAATCTGACTAAAATTCAGCAACAAGATCGGGTGATACAATAACCATTAGTAAAATCTGTTTTTACTTCCCGTTCAATTTAGTAAAAGCAATTAAATTAACGCAGCTATTGTCCTGAGGCCGCGAATTAAAAAATATTAATCAGTATTCAATTATGACTCCTCCCAATAAAAAAGAAGCATTAGGAAAAGGTATCCGCAGTTTATTGCAAAATATGGATATGGATTTCAAAAATAATAAAGGCGGTTTAAAAACTGATATTATTGAGAAAACTACCGCTACCAACAGGATTGCGCTAGACCAAATTGAAATCAATCCCAAACAACCAAGGAAAGATTTTGATGAAACCGCATTAAGTGAGTTAGCCGCTTCACTCAAATTACATGATATTATTCAACCGCTTACTGTGAGCAGAATGCCTACAGGAAAATATCGGTTAATTGCAGGAGAAAGACGTTTCAGAGCAGCAAAAATTGCTGGACTAAAGGATGTACCCGTTTATGTTCGCCAGGTAAATGATTCAGAGTTGTTGGAGTTGGCATTACTTGAGAATTTACAAAGAGAAAATTTAAACTCTATTGAAATCGCGCTGAGCTATAAAAGGCTAATGGACGAATTGGATTATACGCAGGAACAAGTGGCAGAAAGAATGGGTAAAGAACGCAGTACAATCACCAATTATATTCGTTTACTAAAACTACCTCCAGATATTCAGGTGGCAGTTCGTACCGGCGTTATCTCGATGGGACATGCTAGGGCACTCATTAGTGTAGATGTGGTAGATAAACAACTTTTTATATTTTCAGAAATAAAAACCAAAGAACTATCTGTAAGGCAAACGGAAGAGTTGGTAAGAAAAATGTACACTGGAACTGGGAATATAAAAAACACAGCCAAGGCCGCATTGCCTCCATCATTCAAAAAAATTGAAGACAACTTATCTTCTCAATTCAGTACAAAAGTAAAACTAGTTCACAACAAAAAAGGTTTTGGCTCTGTTACATTTGAGTACTACTCTTTAGAAGAATTAAACGGACTATTGGATAAATTGAATATTAAAGTAAGTTAATGTCGAAAGTAGTTTCCATATTTATTTTCATAAGTTTATATTTTTTTAGCGTAGAAACAACTGCTCAGTCGACCAATAGCATTACTACGTCTGATAAAATAAATAGCACAGATTCAAGTAATAAAAAAAAGATTAAAAAATTTAATACGCGCACCGCTACTCTTCGGTCAGCGATGATTCCCGGATGGGGGCAGATCTACAACAAAAAATATTGGAAACTTCCATTGGTTTATGGTGGACTAGGTATTACAGCAAGTGTGTTTCAATATAATGTAAAAAACTACAATTTATTGCGGCAAGCATTCTCCTATAGAACAGATACTATTAGCGCCAATGACGCATTGATAGATCCTCGGTTTAAAAACCTTTCAACAAATGCAATTCAAAGTTATCGCACCTCATTTCGCCAAAATGTAGATTATACTGTTTTATTTTTTATTGCCTTTTGGGGGCTCAACGTAATAGACGCTACAGTGGATGCAAATCTCAAGGCATTTGATGTGAATGACAATCTAAGTCTTCAAATTAAACAAGGTTATAGTCCAATGGCTAATACCACGGGCCTTAGTTTGGTGCTGGACATACATTCTAAAAAAATGTACGCTAGTAAATAATTATATTTGCTTTTATACAATCAATTAATCATCATGGATTCAACGAATACCACTTCCGCTTTTACTAAAAATCCTCTTCGCATTGCGCTTATTGGATATGGAAAAATGGGTAAAGCCATCGAAGAAATAGCTGTAAATAGAGGACATAGCATTGGACTGAAAATAGATATTAATAGTTTGAATGATTTTACAAAAGAAAACTTACAGCAATGTGATGTTGCCATAGAATTTACCAGCCCACACACTGCGGTACAAAATATTCTTACCTGCATAGAGGCTGGCATTCCAATCGTATGTGGTAGCACTGGATGGCTTGCCCGCTGGGAAGAAGTGAAACAAGCATGCGAAGCTTTCAAAGGTTCTTTGGTTTATGCTAGTAATTATAGTGTAGGCGTTAACGTTTTTTTTGAAGTCAATCAGTTATTGGCTCGACTCATGAACCCTCATACAGAATATGAAGTGAACATGTTAGAGATTCACCACACAGAAAAAAAGGATGCCCCTAGTGGAACAGCAATCACCTTGGCAGAACAGATTTTGGAAAACCTAGGAAGAAAAAAAGAGTGGGTAAATCAACACAATGCTACTCCTGAAGAGTTGTCCATTATCAGCGAAAGAATAGATCCAGCTCCTGGTACTCACAAGATAAAATATAGTTCTAACATAGATGATATTGAAATCATTCATACAGCCCATAACCGACAAGGCTTTGCTACCGGTGCAGTATTGGCAGCCGAATTCATAAAAACAAAGAAAGGCGTTTTTAGTATGAAAGACGTGCTGGGATTTTAGATAGTCATCGCTTCAAAAATTTCTTCGTGCCATGCAACACAATAATTTTTATAAAATAATTTTATTCTTTTTATTGCTTGTTACAAGTGTTACTATTCAAGCACAGCAAAAATCAGTACCCGTATTTGTTTCAGGCTCGGATGGGCATGCTACTTTTCGTATTCCTGCAATTATAATTTTATCCAATAACGAACTGCTGGCTTTTTGTGAAGGCAGAGTAAATAGTGACAATGACTTTGGTGATATCAATATTGTAATGAAGCGAAGTGTTGACAAAGGAAAAACATGGAACAACTTAGAAACTATTGTAGATGTAGATTTATTACAAGCAGGAAATCCTGCTCCTGTGGTTGACCTTCAGGATCCGGCCTATCCCAACGGTAGAATTTTTTTATTTTACAATACTGGTAATAACCATGAAGGCGAAGTAAGAAAAGGAAATGGAATAAGAGAAGTATGGTTTAAAACTTCCACCGACAATGGCAAAACTTGGTCGGCACCAACTAACATCAGTACTTCCGTTCACCGTCCCAAACAACCCAAGATAAATGGTGCTTATAATTTTACAGAAGACTGGAGAAGCTATGCAAATACCCCTGGACATGCGCTTCAGTTTTTAGAAGGAAAATATAAGGGAAGGATTTATATCCCTGCAAACCATTCAGCAAAATCTCCTCAGAAAAATTCTGAAGATTACGATGCACATGCATTTTATTCTGACGACCATGGATTAACATTTCATTTAAGTGAATCCTTAAAAATTCCCGGTAGCAATGAATCTACTGCTGCTGAAATATCCAACAACCGGATACTATTGAATGCTAGAAATCAAAAAGGGGATATCAAACAAAGAATCACCGCTATCAGCAGTGATGGAGGCGTTCATTGGGATACTACTTATTTTGACAAACAACTACCCGATCCTATTTGTGAAGGAAGTGTAGTAACTATTGGAAATAGAAATGGTAAAGCTATACTAGCTTTTAGCAATGATGCGGATACCAGCTATAGAAATAATTTAACGCTGCGCATTAGTTATGACGAAGGAAAGAGTTGGAAAAAAAGTTTTTTAATAGATGCCAATCCAAATAAAGCCGATAATAAAAATGACTATACAGCTTATTCAGATTTAGTGAAAATGGATAAGCGAAGGGTTGGAATACTTTATGAGAAAAATAATTATTCCTCCATTGTTTTTGTTATCAAGCGATGGAAATAAAAATTATCAACTTTAAAACATTCTAGGTATCCCCAATTGTGTTTTTCCTGATGAATGGTATTTTACATTTTCATTGGCAGATGGATTTTCCTTCAATAATTTCCAAGAATCAAGATTACTGTCAGTAGGCAAAAGAAAAACCTCCTCAGTAGCTTTGGTTTTAAAGCTTACTACTGTTCCATTAAGCAGTTGATTTTTTTTTGATAAATTAGAAATTAGTGTTGCGTTGGCCCAAGGTAGTTCCAACTTACACTCATTACCGTTGATACTTTTTATGGCAACCCATGCTATTTTTCCCGACTTAATTTCAGATGAGATAATAAATCCAGCTTGCGCATGTAATGTAAATCTACCATCCTTGCTAAGATCAAAAGCAGGAAACAATCGAATAATACCCTCCTGACTCTGAAGTAATGATTCATTCATGGCAGTTGCCATTACACTCATTGCTTCCATCGACATATGGCGGAAAGGCCATGCTGGAAGCGGAACTTTTTCTCCAGTCGTAGATCCAATAATACTTACAGGATTAGTTTTGAAATAAGAGGTTCCTTGAGCATCTTCTTTAACTTCTGAACTAATATGTCCCCAACCATTTACAAAAAGCTGCCACTTCGCAGGAAATTGTTTGAGGTTAATAGCTAACTCCTTCGCTAGACCTAAACGTGCCATTACGATGGGTACTTGCTCCCATCCCATATTTTCATTTCCATACAAACGAAGTGTTGACGTCATCACTTTAAATAAAGATTCATTTTTTTGTTTTAACCCAACCAATCCAGATGGAAAAACAGGTACCCAAGGCACTGCTGGAAAAATACCTTCGTAAATTTTAAATTCAGCAGACTTTTTATTTTTTTCATCCTCAGTCAAAAGATATGAATACTGAGGGTCATCTGTTTGATACCAAGTGGTAAGCCAATTTTTCTCTTTAATCCCCCACCCTGCAGCTACAATCTGATTTCCTGGAGCTGAATAACCTTTAAATATTCCTGTATTGATAATGAATCCTTTTTCATCCTTACTTATCAATGATGGAGAGACATTTACTAAAGGAAGTGGGGCTAAATGATCTATGATATCCTTATAAATATTTTTTTCAGGACCCTCCATTCCGGCTGATTTAAGTGCTTCCAGTGCAACAGTAAATAGAGTTCTCGCATACACCAATTCAGTAAGTCCATCGCGAAGTTTGATATGTCCTTCATAACCTGTGCCTTCTTTTGCATGATACAATCCATCATTTTCCTTTACTAACAAAGATTGAAAAAACTTAGCTGCTTCTAGAATAAAAGGAATGGCTTTTTCTTTTAAAAAAATTTTATCATTCGTAAATTGATACTGTCTCCAAAA
>CAMBTV010000006.1 GCA_945870835.1 Chitinophaga pinensis
ATTTCTGTGATAAACAGAAACTTTAATACATGCTGGTTCTAAAAGAAATGTTGTACGACAAAGAAAATGAGACAGTTCGAACCACCAAAATCAATTGCTTTTTCAAGCAGATTGCCATAAAGACTAGGGTTTCAGAGGAAATAAAAAAAGGCAATCTTTTGCAAGATTGCCTTTTAGGTAGTAGTGTCGGGATGGCAGGATTCGAACCTGCGACCTCCTGGTCCCAAACCAGGCGCGATACCGGGCTACGCTACATCCCGAAGCAAAAATATTTACCATTTAATCTACACTCTATAAAAGTGAAGAAAATTGGGAATGGTCAATAATTATAAAAGATCTGTTTGCGGAGAGAGTGGGATTCGAACCCACGGTACAGTTTAACCCGTACGACGATTTAGCAAACCGTTCCTTTCGGCCACTCAGGCATCTCTCCTACCTGCCCTAACTTTTATAAGGGGTTGCAAAAATACGCTTCAACACTCATATACCCAAAACAAAATAAGAAAATGAACAAAATAATTCTCTAATCGCTGCTGAACTCATATTCCAAAAGAATTATAATAAAAATTTAGTTCATGCAAACAATCATCCTACTAAAAGTCTACCTCATTATACCCCATCAAACAAAAAAAATCCAAATACCCTTGTATTTGGAAATAATTTTTTAATGAGAAATATTTTACATGGCAGCTAACTGAACCTTTTGCTGTAATTCCATTACACTTTCTTTAAATATACTGTCTGTATCCATTAAATCTTTTACCGTTTGACAGCTATGTATCACTGTAGTGTGATCTCTTCCACCAAAATGTTCCCCAATAGTCTTCAGTGAATTTTTAGTAAAAGCCTTTGATAAAAACATAGTTATCTGACGAGCCTGAACGATTTCTCTTTTTCTGGTTTTTTGAAGTAACTTATCATAAGGAACATCATAGTACTCACAAACCATTTTCTGAATAGCATCAATAGTGATTTCCTTACTAGAAGATTTTACAAAATTCCTTAACACCTTTTTAGCCAACTCAAGATCTATCTCTCTTTTATTAAGTGAAGACTGAGCCAACAACGAAATAAGTGCTCCCTCCAATTCCCTAACATTACTGTTGATATTATAAGCAATGTATTTCACCACCTCTTTCGGCATCTCCAAACCATCATTCTTCATTTTTTTCTCCAAGATTTCAATCTTGGTATCATAATCAGGCACCTGAAGATCCGCACTTAATCCCCATCTAAAACGACTGAGCAACCTTTCTTGTACACCTTCTAAATCTTTAGGTGCTTTGTCACTAGTCAATATTAACTGTTTGCCACTTTGATGAAGGTGATTGAAAATTGAGAAAAAAGCATCCTGTGACTTTTCAGCACGATTAAAAAATTGTACGTCATCAATAATTAATACATCTATTAACTGATAAAAATGTATAAAGTCATTAATGGCTCCGTTACGGCCATGATCTATAAATTGATTGATAAACTTTTCAGAACTTACATACAATACTACCTTATTACTATGAAGTCTTTTAACTTCATTACCGATAGCCTGAGCAAGATGGGTTTTACCTAGACCTACACCACCATAAATTACCAAAGGATTAAAAGAAGTAGTACCTGGCTTTTCAGCAACAGTTTTACCAGCCCTTCTTGCTACTCTATTGCAATCTCCCTCAATATAACTTTCAAAAGTATATGCATTATTGAGCTGAGGATCAATTTGCATTTTCTTTAATCCAGGAATCACAAATGGATTTTTAACAGGATTGTTTATCACTAAAGGAAAATCCATTTCATTGTTTGAATATGATTTGAAACCATTACCAGGAATATCCATTGTAAGCGGTTTGTTTTTGCTATTTCCGCTATCAACCATTATCCTATATTCTAAACGCGCATCTTTTCCTAATTCTCTTTTTAATGTTTTTGATAACAAACTTATGTAGTGCTCTTCGAGGTATTCAAAAAAGAATTGACTTGGTACTTGTATCGTTAATACTTTTTCGTTTAACGCAACTGGTTTGATAGGCTCAAACCAAGTTTTATAATGCTGCCATTCAACAATATCTTTGATTATTTCTAAACAGTTTGACCAAACTTTATCAAAAACTTTATCCATTATTCCTTAAGCAATTATTTATACTGAGTAATATTTTTCCTTAATTTATCATTCAAACACCAAGACTAATAAACCTACCCTGTTTTTGAAAGTCAAGCGAATATCAAAAGAATTTGTTAATAAAAAAACTTTTTTCTTTCTTTTTTTAAAACTAAGCTAAATATGTTTTTTCTTAAAAAAAATTACAAAAAAAATCAGAGTAGTTAATGGCTATCAATTGTTCTTGAAAATCAATACCACATTGAATTTAACTAATTTAACCACAATTTTTAGACTCAAACATATGATTAAAATTTAACATTTAAAATCAACCTCTATTTTCTCTTTTTTAAAAAAATAAGGGCTGCTTTTTTCTGTCCAACTTTGTTAACGCCTAATTTTTAAAATTATTATTCTAGTTATCCCCATCCAGCTATTTCAAAGTACCAATCGTAAACTGTCTTTTTTATGTGTCCTAGAATTACCAAATAAAAAACTGAAAAAAAAAATACAAGCAAATAAGTTTACTTTTGTAAAATAAATATTCAAAAAATGAGTTACGAATTAACAGGAAAATTAGTTGCCAAATATGATGTAGTTCAGCGAACTGCAACTTTCAAAACAAGAGAATTTGCAGTCGAAAAAACAGATGATATTGGTGGAAGAACTGTTACGAATTATGTAAAGTTTCAATCTGTTCAAGATAAAACTTCTATCATTGACAAAGCAAATATTGGTGATGAAATAAAAGTGTATTTTAATATCAAAGGAAGTAAATGGGAGAAAGAGGGCAAAGTAAATTACATCACCAATTTAGATGCGTGGAGAATAGAACAAGTTTCAAATGCTGGAACAGACCAAACAGCAATTAATTCAGAATATATGGAGCCATTGGATAATTTTTCAGCCTCCTCACCTGAAGCAATAGACGATTTGCCATTTTAAGCCTTTAAAATCAAAATAGAGTGTTCAAAAACTATTAAATTCGAATACCGCTTAAAAAACGCTCTTTCAAATAATAAATTTCACACATCTATACCTTTAGAGATAATTAAACCCCTTCGGAACTTGCTGTAATATGCAACAAAAAGTCTCTTTACAACTACTTCCCCACCAATTGGCTAATGAAGCCGATGTAATTAGCGCCATCAGCAAGGCAACAGGAAATAAAGAAAGTAATATCTCAGGATTTCAAATTCAAAAACAATCTATTGACGCCAGAGGTAAACCCATCTGGATTAATTGCACAGTCAATGCTTTCATTAACGAACCATTTCAACAAAGAATCATTCAATCCTTTCGCTTTGAGGCGGTTGGCAATGCTAGTAAAAAAGTTATCATTATTGGTGCCGGACCAGCTGGTTTATTTGCCGCCCTTCAACTACTTGAGCTAGGTATTCAACCAATTATTTTGGAGCGAGGAAAAGATATTAGGGCAAGAAGAAGAGATTTAGCTATCCTTAATAAAGAAGGAATCGTAAATTCAGAAAGCAACTATTGCTTTGGAGAAGGTGGAGCTGGCACTTACAGTGATGGAAAGCTTTACACTAGAAGTAAAAAAAGAGGAGATATTGACAGAATATTAAACCTATTCGTTCATTTTGGTGCAGAAGAAAAAATATTGTATGATGCACATCCACATATTGGTACAAATAAATTGCCCAATATCATCACCGCTATGAGAGAGCAACTAATAACAAGTGGTGCGCAATTTGTTTTTGAGAAAAAAGTAACTGACCTGAACATTGAAAAAGATAAGGTAACTGGAGTATATACCCTAGATGGTGATTTTTTTAAAGCAGATGCTGTAATACTTGCCACTGGACACTCTGCAAGAGATATTTTTGAATTACTCCACCATAAAAAAATAGCAATCGAAGCAAAACCTTTTGCGCTAGGGGTGAGAGTAGAGCATCCTCAAATACAAATTGATCAATTACAATATCATTGTACAAGTAGAGGTGAATTTTTACCTCCTGCTGCCTATAGCTTGGTACAACAAGTAAATGGTAGAGGTGTATTTTCATTTTGTATGTGTCCAGGGGGAATCATTGCACCTGCAGCAACTTCTCCAGGAGAGTTAGTGGTAAATGGTTGGAGCCCTTCCAAAAGAAATAATCCCTACGCAAATAGTGGAATGGTGGTTCAAGTGGAAATAGCTGATGCTGTTAACGCAAGAAAAAAAAACAATCTCCTATCAAAAGAGTCTGCAGATAACCCACTTCAATTAATGTGGTTTCAGCAAATGGTAGAGCAACAATGTTATAATGCAGGAGGTGGCGATTTTAAAGCCCCTGCCCAGCGTATGGTTGATTTTTCTAATGGTAAACTATCTAACAGTTTACCCAATTGTTCTTACCAGCCAGGGATTACCTCTGTTCAACTAAATGAGGTGCTGCCAGACTTTATTTACCATTCCTTAGCCCAAGGTTTCAAGGCTTTTGGAAAAAAAATGAAAGGATATTTTAGCAATGAAGCTGTAGTAGTTGCTACAGAAAGTCGCACCTCTTCTCCAATAAGAATTCCAAGAGATGGTATCACTTTAACACATCCTCAACTAACTAATTTTTATCCTTGCGGCGAAGGTGCTGGATATGCAGGTGGTATAGTAAGTGCTGCAATGGATGGAGAAAGAATTGCCAAGCAGATTGAAAAAACGATTAGTAAATTGTAAATGATTTGTTTCTTGTCTTTAAGAATAAATTAGCTTTTATCCCAAATCAATATCTGTATTGTCTCCAATATTTAAGGATCTTGTTTCTCCCTTGATTCCAGTATCGCTTCCTATTAAAGAATCGTCTAGCACAACATCATACAATTTTGAAAAAGATCCTATAATAGATTCCCTAACAATTGTATAATTAAGAATCGTATTTTCTCCGATAGATACATTCGGACCAATAACAGAATTTTTAATATCACATCCTTCGCCAATACTTACTGGAGGGATGATAATTGTGTTTTCAAAGCTTTCCTCCCCTAAAGCTTTGCCACCAAATTTTTTAAGAAGCGTAGCGTTGGATTTTAGTAAGGTTTCTTTTTTTCCACAGTCATACCAGGAATTTACTTTCAATGACTTGAATTTAACACCCCCTTGAATCATACATTCAATAGCATCTGTTAAATTAAGTTCATTTTCTCCAATACTTTCATTTTCAATAATGCTTTTTATGCAATCAAATAGGGACTGGGTTTCAATTATTTTATAAATTCCTACTAAGGCCATATTACTTTTTGGTATAGCTGGCTTTTCTACTACCCTGGTAATATATTCCTCTTCATCAATTTCTGCAACTCCAAAATTCCGAGGGTCATCAACCTTTTTTACAGCCAAAACGGAAAATTCAGAACCTATCATTGCCTTTACATCGTATTCTGCAATAGTATCTCCTAACACAATTAACACCTGGTCTTCTCCAACAATTTCTTTGGCTAAATCAATGGCATGCCCTGTACCATACCTTTCATTCTGATAAACAAAATGACAAGTAAGATCTGAATAATTAACTTTAACATAATCCTGAATTTTTTCGCCTAGGTAACCTACAATAAAAACAAATTCATTGATACCCGCTTCTTTTAACTGATCAATAATGATGCTCAAGATAGTTTTTCCAGCCAAGGGTATTAATGCCTTTGGCTGCGTGTAAGTATGTGGTCGGAGCTTAGTGCCTGCTCCTGCTACTGGTATAATCGCCTTCATATTTGAATCTTAGTCCGCCAACAGCGAATTTATTTATGTTTAGAACCCCTTATTGTAAAACAAACGTGAAAGTAGTTCATTTTGTGGAAATGATGTAAGTAATAAACAGCAATTTATTCCCATTCTATCTGATAAATAACCACACGTTTGTATATTTGCATACATAAAAAAAATACATGCAAAGAGATACATTGGTTTTTGATATCATCAACAAAGAATTGGCCCGTCAACGTCACGGAATTGAATTAATAGCCTCTGAAAATTTTACTTCCTTGCAGGTGATACAGGCTTCGGGAAGTGTAATGACTAATAAATATGCCGAAGGTTACCCTGGAAGAAGATATTATGCAGGATGTGAGTTTGTAGATCAAACAGAACAATTAGCAATAGACAGAATAAAGCAAGTTTTTAATTGCGAATATGCGAATGTTCAGCCTCATAGTGGTGCTCAAGCTAATGCAGCAGTCACTTTAGCAATCTTGCAACCTGGCGACAAAATTCTTGGACTTGATCTTAGCATGGGAGGACATCTTACCCATGGTTCGCCTGTAAATTATTCCGGTAAAACTTATGAAGCTCATTTTTATGGAGTAGTCAAAGAAACTGGCCTAATCGATTATGATACTCTTGAACAAAAAGCAAGACAACACAAACCTAAATTGATTTTTTGTGGCGCTTCAGCGTACAGCCGTGATTGGGATTATGCTCGTATTAGAAAAGTAGCTGATGAAGTAGGAGCTTTTGTTCAATGTGATATGGCACACCCTGCTGGCCTAATCGCAAAAGGACTATTAAGCTCTCCTTTTGAACATTGTCACTTTGTTACTTCTACTACCCATAAAACTTTGCGAGGCCCAAGAGGTGGTATCATCTTGATGAAAAAAGATTTCGAAAATCCTTTTGGATTAAAGGATGTAAAGGGAAATACTCGCATGATGAGTAATTTGATGGATATGGCCGTTTTTCCTGGTATTCAAGGTGGTCCATTGCAACATATCATCGCTGCAAAAGCAATCGCTTTTGGAGAAATTCTTACTGATGAATTTAGTGTTTATGCTCAACAAGTAATCACCAATGCCCAAGCTATGGCCAAGGCATTTGTAGATAAAGGTTACCAACTAATTAGTGGAGGTACTGACAATCATTTAATGCTAATTGATTTACGGAATAAAAATATCAGTGGTAAAAAAGCGGAGCAAGCTTTAGTTCAAGCAGATATTACGCTTAACAAAAACATGGTTCCCTTTGATGATAAAAGTGCTTTTGTAACTTCAGGTATCCGCGTTGGAACTGCTGCTATCACCACCCGTGGAATGAAAGAAGCGGACATGCAGTTTGTAGTGAATGTGGTAGATAAAGTATTAATGAATGCTGACGACACTGCCTTAATTGATTCGGTTCGTGGAGAGGTGAATGAATTTATGAAACAATTTGTTTTATATCCTGAACTTTAAGAGTTGTTGAATTGGTATTAGTAAGCGCTTTACCCATTCTATTTAATATCTAGAATTATGATACAACGTGTTCAATCAATCTGGCTTTTTATAGCCTGTGTATTTTCGTTCCTTACATTAAAAGTGTCCTTTTACAGCGGCAGCTTTTTACCTGACAATCAATACCACCAACTGAATGGAACCGATAATATTTTATTAATGATTACTACCATTGCCTTGGGAGTAGTGAGCCTTCTAAACATTTTTTTATATAAAACAAGGGTCATCCAATTGCGCTTATGCCTAATCGGTATATTACTAGATCTGCTTTTGCTTTATTTATATTTTAGGGAAATACAAAATTATTCACAAGGAACTTTTTCCATCACAGCTGCTGCGCACCTGCTAATTTTAATAGCGCTTATTTTTTCAGCAAGAGGAATTAATAAAGATGAAAAAATAATTAAAGATAGTGATCGCCTGAGATAAAAATTGATACGAATATTTGGCCGATGAACTTTAAATTTAGGTTGTAAGAATTTATTTTTTAGGCAAAAATTTTCCTGTATAACTTTCCTTGCATTTTATTAGTCCTGCAGGAGTGCCGGCATATACTAAATTACCCCCAGCGTCACCCGCTTCTGGTCCCAAATCAATTACCCAATCTGCACTTTTAATAACATCTGTATTGTGTTCAATTACTAAAATGGAATGCCCTTGTTCTATCAATGCATTAAAAGAAGTGAGCAGCTTCTTAATATCATGAAAATGAAGCCCCGTAGTGGGTTCATCAAAAATAAATAAGATATTACCCTGAGATTTTCCTCTTCCTAAAAAAGAAGCTAGCTTAACTCTTTGAGCCTCGCCCCCCGACAATGTATTGCTCGATTGTCCAAGTTTCACATACCCTAAGCCTACATCGCTCAATGGCTGAATTTTTTTTACAACATCTGCTTCTTCAGAAAAAAATTTAATGGATTCATCCACACTCATTTCAAGTACATCATAAATATTTTTTCCCTTATAAAATACTTCTAATACTTCTTCTTTAAATCTTTTACCACCACAAATTTCACAGGTCAAGTGAACATCGGCCAAAAACTGCATCTCTACTATTTGCTCACCCTCTCCTTTACAAGTATCGCATCTGCCTGCATCTACATTGAATGAAAAGTGCTTAGGCAAAAACCCTCTTATTTTACTCAGAGGCTGAACACTATACAACTCCCTTATTTCATCATAAGCCTTGATGTAGGTTACTGGATTACTTCTGGAGGATTTACCAATTGGATTTTGATCAATCATCTCAATTTGAGAAAGATAACCAATATCACCTTCTATGGATTTGTGTAACCCAGGTTTTTCTACACCCTCCCCTTTTAATTTTTGAAGAGCTGGATATAAAATTTGCTTAACCAATGTCGTCTTTCCACTTCCACTTACTCCACTGATAACACAAAAAACATTTAAAGGAAATTGAACAGTAATATTTTTAAGATTGTTTTGTCTTGCGCCATTAATAGTTATACTTCTATTCCAATTTCTAAGTTTTTTAGGCACTTCAATTTGTAGCGTTCCTTTTAAATATTTTCCAGTCAAACTTTTATCGTCTGACATCAACTCTTCAAAATTACCTGCAGCCACCACTTCACCTCCTAGATGACTTGCCAGTGGTCCCATATCAATTATATAATCAGCCTCTCGCATCATCATTTCATCATGCTCTACCACTACTACCGTATTGCCTAGGTCTCTTAGTTCTTTTAAAACACCAATTAATTTTACAGTGTCTCTACTATGAAGCCCAATAGAAGGCTCATCTAAAATATATAAGGAATTAGTTAAATTACTTCCAAGACTTCTAGTAAGCTGAATGCGCTGACTCTCACCTCCACTCAAAGAATTGGCCAATCTATTTAGGGTAAGGTAACCCAAGCCAACATCCAACAACGTTTTAATACGGTGATTGATTTCTATCAAAATTCTCTTGGCTACCTGCTGTTGATAATCACCTAGCTTTAATTGATCAAACCATTTTTTTAAATCCTTTACCGGCATATTACACAATTGCCCTATGTGTTGATCAGCAATTTTTATATACAACGCTTCCTTTCTTAATCGATGCCCTTTGCATTCTGTACAAAGTGTTCTTCCTCTATATCGACTCAATAAAACACGATACTGTACTTTGTATAAATTTTGTTCTACTTCTTTGAAAAAATCATTGATTCCATTTGCATAGTTATTTCCTTCCCACAATATTTCCAATTCCGCATCTGTGAGGTCTATGATTGGCTTATGAACTGGAAAATTAAAATGCTTTGCTGCGCGAATAAATTGCTCTTTCCACTGACCTAATTTTTCTCCCTTCCAAGGAGCCACTGCCCCTTCATACAAGCTCAATTGTTTATTAGGAATCACTAGATCAGCATCCACGCCTAGTATCTGACTAAATCCCTCACAGGTAGGACAGGCCCCAAAGGGATTATTAAATGAAAATAAATTAGGTACAGGCTCTTCAAAAGTTATTCCATCCAATTCAAATTTATTGCTGAATAAAACTTCTTTGTCGCCATTAATTTCTAATATCAACTCTCCCTCTCCTTCATAAAAAGCTGTACCTGCAGAATCACTGATACGATGTACATCCTCCTCATCAAATTGTTTCACTACCAAGCGATCTATTAATAAATAAGCTGCCTTTTTTTTAAAGGAAGTAATTATTTTATTTAAAACTTCATCGGATTCTAGCAATGTTTCGATTCGGAGAATTTCCTTGTTGAAATAAATTCTCGAAAATCCCTTTTGAATTAATATATCCAACTCCTCCATTACGTTTCTGTTAGCATGCTGCCTGAAGGGCACCAACATCAATACCTTATCTCCTTCTTTCAATCCTTGAATTGCTTTTAAAACATCGGCTACATCATCCTTTTTTACCTCTCTTCCACTAATTGGCGAAAGAGTCGTTCCCACTCTTGCAAAGAAAAGACGCAAATAGTCGTATAATTCCGTCATGCTTCCAACTGTGCTTCTGGGCGTACGAGTAATTACCTTTTGCTCTATGGCAATAGCTGGGCACAACCCTTTAATAAAGTCTACTTCGGGTTTATTCATCCGCTGCATAAATTGGCGGGCATAACTACTTAAACTTTCCGCATACCTTCTTTGACCTTCCGCAAATAAAGTGTCAATGGTCAAGGAAGATTTACCTGAACCCGAAACGCCTGTAACCACTACCAACTGATTACGTGGTATGGTCACCGTTACATTTTTTAAATTGTGCGTTCTTGCCCCTTGTATTAAAATCCCCTCCTGTCTTTGGACAGAGGATTTAGCCTGAGGAAGATTTTTTATTTTTGTTGCCATTATTTAGATTTACAAAAGTAATGCCTTGTGATTACCATCAGACAAAAATGTGAAATTCTTCTTAAAATCATTCTCGCAACGAATTTAATTGAATATTACAATTACTTTTATTGAAACAAACAGTCAAACAAAAAGTTAAAGAATTTATTTTTCTTTTAAATCGGATAATGAACTCTTTGTAATTAAGTAAAATTCTAAACGCAACGCCTATATATTCTGAACTTCTACATTGAATTTTTTATTGGTAAAATAATCTCTACTCCAAAAAAAGATAGAAGTAATATGAATAGTCTAAACAATCTTTCTGAGCAAGAACTAATACAACTTTATCTAAAAGGCAATACCAACGCCTTATCCTGTCTAATTAGCCGTTATAAGGATAAAATTTACACCTCTATTTATTTGCTTGTAAAAGACAAGTACCTAGCTGAAGATATTTTTCAGGAGGTATTTATTCGCATCATAGATAGCCTCAAAGGAAAAGGGTATTCTAATGAAGGAAAGTTTTTGCCCTGGGCCCTAAGAATTTCTCACAATTTATGTGTAGATCACTTTAGAAAAGTAAAGCGCACGCCAAAAATTACCACCAGCGATGAACGTGATATTTTTGAGGTGCTTAACTTTTCAGAACCCAATGCTGAAACTCGATTGATACAATCTCAACGTCATGAGAAAGTAAGAAAAATGATTGATTTACTTCCAGAAGATCAGCGAGAAGTTATCATCTTACGCCACTATGGAGACTTGAGCTTTAAAGAAATTGCCTCCATCACTAAATGTAGCACTAATACTGCTTTGGGAAGAATGAGATACGGACTAATTAATATGCGAAAAATGACCCTAGAGAAAAATATTGCCTTTTAGAAAAAATACTTAAATCTATGCTTACTTTTTTATACCTGCGTTGTACAAACCCTTTACCTTTTGCAAATGTGCAATAAATTCTTTAGGCCCCTTTGTAGCGTCATAACCATATCCTCCATCAATAAGAAGATTGCCATCACCATTTACAAAAACATAATTAGGCTGTCCAGAAGCTTTGATTAAACGCTGCTGAAGATCTTCGTATTTATCACCTACCGTTTCAATAGTAGCGTTGAGTAAAGGAGAGAATATTTTTTCAGCATCTGGTAATTCTGAATTGTAATCACTAAAAAGCGAAGCAACAACAAAATCATTTTTCATTAATTTTCCTACCTGCGGATCAATCCAAATTTTTGATTCAAATTCCCTACAATTAACACACTGAATACCTGTAAAATCTATCATCAATGGCTTTTGAAGAAGTTTAGATGCAGCCAAAGCTTCGTCATAATCATAATAAATAACCAATTGATTATTAATAGCAGCCCCTGGTTCATATTTCTTCAAATCGGCAACATACTTTTGAGGTGGATTTGCCACATTCTCCTTGTTGCTTTGAATGGCCGCTTCTGAAAAACTTGCAGAATTTCTCATTACATTAAAATCTTGTGTGCCCATTGGAGGCACAAAGGCAGATACCGCTTTTAATGGCGCACCCCATAAACCCGGCACTAGATAAACTGCAAATGAAAAAGATATCATTGCCAAAAACAACCTTGGCACAGAAACAAAAGATAATCCGAAATCATTTTTAGCTATTTCGCTATCATTTTTAAAGACAATTTTTCCTAATAAATACATTCCTAACAGTACAAAAATTACTATCCAAAGTACAATAAAAACTTCCCTATCCAATAGGCGCCACCCCCTATCTAAATCGGCATTGCTTAAAAATTTAAGTGCCAATGCAATCTCTAAAAATCCCAAAACCACCTTCAATGCATTTTGCCAACCACCACTTTTTCCTATAGAACTTAACATGGCAGGGAAAAACGCAAAAATTGCAAAGGGGAGTGCTAGTCCAAAACCGAAGCCAAACATTCCTACAATAGGAGCTAACTTTCCCGAAGCGGTAGACAAACCTAACAATGATGCTACAAAATTTCCCGTACAACTAAATGATACAATCACCAATGTTAAAGCCATGAAAAATATCCCTGAATAGCTCCCAACTCCCGCCTTACTGTCAATTTTATTTGACCAGGAGGAGGGCAGATTAATTTCAAATGCTCCAAGAAAAGATGCTCCAAAAAGAATAAATAGACCAAAAAGAAACACATTGAAAATCCAGTTAGTCGATAAATTATTTAAGGCGTTTTTAGGAAGTACAGTTGCAACCAATGCTCCAACTAAGGTGTAAATTAAAATGATTGAGATAGAATAAAAAAGTGCATTTTTTTTACCCTGCAACTTAGTTTTACTTTTTTTAGTAAAAAAACTAATGGTGATAGGAACCAATGCATAAACACAAGGGGTTAAAAAGCCTATCAATCCTGCAATGATTCCAGCAATCAATAAAGCCCACATAGATTTAGCTTGTAAACTTCCAGAGCTATTGTCCACCAATTCATCAGTTCCCTTTTTTTGATATTGAAACTGCATCGATATCGGTGCTTCACCCGATTCAATTCTATCTCCCTTCTGATAATAATAATTAATCTTCCCTTTTATTCGAATACTATCTCCAACAGATAATTTAATTTTTTGCACCCAAAAAACTGAATCAGTATAATAGCTGATTAAAACATTGTCCAATGATGGATTAGAAGCGGTAATAGCTTTGCCTTTTTCTATGACACTATCAAGTGTATATTTTAGACTAGCGGAATCAAATTGAATACTTGAATTAACTGGCAGGTCTCCCGAAATTTTCTGAATTGAAAAAAGATTAACCCCGTCACTTGGAACTGCTTTTATTTTTAATTCAAATTCCCCTTGATTATTTTGTAGCTTTTCAAAATAAAACTGCACAGGTGTTTGACTCTGTGCAGTAATAGAAAGCGATAAAAAAAATAATGGAACACTTAAAAGCAGTAAAAAATTTCTCATAATTAAAAGTGTCAGATTAGTTGAGTAACACATTAAACTTTTGGGTCACAGGGGGCATACAGGTTCTATCATTACAAATCATTGATTCTACTTCTCCACTTAAATTGGTTTTTAATTTTCCTTTTACCTTTATTATTTGAACAAAATCTGCCTTACCCTCAAAGTACATCACATCCACTTTAAAATTTTTATCATAATATTTTGTCAATTTTCCTTTTTCAACCACCTTTCCAACTAAAGCGATCAAAGCATTTTTATTGAAACTAAAAGACGTAGGAATCGGTCCTCCGCCTGGTGTAAACTGTGAGTAAATATGCCATCCAATAGGCGGAGTGGCAGTCATACGAACTTCGTATTGACTATCTGCTAACTTTTTAGTTGTATAAGTCCAAGCTATTTTTTGTTGGGCATTTGCTGCATTAAAACAAAAAATAATTGCTATTGAAAAAATTATTCTATTCATTTTCTAAATTTATTTACGATAAAGTTACACAACGTTAGCCTAAGGGAATGTTAACGAAAAAACATTCCTTTGATTAACATTAGTTTAGTTGAAATAGATGTGTAAAAACTTTTAAACCATCTTCATTTCCTAAAAAAGCACTACTAGCTCTTTCAGGATGCGGCATCATTCCAAATACATTTCTGTTAGCATTGCATATTCCAGCTATATTATTGATAGCTCCATTGGGATTGCTTTCCGCAGTAATAGAACCTTTTTCATCACAATAACGATAAATAATTTGCTGGTGCAATTCCAACTGCTCAAGAGTTGTAGCGTCTGCAAAATATCGACCTTCTCCATGAGCCACTGGTATTTTTAAACCCTGTCCTGCTTCTGAAGTAGCTTCTTTTATAAAAACATTTTTACAAACAAACTGTTGGTGACTATTCCGCAATAATACGCCAGGCAATAGCCCGCTTTCACATAAAATCTGAAATCCATTACAAATTCCTAAAACTTTTCCTCCTTTATTAGCAAACTCAATTACACTTTGCATCATTGGACTAAATTTTGCAATGGCACCACAACGTAGGTAATCTCCATAGCTAAATCCCCCTGGCAATACGATGCAATCTTCTGTTGAAAACATAGTTAGATCCTTGTCTTTGTGCCAAAGTTCAATTACCTCTTGCTTCAAATCTACTCGAAGAGATTCTATTACGTCCCTGTCACAGTTACTTCCTGGAAAAACTACTACGCCAAATTTCATATGTCTTTTTTGAGATTATTCATTAAATGGTAATGCAAAAGTACAAATACCATTTTAATTATAGAACGAAGTAGCTGAATGCTATAGCAAATGCCACCATCAGCCAGTGTAAAATGAGCGGAAATCCCCTTTTTTGGGGATATAAAAAACCGGCACCGGCAATCACTGCAATAGGAACTGCACTGAGGATCCAGTAAACAAATGAATGGCTTGCGTTAATAAAAGGAATAAAAAGGGCTATTAAAAGGTATAAGAAAATAAGATTCCAACTTTTACGAGCTTGAACCAACTGACGGCGAAAGTTTTTTTGAACATAAATAAACCCTGTAATACTGATAAACAAAACTATAATGACGGCAGCCAAGGCCCATTTTGATTCAACAAAATGAGGTAAAGTTAACGCTACACCTGGAAAATGATACCCTTGCCACTTATCCATTACAAAAACATAGGATAATAAAAAATAGAAGGGGCTTGCCAATCCTAAAAGAGCAAGAACCCATTCTGGTAACTTAAAGGGTCTAGTGATCAATAAGCCAATAACTACTAATATTGAAAATGATATGGCTGGAAAATAAAAAAAACAAGAAATTCCAATAGCCATTCCAATATTAAATAACGATGTCTTTGGACTAGGCTCATTATACAACTTACTCATCCTTGACCATACCCATATAATCAATGAATTTATAATCAAGGGCGCGGAAAGAATATTCCATTCGGCAAACAATGAGGTAATTAACAAATAGGCCATCCCCGTTAGATAATTTGGCTTTTGCATCAATCGATGCTGATTTACCAAGGCATTTAAAGTAATGGCTTGGGTATACAATAAAATGAAAGAGATCAACGGATAAATAAGGGGAATACTTTTACCCACACCAGAAAGTTGCGACAATAATAATTTAAAAAGAAAGCCATCTGTTTGCTGTGGCAATGGAATCTGTGGATGGATAAACATGATCAACTTAAGTAGTAGACCATATACCAACAACAAAAAGGTATTGTATGGATTGTTTGATTTAAATACTCCTGTCACGTTACTAATTGGTTTTACCCTCAATTACTGAGGGTCTGAAATATCAATTGCAATACCTTACAAATGTGGTAAATATTATTGGTTTAACAAATAGTTTATAAGATCTAGTTGATAATTAAGAATTCACAATTTTGAATTGCAAAACATTTACTGAAGCAAATCCAAAATTTTAGGTAAAAAAATAATAATTCCACAAATAAAACTTCCAATAGCAACAATCAAAACGGCAGCTGCAGCAATGTCTTTAATTATCTTGATAACTGGATGAATATCTTTTGTAATAAGATTGCAAATTTTTTCTACCGCTGTATTCAACAACTCCATCGAAAGTACTAGCATAGAGCATCCTGTAATAATTAACCACTCAGTTTTATTTATTTTCAAAACACCTCCAAGTATAATTACCATCAATAATGCCATCAAATGAATCCTAAAATTCTGCTGTTTCAAAAAACAAGATCTAAGCCCTTGCCATGCAAAAGCAAAAGATTTAATCAATTTCATAAATAGTATGCAATTAATTACAGTTAAATAAATTAGTTATCGTTTAACACAGCAATGATTTGCCCACAAGCAATTCTTATTTCATCATCACTGATTACTAGTGGAGGAGCAATGCGCAAAGAACCTGCTGCAAATAAAAACCAGTCAGTAAAAACACCCCGTTGAATCAATTCATCAATGATTTTCTTATTCACCTCGAAGCTTCCAAAATCAACTGCAATCATTAATCCACAGCTATGTACTGAATGTATGGAAGGATGAACCAAAAGAGATAAGAAAATAGCTTCTTTTAGTTTAACGCCTTCTATTAAATTTTCGTCTATCAAAACATTCAATGCTGCAAGGCCAGCAGCACAACTAACTGGATGTCCGCCAAAAGTATTGATATGACCTAAAACTGGATGATTGGTAAAGCAGTCCATCAGTCTTTTATCTGCAATAAATGCGCCAAGTGGCATGCCGCCTCCTAAGGCTTTACCCAACAATAAAATATCTGGCACCACATCAAATTGCTCAAATGCCCACAGGGTTCCATTTCTACCAAAACCACATTGTATTTCATCGAGTACAAGTAAGGTGCCAGTTTCAGTGCATCTTTTCCGCAATGCCGAAAGCCAACCATTTTGAGGGATTAATACTCCAGCCTCTGCCTGAATCGTTTCAGCTACCACACAAGCTGTGCGTTCGGTAATATTTTGCAAGCAATCAAATGAATTATAGTCTAGTTGCATTACGTCTGGTAATAATGGCCTGAAAGCATTTCGCCAGTATTCATCCCCCATAATACTCAAAGCACCTTGTGTACTTCCATGATAACTATTTTTAAATGATATAATTTGGGTGCGACCAGTAAAACGCTTTGCTAATTTCATTGCTCCTTCAGTTGCCTCAGTTCCGCTTGCTGTATAAAATACTGAATTAAGAGAGGCGGGCAAATGATCTGTTAATTTTTTTGCATAAGCCACTTGCGGACTTTCCACCAATTCTCCGAGCACCATAATATGCATGTAATCATCCACCTGTTTCTTAATAGCCTCTACTACTCTTGGGTGACAGTGACCAATATTACAAACACTAATACCAGCTATTAAATCGATATAAGTTTTGCCATCTACATCCCAAAGTGTAGATCCTTTTGCCTTCACAATTTCTAATGCAAGAGGTGCTTCGGATGTTTGACCTACATGAGAAAGAAATAATTCCCTGTTAGAAATTGCAGTTGACCTTTGCTTATTAGAGAGGTTATTAAAAAATTCACCTTTATTCATAGAATACAAATGTCGCAAAGAAATAATCATAAATAGTGATGTCTTTTTGAATATTAATTTAATTTAGCATCATTGTAACCTAAATAAATAAAAAAATGCCAGTCATTCTTCCTGTAAAAGGGATTTTCCCCAAGATAGGTGCCAATTGTTTTATTGCCCCAAATGCCACCATCGTGGGAGATGTAATTATGGGGGATGACTGTAGTGTGTGGTTCAATGCTGTGTTAAGAGGCGATGTAAACATCATCCGAATGGGCAATAAGGTAAATGTGCAAGATGGGGCAGTTATCCATTGTACTTACCAAAAAACCCAGGCTATCATAGGTAATAATGTTAGCATTGGACACAATGCAATCGTGCATGGATGCGTTATAGCAGACAACGTGCTCATTGGTATGGGTGCCATTGTGATGGACAACGCACAAATTGGTTCCAATTGTATTATTGCAGCTGGGGCGGTGGTTCTTGAAAATACGATAGTTGAAGCTGGTAGTATTTACGCAGGTGTTCCTGCAAAAAAAATTAAAGATATTAGTCAAGAATTAATAGGCGGCGAAATTGATAGAATTGCCAATAATTACTTAATGTATAGCGGATGGTTTAAGGACCAGAAAAGCTAACCACTCACAAAATCAAAAAGATGAAAAAAATAATCATGGCTATTTGCTGTATTTCTATTTTAAGCGGATGCTTTATTTTTAGAAAAAAAGTTGTCTATGGCTGTCCTACCGATGGAAGAAATGTAGGAGCAGAAAAATTAGCTTCCGGAGATCCGAAGGCGATGAAAGCTAGCAAAAAAGCAAAATATAAAGGCGGCAAAAAGAGTTATGAATATTGAAGCTATCTTACTCATTGAATTAAAAAGATTTTTTTTCAATACTATCTAGAATATTTAAATAGCTATAATAACGATCCGGGTGGACTGTACCTAAATTTACTGCATCTTTTACCGCGCAGTCTGGCTCATTAATGTGCATACAATTATTAAAATGACATTGATTGATTAAAGCCCTCATTTCTGGAAAATAATGAGACAATTCATGCTTAGGAATATCTACTAACCCAAGCTCCCTTATTCCCGGAGTATCAATTAACCTTCCGCCGAATGAAAGATTAAACATTTCTGCAAAAGTAGTAGTATGTAATCCTTTTCCACTCCATCCGCTTACATCTTGAGTCTTCAGTCTAAGATCTGGAAAAATAATATTAATAAAAGATGATTTTCCTACACCAGAGTGACCACTCAGTAAAGTAGTTTTATCCTTTAATAAATTTTTCACCTCCTCCACGCCAATATTTTTTTCAATACTCATGAGCAATACTTTGTAACCAATGGCCTCATAAATTTCTTTGATTTCATTATATCTTAACAGCTCCTTTTCCTTGTATAGATCTGATTTATTAAAAACAAGAATAGAAGGAACATGATATGCTTCAGAAGTAATTAAAAAACGATCAATGAATCCAAGGGATGTTTTGGGTTCTTTTAAAGTAGCAAATAAAAGTGATTGATCAAGATTAGAAGCAATGATATGATGCTGATGCCGATTGTGTGGAGAAGATCGAGTAATGTAATTTTTAC
Organism: Chitinophaga pinensis; assembly: GCA_945870835.1. Classification (GTDB taxonomy): domain Bacteria; phylum Bacteroidota; class Bacteroidia; order Chitinophagales; family Chitinophagaceae; genus Ferruginibacter; species Ferruginibacter pinensis_A. The sequence continues at coordinate 19,118 of CAMBTV010000006.1, forward strand.
GAGTTGCTATGTCAGTAATGGTCACAGTGTTTTCCAGCTCATTTTCCATATCAGCTAAAACTATATCTCCTACAGCAACAGGGTTGGTAGAAGTGATACTGTCTATCTTAAATTTACCTTTAATACGGGCATTAAAAGCCTTTCCATTCTCATCCTGAACAATATACCAACTTCCGGTACTTTTATACACTGTTGCCATCATAGACTACAAATTTCACTAATTAAAACGAAATGAAAAGATTTTTAATAAATATAATTACTCCTTGAGGCTATGGAAATTTCTTAAAAATTGTAAACTTCAATATCAGCTCCATTAATAAAAAAATAAGCGCCGCCAATAAAAACGGGGTAAATTTTTCGGTATACCTAGTGATTGTAAATATTTCCACTTTTGATTTTTCGAGTTGATCAATTTCAGTGTAAATATTTTGCAAACCCACATTATCTTTAGCTCTAAAATATTTGCCGCCTGTTTCTCCTGCAATTGACTTCAGCAATTTTTCATCAATCGTAACTTTTTGCTGTTGTATAATCACCCCAAGTTCAGTCTTAATTGGATAGGGGGCATACCCTTCGGTTCCTACGCCAATAGTATACACTTTTATACCAAAAGCTTTTGCAATTTCTTTAGCATTATCAGGACCAATTAGACCACCATTATTTTCACCGTCAGTTAATAAAATAACCACTTTACTTTTAGACTTACTATTTCGCAAACGATCAATACCCGTAGAAAGGCCATCACCAATCGCAGTTCCATCTTCTAATAAACCATTCCTAATTGTCTCAACAGCAGTTTTAAGTACTGTTTTGTCTGTAGTGAGTGGACATTGGGTAAAACTTTCACCAGAAAAAATCACCACTCCTATTCTATCTGTTAATCTTTTTTCTATAAAACTTGCAGCAACTGCTTTTGCAGCTTCCATTCTATTAGGGGTAAAATCTTGTGCAGTCATACTTCCACTAACGTCAATACACAATACAATATCTACTCCTTCACCTTCAGCTCGTTGTTCTTCATTTTTGGTTTGAGGACGAGCCATGGCAATAATTATCAAGAGAATTCCTAACAACCTACAAACTAAAATAGATGGTCGAAATATAGTTTTCCAAGAACTGAAGGACTGGAAATTTTTTAGAGAAGAAACCTGTAAACCAGCCTGTTTATTTTTTGAAAATTTATTAATCCAAACAACCATAATAGGTATAACTAAGGCAAGCCATAATACCCAAGGATACGCGAAATGAATAGTATTTAGATAGTCAGTTAACAATTAGATGAGCTGTTTATTTATATTAATGAGATTTTAAATTTGATATAGTTTAGGACTTTATTTTTTGAATTACCTCTATTAAATCTTCCACCGATTTTTTACAATCTCTAGAATCGGAAATCGGTGGTAAATACTTTGCAAATTTTACTGCATCTCCACAACGAAGGATGGCAGACAGTTTTGATAATAATTCATGATTGTGATTTTCAGATTTTAATAAAAGTAATGTTTCATCGGTAGTTTTATTTAAATAAGCTGGTTGATACCTCCGCGATAAATACTTTTTGAAAATTAGACCTATTTTGGAATGAAATATTTTCACCTCTTCCCGAATTGATAAGTCATATCCTTCTAAATTTTTTAATTCCTGCATCGCTTCCTCATAGGCCGTTAGTTTAGATTGACTGGATGAAAGTGGAGTTTTTCTTTTTACTTTCTTCCACCACACAAATAATGCAATCAACAAAATCAAAACAATCAATGCGCCAATCCAATACCAAATTGAACCAATTGTTTCTGCTTCCTTTATCGGCTTGATATCTCTTATTTGCCTAGTAATATCACTAGTTGAGAAAGAAACAATTATAGGGACAGAATCTGTATAAAAATTAAAGGCAGTATCATGTTGTATAGGATCTACTTTGACCAGAAAAGAAGGTAATACCCACTTTCCAGAATCAAAGCTTGTAAATGTAATGGTTTGAATAATGCTAGAAAGATTTTGATCAGTATACAATGAATCAATCCGACTATTGGTCACTTCAAAATGAGCCATCGAGTCCGATAAAATAGGCCAACGGAAATTATAAATATTTTTTGGGAAATCTGCCTTTATGGTAAGGGTAAATTGTTCGCCAATTAGGATTTTCTTTTTATTGACCGAACTCTGAATAGCTGGTTGTGCAATGCACAAATTAATTGAAAGACAGACAAATGCTATCGTTAATAAAAAATTCCAATTTTTCCAATTAGTCATTCTATATCTTAGTTACCCTGTTATCATTTAAAATCAGCTTCTTTTGATAAAAAACTGTTGCAATATTTTTACATAATCCTCATCTGTTCTAATATGCAATAGATCTGCACCTGCCTTCCTAAAATAATTTTTACACAAATCACTTTGCTCTGCAAAACTTTTTTTATAAGTAAACTGAACCAACGCGTCACTACTGTCGATTAGCTTTTGGCTGCCGGTTTCGAAATCCTGTACCATCAGCAAGCCAGCTTCTGGCAACTGCATATCCATTTTGTCATACACCCGCAATCCAATTACATCATGCCTGCCTCCAATCACTTTCAAATCATTTTCATATACTGCATCTACAAAATCACTCATCAAAAAAGCAATACTTTTCTGGCGAGTAGCTTTATTGAAAAACTTAATAGCCTCTTCCATCTTAGTGCTTTTTCCTACTGGTTTAGTAGAAAGTAACTGCCTTACAATATACAGAGCATGTTGCCTACCCTTTTTTGGAGGAATAAATTTATCGACCTTATCACTAAAAAAAATTACACCAACCTTGTCATTGTTATTAATCGCGCTAAAGGTCAGCAAGGCGCCAATCTCTGTCAAAATATCACGTTTTCTTGATTGAACAGTTCCAAACAAATTACTAGCACTGGTATCCACTAATAAATAAATACAAAGCTCCCTTTCTTCTTCAAAAACTTTTGTAAAAGGATGACTAAATCTAGCACTCACATTCCAATCAATAAATCGTACATCATCACCTGCATAGTACTCTCTCACCTCACGAAAGCTCATTCCCTTTCCTTTGAAAGCAGAATGATATTCACCAGTAAATAGATGGGTAGTGATTTTTTTACTTTTAATTTCTAACTCACGAACCTTTCGCATAATTACAGTCGCATCTAATTCGTCTGACAAAACAGAATCTTTAGGTTTTGATTGTACCGTATTGATTTTCTTTTTAAACAAAATATTTTTATCTATTAACGATTTCTAAATAAATAAGTCTGTTTACTTTAACAGCATTCCTCAAGGAAATATTAATACGCATTGAATTATCTCACCATTTCTAAGGTACCACTACTACTCTCAATATCTCATCTATAATCATGGATACATTTACATTTTCCGCTTCGGCTTCATAGGTAAGTCCAATTCGATGACGCAATACATCTTTACAAATACTCCTCACATCTTCAGGAATTACAAAGCCTCTTTTATTTAAATAAGCATACGCTTTGGCCGCTAAAGCTAAATTTATACTTGCCCTAGGCGAACCTCCAAAACTAATCAGCGGCTTTAACCTTGGTAGATTGTATTTTTCAGGATAACGAGTAGCAAAAACGATATCCAAAATATAATTTTCTACTTTCTCATCCAAGTAAACTCTACGCACTAATTCTTTTGCAACTAAAATTTCTTGAGTGGATGCTACAGCAGAAATTACAGGAAAGGAAAGTCCCTCCGTATTTTGACGAATGATTAACTGCTCCTCTGTTTTGGAAGGATAATCGATGATCACCTTTAACATAAACCTATCAACCTGCGCTTCGGGTAAAGGATAGGTTCCTTCTTGCTCAATAGGATTTTGTGTTGCTAATACAAGAAATGGCTCTTCCAATTTGAAGGTAGTATCGCCAATAGTTACCTGCCTTTCTTGCATAGCTTCTAATAAAGCACTCTGCACTTTTGCTGGAGCTCTATTAATCTCATCTGCCAAAATAAAATTGGAAAAAATGGGGCCTTTGCGCACCATGAACTCATTTTTCGCCTGATTATAAATCATAGTACCCACTACATCCGCTGGCAATAAATCAGGCGTAAACTGTATGCGGCTAAAATTAGTATGAACTGCTTGTGCCAACGATTTAATGGACAGCGTTTTTGCTAACCCAGGTACGCCCTCCAATAACACATGTCCATTGCTTAATAGTCCAATAAGCAATCTTTCAATCATACCTTGCTGACCTACAATTACTTTACTTAATTCATCATTAATTTTGTTAACAAAACCAGCTGATTGGTTAATCTCATCATTCAGCAGGCGGATGTCTTCGGCAGTTTGAAGCATAATAAATATTTAAATTAGCCCTTTCTAAAAGAGCAGATTAGAAAATTACAAAATCAATAAATCAAAGTGATAGTTCCAATCAACTAAAGTTGGATAATCAAAATGTCTTCTACCAATAATTTGATTGGATTGCGAAAATACGAACTATAACAAAATAAAATATTATCAATACTAAGATATTCGTTAAAGTCTGCTTAATCCTTAGGTTCTTAACATTAACTTTAACCTAAATTTTAAACTGCTATTTAAAAGGAAATTTATTTTCAAATTATGTAGTTCGATTTTCTGATTTTTTCAAGAAAATTAATATCACGATTGATATAAAGATTATCGAACCCCATTAACTTTAAAATTTAAACCCAAAAACTAAAATATTACTTTAAAAAAATTTCAATCATATAATATCATTTTCATATTAGTTTGATTTTTAGTGTAAATTCGTCCTTTAACAACCATTATAATTTTTAAATTTATTTTATGAATTTTTATTGGGTATACGACCTTCCAGAGTGGCAATTTTTTGTTCTTTGTAATTTACTTTTTATATCTTTTTCACTTCTAGGGGCTTTTTTCTTTAGTAGTAAATTTGAAAAAATGTTTTCCTTATCTGTTGAACATAATTCAATTGTTTCAACTTTTATAGCCACTAGCGGTGTTTTTTACGGTATTACACTTGGCTTAATTGCAGTAGGCACATTTGAAAACTTCAATTCTGTAGAGTCAACTGTAAACAATGAAAGTAGTTCACTAGCAAGCCTATACAGAGATGTAGAATTATTAGAGGACACTAGTAATAAAAAAATGCTTACCATCCTTAAAAATTATACTTCCTACACTGTTGATACAGCCTGGGGGCTTCAAAAAAAAGGAATATCTACTAATAGATGTAATGAGATGATAGACTCCTTTCAAAAAGAATTATCCTCCTATGAACCAAAAAGAGAAAAAGATAAAATACTGTTTGCAGAAACCCTTAAACAATTTAATATCCTGATAACAGATAGAAGATTGAGACTAAATTCTGTTAATTCATCATTGCCCTCTGCCATTTGGATAATTTTATTTTTTGGAGCTTTTGTTATTATCGCTCTAACTTGGTGCTTAGTTATTAGTAATAAAAAAATAAACATAATAATGAGTGTACTAAGTGGATCACTTCTTGGATCACTCATTTTTCTAATAGGATCGATGGACAATCCATATAGGGGAGAATTTTCTGTTAGTTCTCAAGCATTTCAAATATTATTAGATGATCTGATGAAATAAACTATATTCCCATTTTTAAAAATACAATTAAGGTTGGAAGATACATTAGCCCCTAATTATTAATTTATTTACTTTCAAGATACGGAAAATGAAATTTTATTTTCAGAAAAGCAAAAATTTAAGCAGTGGTGGCTTTGGGCAATACTGCTGATTGTTAATGGAGTGATATTGATTGGTATTTTCAAGCAACTAATAACTGATCAGCCATTTGGAGACAAACCAATGAGTAATTTAGGTCTCCTATTAACTGCTATCCCTCTGCTCTTAATCACTCTTTTAATTTTAAACATTCGACTAGATACCCTCATTAAAGAAGATGGAATCTATGTAAGATTTTTCCCTTTTCATTGGTCTTTCAAAAAATTTTCTTGGGATATGATTTCTAGTTCTTATGTTAGAAAATATTCACCGCTATTAGAATACGGAGGTTGGGGTATGCGATTGGGTATATTTGGAAAAGGGAATGCATGGAACATATCGGGTGATAAAGGATTATAGCTTGTATTCAGCAATCAAAAAAAAATATTAATTGGCACTAATCAACCAGAAAAACTTACCGCAATACTTGAGAAAATTGGCCACCTTTCACAATAAAAAAGAAATCGAAATTCCATTTTTATTGCAATTTTTAAAAAGGAGCCTCCTAAATTAAATCAAATATTTTCCTACAATTGGCATTCTTCTTCCTACTCCAAAAGCCTTCGGTGAAATTCGAATGATCGGACAAAATTGGTTGCGCTTATATTCATTCATATTCACCATTTTTAATACCCTGTCCACCAAAGCTGAATCGAATCCCTGCGCCTTAATCTCCTTTGGACCTAGCCGTCTTTCAATGTACTGATATAATAATTTATCAAGTACTTCATAGTCCGGCAATGAATCAGAATCTTTTTGCTCAGGCCTCAATTCTGCAGAAGGAGCTTTTGAAATTATATTACTTGGAATAACTATCTCATTTCTATTAATATAGTTTGCTAGTGCATATACTTGCAACTTATAACAATCACCCAACACACCAATACCACCAGCCATATCTCCATACAAGGTTCCATAACCTGTTGCCAATTCACTTTTATTAGACGTATTTAATAATATATATCCAAATTTATTAGCGATTGCCATCAGTAAATTTCCTCTACCTCTACTTTGTATATTTTCCTCCGCTAACCCAAATGGTAAATCATTAAAAATGGGATTGAGTTCAGATAGAAATGCGTCATAAATATTTTTGATTGGAATAATATCGTAGGGATTACCAAGGTTATTGCTCAACGCCACTGCATCAACCACCGAATGGTCTGAAGAGTATTGTGAAGGCATAAGAATTGCTCTTACATTCTCTGGTCCCAATGCAGTACATGCCAAGGCGATAGTTACTGCGCTATCAATTCCACCACTGCTGCCAATGATGGCTTTGGAAAAGCCCATCTTACTAAAATAATCTCTGATACCCAATACAATAGCATGATGCACCTGTTCAATGTTTCTTTGTTCATCCAAGTAAGAAGGTATAATATTTTTATTTAACAAATTGCTAGATTGTTCAATAATAGCTGCATCAATTAAGCCGTCATCCTTTAGTGTAAAGCTTTGTAAAGCCTCTTCAAACATCGGAAGTTGGCCACATAAGTTGGCATTTTTATCAAACACCATCGATGCGCCATCAAAAACTACTTCAGTTTGACTTCCTACCGCATTACAATAAAATATCGGTAAATGATACTTGAGTACATTTGCTTTAATGGTCATTTTTCGCTCAGCATCATGCGTATAATCAAATGGAGATGCAGAAATATTTATCATCAAATCTGGCTGCTGTTCCATCAATTTATCCATCGGACAGATTCTATACAATGGATTATCTCCAAGGTTCCAAATATCTTCACAGATGGTAAGGGCGATTTTTTTTCCCTTAAACTCAATCACATTCCACTCAAAAGCTGGTTCAAAGTATCGGTATTCATCAAACACATCATAAGTAGGTAAGAGCGTTTTATGCGCTATTCCAATCACTTGTTGATTGTATAAAAAATAGGCCGCATTAAATAGATCTTTCCCCTCTCTTACCTTGTTTCGATCTGGTGCACCAACAATAACTGCAATAGAGTCGGCATGATGTTTAATGAGCTCAATACAAGCATTACAATGATCAATAAAGTCGTCGAATTCTAAAAAATCACGCGGGGGATAACCGCAAACACTCAGTTCACTAAATATAATAATATCTCCACCCTGCTTTTTTGCAGCTTCAATAGCAGCAATTATCTTTTGTGAATTGCTTTCAAAATTTCCAATGTGATAGTTTTGTTGCGCCAAAAATATTTTCATAACACTGCCATTAAAGGGCCTTAACTTTATATTTAGAAAGGTTTGTATTTATTTGCAAAGTTAAAACATTGAAACACATTAATCAGTATGAAATTACCTGTCTTTGCCCTTATGTTATCAATGGTATTTTTTTCCTGCAATGAGCAAGAAAAAATACCAGATGTTTCTAATATAACTGTTAGCCTAAAAACTACCCGATTTGAGCAGGATTTATTTGATACTACCTCAAATAATTTATTAGACTACTTACTTCAATTACAAAAGAAAGAACCTGGATTTACTGAAACCTATTTGTCAGCCATATTAAATATATCGCCAAATTGGCCAAAAGATTCAGCGGCTTCCTATGTAAATTCATTTATAAATGCTTACCGACCTATATTCGATAGTTCGGAGAAGACTTTCCATAACTTCAATCCTTTCGAAAAAGAAATTATTAAAGGATTGCAGTTTGTAAAATATTATTTCCCCTCTTATCCACTACCAAGCAAATTAATTACCTATATCGGTCCGGCAGATGGTTACGGAGATATTTTAACTGATGAAGCACTTATTGTAGGATTGCAATTTCATCTAGGTAAAGATTTTTCTTTATACAAAACTAGTTTAGTTCAAGACACTTATCCTGCTTACTTATCCAATCGTTTTGAACCGAGCTATATTGTTATCAACTGTATTAATAATATAGTAAACGACCTCTACCCTGAAAAAATTAATGATAAATCTTTAGTCATCCAAATGATCGAAAAAGGAAAAAGGCTGTATTTACTGAGTAAGTTTTTACCGAAAACAGAAGAGTATAAATTGATTGGATACACCGAAAAACAATTAGAAGATGCTCGCGAACACGAAGCTGTCATCTGGGATCTTTTTGTGAAAAATGAATATCTACAAATCACTGACAAGAATATTATTAAGAATTACATCGGAGAAAGCCCAAAGACTCAGGAATTGGGGGAAGGTGCCCCTGGAAATATCGGCGCATTTAGTGGATGGCAAATCATGAAGAAGTTTGCCAAAAAGAATCAATCTTTAACACTACAACAGTTGATGAATACCGATACTGAAATAATATTACAACAAGCTAAATACAAACCCTAAAACTCCTAAGCTGCCTGTGCTTGAACAGTTTCAACAACCGATGGTTGTTTGCCTAACATTTTCATCACCCTAAAATGAGATGCAATTGCACCTGTTATAGTTGAATAATTATTATAAGGCAAATTAAATTCAGCACATTTATCCATGACTATTTTGCTGATTGCAGGGTAATGTATATGACTCACTTTTGGAAAAAGGTGATGTTCTATTTGAAAATTCAATCCCCCTACAAACCATGAAATCACTGGGTTGTTCATCGAAAAATTTGAACTTGTTTTAATTTGATGCTCAGCCCAAGCTGTTTCAATATGCTTAGTTTCATCTAAAGCAACATTTTCAAACTCGGTGTTCTCTACAACATGTGCTAATTGAAATACCAACGAAAGTGTCAGTCCCATAACAACATGAAGCGAAAAGAAACCCAACAACCATGGACCAAAACCCCATACAATCATAGGAATAATCATATAAAAAACAAAATAGCATATCTTGGTTGCCCAAAATATAACATGATTTTTTGTCGTCATTTTCCAAGCCTCTGTGGTATAAATTTTTCTAGTAAAATATTTAGTGAAGTCCATAAAAAATAACCAGAATATCGAAGAAAGTGCGTAAACGGGAACTAAATAAAGATGTTGGACCTTATGAGCGGGTACCCATTTCTGCGTTTCACACTGACGAATAATTGGACTTTTTGCAATGTCATCATCTATTCCATCTACATTGGTATAAGTGTGATGAATAATATTATGCTTCTGCTTCCAGAAAAAAGAACTGGCTCCCAATGCATTTGCAGATAACCCTATTAAATCGTTCAACCAAGACTTTGTACTATAGCTACCATGATTAGCATCATGCATTACACTAAAACCAATACTAGCAAATGTAAATCCCATTAATGCGCAAATAACTAAGGCTAGTAAAGGGGCAACTGGAAAAAACATTAGGCTACAATACATTGCTATAGCAGCTCCAATCAAAGTAATTGTTTTGATATATAAACGCCAGTCACCTGTCCTTTTAATACCATTGGTTTCAAAATACTCGTCTACAGAAAGTTTTAGGCTTTGGTAGAATTGGTTGTTTCGGTTATCGAAGATAATTTTTGCCATATGGTATATTGGTATTAAAAAAAATCAATTGTTATTTCTAGGTTTTGAATTTATTAACAAGTAAATCTCGAACTTAAAGTTAGGGCATCGAATCCATTCCTCAACAATTAATTCATTTTAAATGGAACAGTCAGTTCAAAAGCAGGTATTGCTACCTCGAAAGTTTTTGAAGTGTTCAAATTTTCCATTTTATAGCTGCCATACATCTTACCCATTTCAGTGCTAAGATTACAGCCACTTATATATTGGTATTTTTCACCTGAATTAATCTGAGGCTGTACCCCAATTACTCCTTCACCTTCCACCTCACGACGACTGCCGATGGCATCGTAAATAAACCAATGCCGCCTTAATAATTTAACTGGATAATCGTTGTTATTTTCAATAGTAATTCGATACGCAAACATAAATTCGCTATTGGCAATATTACTATATTCCGGCTGATAGAAAGTTTCTACAGTAACTTTTACACCCTCTGAAATTTTTGAAATCATCCTTTAAAATATATAACAACTAAATTAACGCAAAAAACAACCTTTTGTTGTAAATTAAAGAAGTAAATATCATTATAATGTCCTAAATTTTATATTAAAATTATATTATATAATGAAATAATATAATAACTAACTAAATATTTGGAGAACAATTAGCTGCTAAATTTTTTTGACAGTAGCAAAGCCATTCTTTTGAAGCCAAGCTATTATTTTATCCCTATTATCTCCTTGTACTATGATTTCTCCGTCTTTTACAGATCCTCCTGTACCGCAAAAGGTTTTAATTTTTTTACCCAACTCTTCTTGATCATTTTTTGTTCCAATGAATCCCTCTATTAAGGTAACTGCTTTACCTGCACGATGCTTGGTGTCTAAACGAACTTTAATTTTTTGTTGAGAAGCTGGCAATGTATCCTTCTCTTCATTCTGCTCTTGTTCCGGTTTAAAATTAGGGTCAGTCGAATAAACCAATCCGCCCAAAGAATTTAACTTAATTTTTGCCATGAGATTATATTAAAAAAACATGAATTTTTTTAAAGGCCTTTTTTATAGTTTACCTAAAACTGCCTTCAAACTAAGATCCAAACCTCCTGCATGATGAATGATTGCCCCACATGAAATAAAATCAACTCCTGTAGCAGCATACGCTTCAATATTATTTAGATCAATGCCCCCGCTCGCCTCAGTTTCATACTGTCCCTGAATAATTTCAATAGCCTCCGCCAATAATTGAGGTGAAAAGTTATCTAACATAATACGATTCACCTTGCCAATAGCCATTACCTTTTTTACATCGTCCAGACTTCTGGTTTCCACTTCTATTAAAAGTCCAGGTTTATTTTTTTGTACATAATTATATGCCTTCTCAATTGCCTTTTCAATTCCTCCGCAATAATCAATATGATTGTCTTTAAGCATTATCATATCAAACAAGCCAAAGCGATGATTTACTCCACCACCAATCCGAACCGCCTCTTTTTCTAGCAATCTAAAATTAGGAGTAGTTTTACGTGTATCTAATAACTTACTTCGGGTGCCTTTTAGCCGGTCAACATATTTTCGGGTAAGGGTGGCAATTCCACTCATGCGTTGCATGCAATTCAAAACCAAGCGCTCACATTGTAAAATAGTTTGGATATCTGCTTCCACCTCAAACGCGATTTCACCATATTCCATTTGTTCACCATCTTTTTTAAAGAAGTTGAATCTGCAATCCGGCTGCATGGTGCGAAATATTTTTTCCGCAACAGATACCCCTGCAATTACACCCTTCTCCTTTACTTTTAATACCGCCCTACCTTTTGCACCTGCAGGTATACTCGACAAAGTAGAGTGATCTCCGTCACCGATATCCTCTGCCAATGCATTTTTAATCAAAATCGCTAACTGCTGATTATAAAAGTCCATATGCAAATTTATATAAATAAAAAACCTGTAAACGAAAAGTCTTACAGGCTAAAAAAAATATTTATGGATGATGGGGGTTTATAAAATAGCCTCTTTAGATGGAGGTTATTTAGTTAACGATTTTCAAATCGCAACTCCTGCAATACTTGGCCATCACCTTTTTGCTTCATAAAAATAGTAGTTCGAAAACTGCCATTTTTAGTAAGAAGCGTTCCAATGCAAAATTGTGAACCTGCATTTTCACCTTTATGAATAATTTCAAAATTTTTAACTGAATTGTTTGTAAAAAAGTCTTTCAGCACCGATTCACCCTGACTTTTGCTATAACTGTTAGTTTTATCTGGCATACTAATATCCACCCTATTATCAAAATGTTTTGCCACCAAGCCAGAATTTCCAGACCGCATTGCAGCAATCACTTCATCAATTCCAGTTTTTACTATAAAGGACGAAAAAAAGCTCATGAGAATAGCTAACACCAAAAAATGTTTCATACGTTGGTTAAATTAGGGTTTCAAATTTGCCAAAAACTTGCCAATGTTTTTAACAGATAAGTAGGAATTACAATGAAAAGATAAATAGCTTTTTTGAAAACCTGTAAAAAAGTTAACTTTACGTTATGAATAATAAAAAAACAATCCTCATTATCATGGACGGATGGGGACTAGGCAAGATCAAAAGTAGCGATGCTATTCAAAATGCAAATGTTCCTTTTGTAAGTTCTTTATACAACAAATTTCCAAATTCGACTTTAATCACCTGTGGCGAAGAAGTGGGCTTACCTGAAGGACAAATGGGAAACAGCGAAGTAGGTCATCTTAACCTTGGTGCGGGACGCATAGTTTATCAAGAACTACAGCGTATCAATGTTGCGATTCGGACGGGTGAGTTTCAACAAAACAATACATTATTAAACGCCATAAGATTTGCAAAAGCAAACAATAAAAAATTACATTTGATAGGACTTGTAAGTGAAGGAGGAGTGCACTCCCATACTTACCATGTAAAAGCAATTACTACCCTATGCAAGGAAGAAGGGATGAATAATTTATTTATTCATGCTTTCACTGATGGAAGAGATACTGATCCAAAAAGTGGACTAGGTTATTTAACAGATTTGCAGCAACATCTTGACAAAACTACTGGCACCATTGCTACCATTACTG
>CAMBTV010000007.1 GCA_945870835.1 Chitinophaga pinensis
CCTTATGGTCAAAAGTAATTGTTTACGATTCAGTTGATGCCCAATAACTAATCTTAAATTAGACAACAACACTTTTTTAAAATCTGATGACGCCTTTTAAAAAGCAAGAGCATACTTTTTAAAGGGCGTCTTTTTTTAAAACTCTTTTAAAAAAAGTGAAATAGTAGCTTACATTTCAAATTTGATATTTGTTATTTATCACTTGGAAATCTTTGAATACTTACTTTCTGTCATCCCCCTCTTTCAACACATTACCTTCATCGTAAGGGGATTTTTTTATCCATCAAAATGGATTAATTATTTTAATTATAACAACTTATTTATTATTAGCAGAGACTGGTAAATCTTATATAAATTAAGCAATAGAAAAAAGGTAGTATCTGCGTTTAACAATAAAAAAATAGTGGACTATTTCCCATCAAATAGTTTTTAGCATTTTAATGCTACCAACCCTCAGTGTAACAAAATATCTCTATTCAAGTCATCTGTTTTCGTTTATATATCAAATGAGGAAATTGAATTAGTTAAATGACCATTCACCAATCTGAATATTTTAATTAGTAATGTATCTATTGATTTTAAAATGATGGGTAAAAAGGCTTTCCGAATTAACTTAAATAAATTAACCGAACAAATTGAGGCTAATATATATTCAACAGCAAGAAAATCACTTTAATAATTTAGAATTATCAATAACTTGTGAAAGCATTCAAATGTTTTATGAATATCAATCTACTCCAATAGTCAATGGACAAAAGTTTAAATAAATACATCAGCGAGACTGGATTTTGCTCCCGAAGGGAAGCAGATAAATATATTGAACAAGCAAGGGTTACTATCAACGACAATGTAGCAATTAAAGGAAATCGTGTAATACCAGGTGACATAGTAGAAATTGATGGAGAACCAATTAAAAAAAAGGATAAAACAGTTTATCTTGTTTTTAACAAACCAGTTGGCATCACTTGTACTACAGATTTAAAAGATAAAAATAACATCATTTCATTTATTAATTTTAAAAGCAGAATATTTCCAATAGGCAGACTAGACAAGCCTTCAGAAGGATTAATTTTTTTAACAAATGACGGAGATATTGTAAATAAAATTTTAAGGGCTGGTAACAACCACGAAAAAGAATACGTTGTAACAGTAGATAAACCGATTTCAGGAGACTTCGTAAACAAAATGAGCAACGGAATTCGAATACTCGACACCGTTACAAAAAAATGCTATGTAAAACAGGAAGGTAAAAATCGCTTTCGAATTATACTCACTCAGGGACTCAACCGTCAAATTAGAAGGATGTGCCTTGCACTAGGTTATAATGTAAATACCCTAAAAAGGGTTAGGATTATGAATATTACACTTGCCAATTTGCCTGTTGGAAAATGGCGAAATTTCACTGAAGCCGAAATTAAGACAATGGATCAACTGGTTGCAGACTCTAGTAAAACCGGCGACCATTCAAATTATTCAAATGCGGACATGCAAGAATAACTGCCATTCCTTAGGACAATCTCTGCTTCATTGCCTCATACAAAATTACACCAGTAGCAACTGATACATTGAGTGATTCAAAGTCACCAGTCATGGGAATTTGAAATTGCTCATCGCATATTTTCATCAGTGCAGGATATACACCGTGTTCTTCTCCACCCATTACCAAAGCACAAGGCTCGGAAAGATTAAGTTCAAAAAGTTTTTTCTTGGCCGTCATTTCACTAGCAAAAACCTTGATACCATTTAGGTGGAGTTCATCTACGGTTTTCATCAAACTATTCACTCTGCATACAGGAATTTTTTCTAGCGCTCCAGCAGAGGTTAATATGGCATCTTCGTTCAGCGCTCCTACCCCTTTATCAGGTATAACAATGGCATTTACACCAAAACAAAAAGCACTTCTTGCTATGGCTCCAATATTTCGAATATCTGTAATACCATCTAAGATCAAAAACAATGGAACTTCGCCATTGTCCACAATAAATGAAATGATATTTTGAAGATCTTGATATTGAATTTTGCTAATTATCGCAACGCAACCTTCATGATTACTGATGTTGAAACCGTTCAGCTTTTCTACAGGCACCTTATTTATTGGAACTAAGTGCTGGTCGGCTAATTTTCGTATTTCATCAATTGTTTCTCCATGAATGGTAGACTGCATATAAATACGTTCAAGTTGCTTGCCAGTTTGCATGGCTTCAATAATTGCCTTTCGGCCAATAACCAATGTATTTTTTTTAGGTCTTTGCTGTTGTTGTCTGAAATTTTTCACCTGTCAAAATTAATTGTTATTTAAGCAAAAAAGACCATAAGTTTTACAAACTCATGGTCTTTAAAAATTTCTTAAAGAAAAGGACTTATAGTAGAAAAAATTATTTTAATCCGAAAAGCTTTTTAACATCTTTTACGGCATCTAGTTTTTCCCAAGTAAAAAGTTCTACTTTTTTCTTAACTGATTTACCAGTTGGAGAAATGAAAGTTTTTTCAACTACTTCATTTTTACGCCCCATATGGCCATATGCTGCAGTTTCACTATAAATAGGATTACGTAATTTTAAACGTTGCTCAATAAAGTAAGGGCGCATGTCAAAACATTTCATTCCCATTACTTTTTTAGCTATTTCACCATCGGTTAACTTCACCTTTGCGGTACCGTAGGTAACTACATTGATACTGGTTGGTTGAGCAACGCCAATAGCATAACTCACTTGAACCAAAACTTCATCACACAAACCAGCAGCAACTAGATTTTTTGCAATGTGGCGGGTTGCATAAGCTGCACTCCTATCTACTTTACTTGGATCCTTACCACTGAAAGCGCCACCACCATGAGCACCTTTTCCGCCATATGTATCAACAATAATCTTACGACCTGTTAATCCCGTATCACCATGAGGTCCACCAATAACAAATTTACCAGTAGGATTGATATGATATTGAATCTTGTTATTAAACAAATGAGCATATTTAGGGTACTTCTTTACTACTCTTGGAATCAAGATATTGATGATATCTTTTTTAATTTTAGCTAGCATCGTTTCCTCTTTTCCAAAATCATCATGCTGAGTAGAAACAACGATTGCAACGATACGAACTGGATGATTTTTGTCATCGTATTCAAGAGTAACTTGACTCTTAGCATCAGGACGCAAGTACTTAATTTCTTTGTTTTCCCTGCGGATAGCAGCCAATTCAATTAATAAATAATGGGCCAAATCCAATGCTAAGGGCATATAATTAGCCGTTTCATTGGTTGCATAACCAAACATCATTCCTTGGTCACCTGCTCCTTGA
Organism: Chitinophaga pinensis; assembly: GCA_945870835.1. Taxonomy (GTDB): domain Bacteria; phylum Bacteroidota; class Bacteroidia; order Chitinophagales; family Chitinophagaceae; genus Ferruginibacter; species Ferruginibacter pinensis_A. Next base: position 3,298 of record CAMBTV010000007.1, read on the forward strand.
TCTTCTTTTTTCTTTTTATCAACTCCTTGATTAATATCGGCTGATTGCTCATGAATAGCAGAAAGTATACCGCATGAATTTGCTTCAAACATATACTCACTTTTAGTATATCCAATTTTACGGATAACTCCACGGGCAATTTCTTGCACATCCAAATATGCCTTGCTCTTCACTTCCCCTGCAAGAACTACTTGACCTGTAGTAACTAGGGTTTCACAGGCAACTTTACTATTTGCATCAAATGCTAAGAAATTATCAATTAAAGCGTCACTAATCTGATCAGCTACTTTATCCGGATGTCCTTCACTCACGGACTCTGAGGTAAACAAATAAGGCATAGATTTTTAAATTTTAGGCACAAAGATATGAATACGTTTGAATACAACAAATCCCCTATGTAAATAAACAGGATTTGAGGTAATGATACTTTACAGATTAAATTTTAGAATAAATAATGCGCATGCGAAGTCGGTATTTTGCATTGTTGCCATTTCCTATTTTTACCCGTCCGTAGGCTAAGTTGTTTTTATAGGGTAGCTTCAAACCATAATAGTATATATTATAGGGTGCAAATAACCTGAAGTTATAATTAATCCCCCCTTTGGTTACCAGACTCTGAACGTAGCGAGTTACATTGAAATTATAATAAGCACGAATTCCCAATCCATCTTCCATCACTCGCTTGAATCCTCCAAAATAATTTTGATCAATACCTTGAGTTGGAAAGAAAGAGATAAAATTGTCTGGATCGTAGCTTTGGGTATTGTTTAAATCATAATAAATTGGTTTATATTTTCTAGTATTTCCAGAATCAATCAAATCAAGGTATAGATACTGCGGAGCAGAAAACACATCATTGCCTGTACTTCCAGCAATCTGCTCAACAATAATCTCTGCACGATGAATAATACGATTGGTCATTCCCGATAATCCGGGTACTTTCAACCTAACGGCAGACCCACTTGGAGATGATTGAATATACGATGCTGTAGGATCAGGTGAACGGGGGAATTCTGATGCACTAGTATCTCTTCGCACATAATTAGCACTTGCAGAGGCAGTGACATTGAAAAAATTGCCATTTGACAACTTGAAAGAAGAAAATGCAGTATCTAGCTTATTTGCGTACCCTGCCACATAATGCACTTCAAGTCTAGTGGCAGAATCAGCCAAATTAATATAAAACAATCCATTGGCCGAATTTGTCCCATCGGCTACAATTGCAAATCCTCTGTACGCCTTTTTGAAAATCGAATCGCTATTGAAAAAGTTAAAAGAGCTATTAGAAGCCGTATCACCCAATTGAAGAGCATCCAAAAATGACGAATTTAGTTTGATACGAATCTGTCTAGTAATTGAGTCCTTTTTACTAGTTTTTAAATATACATATTTCTTAAGATCCGGTTGATAGATAGTCGCCTCACCAATCAGGTTAGTCAATGGTCTATCGGGCTGGAAACTCAGATAATGGGAAATAGTGTCAGAGAAATTAGTTGTCCCTTCATCTAACTGGTAAACCTTAAAATGCTGAGGCTTGGTACTGTCACCAAAAAAACCTGAATAGGAAAGGCAAATAAAGGCAGAATCAAAATGGGTTTTGGGATTAATGAAAGGATTGATTGTATCAGCAGGATTTCCAAAATAAAAAGGAAAAAAAGAAGGTTTTAGCTGAACGAAAATATCAGCCTTCGTCTTTCCAAAAATAGGATCATTGTTGATATTACCTAAAAGATGGGGCTCAGAAAGATTAATTTTAATTGAATCATTGTCTAAAGGCTCCCTAGAAGCATCAATTAAAAGCGTATCAGCAAAAGTATACACATTGTCAACTGCAGGCAAGATCTCCCCACCCAGTTGAGTGGTGTCTATTTTAGTACAGTTCAAATTAAATATAACAACGCAAGCCAGTCCGGCTAATAAAAATAGAAATTTTCTTTGCACAAAATCGAAATTTAAGGAATTTGGTTTGGTTTTTTAATACTACTTGGCAAGGTCGTCATATAATTGCAAATAGTCTGTTAAATCAGAATCAGCATTGAAAGGCAGAGTCTTTTTGCCCTTTACTTTACTAAATTCTTCCACCAGTTTTTTGTCTACAGCAGCAGCCCCAAAGGTGATCGCATCTGCATAAGCAGCACCTCCTTTAAACATGGCCACATTATTAATATCCTTGAAAAAATCCAACTCTTTTTTGGCAACCTGCTCGTTAATAGTAGCAAGCTTAAGAAAATCAGCTCCAAGCTTTTCCTTAAAAGTATTTTCACCTATTGTATAAACTACCTTACAATTACTAAATACAGGTTCTTTTTTATAAGCAGTTTTTATAAACATAGGGATTAATCCAGTCATCCATCCGCTACAATGTATAATGTCTGGAGGCCAACCAAATTTCTTTACCGTTTCTAGGGCTCCCTTACAAAATAAGGCTGTCCTCAGTCCATTGTCATCAAACCATTTTGAGTTCTCATCAGTAAAAATGGATTTTCTTTTGAAAAAATCTTCGTTGTCCAAAAAATAGACCTGCAACCTTGCATTGGGCAAGGAAGCTACTTTTATTACCAAAGGATAATCATCACCCCCAATTGAAACATTGATACCTGACAGTCGGACCACCTCATGCAAGCGATGTCTTCGTTCATTAATAATACCAAATCGAGGCATTATGCAACGAACTTCCATTCCACTATCATTCGATTTTATGGCTAATTTATTTATGATCTCCGAAAACTCTGTAAGTTCCACATATGGAGACATTTCATTAGCAATAAATAAAATTCTTTTTTTTGTTGACATTTGTGCTAGATTAAAAAGGATATCGTAGATTTCCCAAAGGCGGCGAAGTTACGATAAATTTCTTAAAATCAATATAGAACTACATTTGAAGCAAATAAACTTAAATGAATGATACTTTTAAAGCATCCTAATGACCTTAGCTCCTTTATACATAACGGTTCAATTGCCCACAATTCAATAGGATTTGTACCCACTATGGGAGCACTTCATGACGGTCATTTAAGCCTGATTCATACTGCTCGACTAGAAAATACACTGGTAATAGCCAGTATTTTTGTTAACCCAACACAGTTTACAGATTTGACGGATTTTGAAAAATACCCCTCCACTATCGAAGCTGATATACTAAAATTAGAAAAAGCAGGCTGTGATATACTTTTTTTACCCTCAGTTGCTGATATGTACCCTAATGGAAGTTCCCCTAGTCAACAATACGATTTAGGACATTTAGATAGTATTTTAGAGGGAGAGTTTCGTCCAGGTCATTTTCAGGGAGTTTGCCAGATTGTCCACCTTCTTCTAGAAACAATTTCTCCTGGAAGATTATATCTTGGTCAAAAGGACTTTCAGCAGTGCTTGGTGATAAAAAAAATGATTTCCCAAATTGGTATGGACACTTCGGTAATTATTTGTCCCACCCAACGCGAACCCGATGGTCTTGCCATGAGTAGTCGTAATGTGAGATTAAGCCATTTAGAACGGAAAAAAGCTGCAAATTTATTCAATACACTTAGCTACATAAAAGAAAATATTCTGCTTGAAGATCTTGAAAATTTAAAGCAGATGGCTCAAAATATTTTAACAGAACAGGGTTTTAAAGTTGAATACATTGCTATTTCCAAAGCACAAACACTTGAAACAGTTCAAAATTGGGATGGTAAATCTACCCTTGTTGCGCTGGTAGCCGCCTATATTAATCAGGTAAGGTTAATTGATAATTTAGTACTAAATTAAAATTAGTTATTCAAAAAACTATTTATCATCTATTTAAAGTGTATAAATTAACGTAAGACTTAGCAATTGTTAGCCATTTTGTCTGAATTGCTAATAGCTCTTTTCTCAACTTAACTTCGTAATTTGGTAAGCATTATGAAAAATAAGTTGCTAACGATTTTTAAATATTTGTTCTTTTTGGGACTTGGTATTTTTTTGGTTTGGTGGAGCATTCATAAGATGGGTGACAAAAATTGGCAAGAATGCAAAACAGCATTAAAATCTGCAAAATTTATACTATTTATACCTGTATTATTTATTTTGGTAGCTAGCCATATCAGCCGAGCAATAAGATGGAAAATATTAATGAAGCCGTTGGGGTATTCACCTAGATTGTTAAATACTTTTTTTGCAGTAATGATTGGTTATTTAGCCAATTTAGCTGTACCAAGATTAGGAGAAGTGCTAAAATGTACCATACTGGGTAAATATGAAAAAGTACCCGCCGACAAGCTGGTTGGAACTATATTGATAGAAAGAGTAATTGACGTTATATCACTGATGATTGTTTTTGCTATTGCCTTAGCTAGTCAAGCCTCAATCATAGGATCCCATGCTAAAACAACCATTAAAAATAATTTTTTGACAGGTGATTTAAGTGGAATATTCTTAAACTTAACTATACTGCTTACCGTACTTGTGACATCCTATTTTTTAATTAAATTTATTTTTAATAAATACAGTGAAATAGGAATTATCAAAAAAATTAATACACTTTTTAAAGGTGTTGGAGCTGGAATAAGTTCAATTAAAAATTTAGAAAATAAATCAACTTTTATTTTTCATAGTATTTTTATATGGCTATGCTATGCAGCTGGAACCTACATTGGTTTTTTTGTAATACCAGAAACCTCCCACCTGCCGATTGCAGCAACTTTTCCAGTATTGGCATTTGCAAGTATTGGAATGATCATTACCCCAGGTGGAATAGGGAGCTATCAATGGTTTATTATGGGAGTAATGGTTTTATATGGTATCGATGAAGGTCATGGTTATGCAAATGGATTGCTTCAATGGATTGCTCAATTTTGTATTATTTTAATTGTTGGCTTTCTTTCACTACTTGCGTTACCATATTATAATCGACCAACCGCTAAAAGCAACAATGCTGTCACTTAAATACAACAAAAATTTAACCTAGGAGACAAACTTACATTATTTGAACTCCTTAATTTTGAACGACCTAAAAAACGAAACCGTTGACAAAACAAAAAGTAATCGTAAGAGATATCAGCTGGTTATCCTTCAATAGCAGAGTATTACAAGAAGCTGCTGACGAAACCGTTCCACTGAGAGAACGTATTCGTTTTTTGGGAATATTTTCAAACAATTTGGATGAATTTTTTCGAGTAAGAGTAGCTACCCTTAAGCGAATGATTGCCTTTGGCAATAAAGGAAACATGCACTTAGAAGTCTCGCCTGAAATGATCTTAGAGCAAATTCAGGATAGAGTAATTGGACAACAGAAAGAATTTGATAGAATTTGGAATGAGATCCTCAGAGAATTAAAAAAGCAAAAGATATTTCTGATCAATGAGAAGCAATTGGACAAGGTTCAGCAAAAGTTTATTACTTCTTTTTTCAATGATGAAATCAGAAGTAATATAGTGCCGTTGATGATTGAAAGCATACAAGAATTTCCGACACTTAGTGACAAATCAATTTACTTGGCTTGCAAATTATCAAAAAAAGATAAAAGTATTCCCCAGCGATTTGCACTAGTTTCTGTTCCAGCAAGGCGTTTGCCGAGATTCGTCATTCTTCCTTCCAAACAAAATGAAAAACATATTATTTTATTGGAAGACATCATTCGATTTTGCCTTCCTTATATTTTTTCATTTTTTGGCTATGATGTTTTTTCAGCACATATTATAAAAGTTACTCGAGATGCAGAAATTGACATTGACAATGATGTAGCCACTTCATTAATGGAAAAATTAGAAAAGGGAATTAAAAATAGAAAAAAAGGTAAACCTGTTCGCTTTATATTTGATAGAGATATAGACACTTCCCTACTCACCTATTTAGTGAAAAGATTGGGACTTTCTGAAAAAGACAACTTAATTCCAGGAGGAAAAATTCATAATTTCAAGGACTTCATAGATTTTCCAGAATCGGTATTTGAACAAAAAAATACCCGTAAAAAACCATTTGTACATCCAATATTTTTAAATGCAAAGCGAGTATCAGATATTGTTTTGAAAAAAGATGTATTGCTAAACTTTCCTTACCACTCCTATGATAGTGTGATTGATCTTCTTAGGGAAGCTGCAATTGATCCACAGGTGACTAGCATTAAAATTACTTGCTATCGTCTTGCTCCTAGATCAAAAATAATTAATGCAATGACTAATGCGGTTAGAAATGGTAAACAAGTAACTGCTGTGATTGAACTAAGAGCAAGATTTGATGAAGAAGCCAATCTAGAATGGAAAGAGGAACTTGAAGAAGCAGGAGTAAAAGTGCTGATTGGAGTGCCCAATATGAAAGTGCATTGCAAAATTTGTCTCATAAAAAAAGTCGTTAATAACAAATCAATTTATTATGGATTTGTTAGCACTGGCAATTTAAATGAACGCACTGCGAAAATATATGGAGATCACTGCCTTCTAACAGCTGATAAAAATATCATGTCGGATATAAACAAAGTTTTTCATTATTTAGAACAACCGAAGTCCAGGATTGAACTTTTAGAATCCTGCAAAACACTTTTGGTGAGTCCTACCAATATGCGAAAAAATTTGATGCAACTTATTGCCAATGAAATAAAATCAGCCAAAGCAGGCAAACATGCTGCTATCCTTCTAAAAGTAAATTCACTGAGTGACGAATCTTTAATTGAAAAATTGTATGAAGCAGCAAAAGTTGGCGTAGAAATTAAAATAGTAGTCAGGGGGATATTTTGTATGCTCACTGAAAATAAACAATACCAAATACCAGTGCAAGCAATCAGTATCGTAGATGAATACCTTGAACATGCTAGAATCATGCTTTTTTATAATAATGGAAATGAAAAAATGTTTATTTCTTCAGCGGATTGGATGGTTAGAAACATTGATCACCGTGTAGAAATAGCTTGCCCGATATATAACAAAGCAATACAACAAGAATTAAAGGAAATATTACAAATTCAACTGTCTGACAATATCAAGGCCAGAAAGTTAGATAACCTACTATCCAACCAGTATGTTAATCCACGAAATACAAAGAAAATTCGCTCACAGGTTGAGACGTATAATTTTTTGAATAAAAAAATGATCCAATAATCTAGTTGTTTACCCAAATTAAAAAACTTTGATTTAACCAATTGTCCACATAATGTTATTTGTTAAAAAAGCGACTTTAACAATACTTAGTTCACTCTTATCTTTGTAACCTATTTAAATTGATCAACAATCGTTTTTTTATTTAAATAATAACTTCAACTGATACATTCGAATTTTTGATCATTAATGCAGATTACAACATGAGGTTAGCAGCAATCGATATCGGTAGTAATGCAGCGAGACTGTTAATCACTGAAATAAGTTCAGACCAAAAAGGGGAACCCTTTTTTAATAAATTAAATTTAGTTAGAGTACCATTAAGACTAGGATTTGATGTATTTGAATTGGGAGTTATTTCAAAGCCAAAAATTGGGATGGTTTTACAGACCATGAAGGCATACAAACATCTATGCAATGCTTACGATGTTGCCCATATCAAAGCTTGTGCAACAAGCGCTATGAGAGATGCAAAAAATTCAGCTGACATTATCCGTAAAGTGAAATTAGAAACAGAAATTGAAATTGAGGTTATTTCAGGTGATTTCGAAGCAGGTCTGATTTATGAAAATCATGTAGCCGAAAACATGGACAATGATCATAGCTATTTATATATTGATGTAGGTGGCGGTAGCACTGAGATATCCTTCTTTAGCAACGGAATTCTTATTTATAAAAAATCTTTTAATATAGGTACAATTCGAATGCTGAAAGATTTGGTAAAAGAAAATGATTGGGATGAGATGAAAGATGTTTTACGAAATGTAGTAAAAGGGCAAAAAGAGGTAGTAGCAATTGGTAGCGGAGGAAATATCAATAAGATTTTTTTAATGAGTAAGCGAAAGGATGGAAAACCACTTTCCCTCGAATTATTGAGAGATTATCATAAGGAATTAAGTAATGCTAGTTTATCAGAAAGAACTTTAAATTATGGATTGAGAACCGATAGAGCCGATGTAATAGTGCCGGCCCTTTTAATTTATATCAATGTGATGAGATGGGCAGGGGCTGAGCAAATATATGTGCCTAAGATTGGTTTAGCAGATGGACTCATAAAACATCTATGGGAAAAGGTGAAAGAAAATTAATATAATTATTTCCATATTTATTCAACCTCCTTTCATTTTTTTACAATAAAACAATCCGCTGATCAATGTAAATAGCTTTATATTAAATAATAGTTACTTTGCAAATAAAATAAGACTCCGTTTTTAAAAATATTTTATTAGCAAAATTAAAAGCATCAAACATGTCTCATCCAGAATCAGCATACAAGAAGGTAACTACTAACACAATCCAGAAAATGAAAATTGCTGGAGAAAAAATCTCCATGATCACTGCTTATGACTATTCTTTTGCAAAAATATTTGATGCAGCCGGAATGGACATTATTTTAGTGGGCGACAGCGCGAGCAATGTAATGGCTGGACACGTCACTACCCTTCCAATCACTTTGGACCAGATGATATATCATGCACAAAGTGTAGTTCGTGCTCATCAAAGAAGCTTAATTGTGGTAGATATCCCTTTTGGATATTATCAATCTAATTCTGAAATAGCTTTGGCTTCTGCCATTAGAATAATGAAAGAAAGTGGAGGACATACCGTAAAATTGGAAGGAGGCGAAGAAGTAATTGATTCTATTAAAAAAATTGTTAGGGCAGGCGTTCCCGTTATGGGACACCTTGGTTTAACACCACAATCAATCAATAAATTTGGCACTTATACCGTAAGAGCCACAGCAGAAGCAGAAGCAGAAAAACTTCGAAAAGATGCCCTTCTTTTACAAGAAGCAGGCTGTTTTGCCATTGTCTTGGAAAAAATACCTGCTAGTCTTGCCAAATCAGTAACTGAAAGCTTGTCAATTCCTACTATCGGAATTGGTGCAGGAGCAGATTGCGATGGACAGGTTCTGGTTATGCACGATTTACTAGGTATCAACACTGATTTTTCACCACGATTTTTAAGAAAATATTTAAACTTAGAAGAGCAAATCACTACAGCTGTTAAACTGTATATTCAAGATGTAAAAACAAAGGACTTTCCTAATGAAACCGAACAGTACTAGTGAGCTCTTAACTTAAATAGGTCAAAAAAAATGAACTTTTAATTTATATTGATAGAATATTGAACCAACAAGAAAGGTGTGTTATTAAATCCATAATCCGACAACCTGATAAGTGATTTTTCCTTAAAAAAATTGAACGCAAAAGAATACTTTTAGAATCATTAATGCCTTTGTTTAGTATTTTTGCATTTTATTAAAATATCCCATGCGCAACCTTTTATTTTTTCTTTTATTTTCAGTATTTATAAATTCATATGCACAAAATTCGCTCGATCTCGATCCAATAACGCTTACCAACTCTAGAAACCCACAAAAATTGAGTGAAACTGGTAGAAGTATTACCGTATTAGATGGAAGTTTATTCAAACAATTGCCTGTCTTTTCAATTGATGAATTATTAAAATATGTACCAGGGGTAGAAGTTCAATCACGTGGGCCAATGGGAGCACAAAGTGATATTGTAATGAGAGGGGGAACCTTTCAACAGGTACTAGTTTTGGTGGATGGCATCAAATTAAATGATCCAATAACTGGGCACTTCTCCTCCTACATTCCAATTGCACCTTCCGAAATTGAGCGCATCGAAATATTGCGTGGTCCAGCTGCAGCTATTTATGGATCAGAAGCCGTAGGTGGCGTCATCAATGTAATAACAAAAACTTTCAACCAATATAAAAAAGAAAAAAATACTGTAGCAAAAGTTGGTTTGGCACTTGGTGAATTTGGATTAATCAATTCAAATGCAGGATTTAATAGTACTGGGCCAAAAATTAATTCCTCCATCGGCATATTGAGTAACAATGCTTCAGGGCAACTTTTAAGAGGACCCACTCGAGGATATTTGTACAACCATACCATGAGTGCGTCAGTAGCAATTTTATTAAAATACAACTGGCAATTGTCCCTAAGAAGCAGTTACGATAGCAGAGATTTTGCAGCACAAAATTTCTACACTACCTATAAATCTGATACTGCAACTGAAAAAGTAAACACCTGGTGGAATCAATTACAATTGAAACAACAAAAAGGAAAATACAAACAGCAAATTGATTTGCTTTACAAAGAAACTTACGATCAATATTTATACAACCCTCGTTCTATTGCCAATGAAAATAAATCAAAGCTTTTAATGATACAATATTTGTATTCGCAAAAATTGAATCAACAACTCAACCTAAGTTTTGGAGCTCAATTGGATAAAAGATTTATTAACTCCAATGACAGAGGTAACCATAGCACTCAACATGGAGCTGTATTTGGAAATATATTATTCAACCAAAATGATTGGAAAATAGCTCCAAGCCTTAGATTGGATTTGGATGAAAATTATGGAACCGCATTATTGCCTCAATTGAATATTGCCTATCAGCTCAATAGACTAACCTTGCGCACCAACGTAGGTAAAGCAATACGCGGTGCAGATTTTACAGAACGATTCAACAACTATAACAAAACAATCGTTTCAGGAGGTAGCATTGGCAATCCAAATCTAGATACTGAAAACTCTTGGAGCTATGAAACTGGAGTAGATTTATTAGTAAGCAATTTTTTAAAACTGTCAGCTACTGGTTTTTACAGAGACCAAAACAATGTTATCGATTTTGTTAATACCCCTTATGCAGCAATGCCAAGAAAAGATAATTTAGTGGTGGGCAGTAATTATGCCCTTGCAAAAAATATACAAAAGTTAACCACCAAAGGAATAGAGTTTGAATTAGCTTACAAAACAAAAATATCAAGTGATGAAAATTTATTAATAAATACCGGTGTTACTTTTCTGAAATCAATCAGCACGGAGTCTACTCCTTCTTTCTATATTATTTCGCATGCTAGAATATTATTGCAATCCAATTTAATCTATGCCTGCAAAAAGTTTAGCCTTGCAACCAATTTTATTTACAAAAAAAGAGATGCTCTAAGCGCTTCCGCAATTGATGCATCTATTTCAAGAGATTACTTTTTATGGAATACCAAGGTCAACTATAAGATTGTGAAAAAACTTGAAATTTTTATTTCAATTAATAATATTACGAATATAATTTATAGTGACCTATTGGGAAGCAGGATGCCAGGCAGATGGTCAACAGCAGGAGTAAATTTTAATTTTTAAAAGCCTCCATCTGTTTCGATGATTTAACCAATTAGCTTTTGAGAACAAATCAGATATCAACAAATCAGACATCAGACATCAGACATAAAAATCAAATATTTAATTTATCTTACAAAAAAAAATATCATCCACCTACATTCTACCATAGTAACTTTTTTAAGTAGTAATCTTGATCTACTGAATCATTAAGTAATTAATATTAGCTGCAATCTTTCATTGATTGGGGGCTACCCTTTTACAGACCTACAAAAAAGTCTGATTAAAAAATTAATAGTTCGATTTATTGTTTTCATCTAATTAAATTACTTGTAATGAATTCTTCTATTTCCCTAACAGAACAAACACAACATTTCATTGATCTAGAACAAAAATTTGGAGCACATAATTACCATCCTATTCCTGTAGTACTCAGTAGAGGTAAAGGAGTATTTGTTTGGGATGTGGATGATAAAAAATATTATGACTTTTTAAGTGGTTATTCTGCAGTAAACCAAGGCCATTGTCACCCTCGGATTATAGAAGCATTAATTGAACAAGCACAAAAACTAACGTTAACGAGCAGAGCATTTCACAGCAGTTTATTAGGAGAATATGAGCAATTAATCAGTTCCTACTTTGGATATGATAAAGTTTTGCCAATGAATACAGGGGTTGAAGCAGGCGAAACAGCAATTAAATTGGCGCGCAGATGGGGTTACAAAGTAAAAGGGATACCAACTAATCAAGCGAAAATTATTTTTGCAACCGGTAATTTTTGGGGAAGAACATTGGCTGCAATATCTTCTTCTACCGATCCTAGTAGTTATGAAAATTTTGGTCCATTTATGCCAGGTTTTGAACTCATCGCGTACAACGATCTGAATGCACTTGAATCAGCTTTGCAAGACAAAAATGTAGCTGGCTTTATGTTTGAACCAATTCAAGGGGAAGCCGGTGTAGTGGTACCCGACGAAGGATATTTATCAGGTATTAGAAATTTATGTTCCCAATATAATGTACTGATGATTGCAGATGAAATTCAGACAGGTTTGGCAAGGACAGGGAAAATGCTAGCTTGTGATCACGAAAATGTACGCCCGGATATTTTAATTTTAGGCAAAGCATTAAGTGGCGGAGTATTACCAATCAGTGCAGTATTAGCAGACGACGAAATTATGCTAACCATTCAGCCTGGTGAACATGGAAGTACTTATGGTGGTAATCCGCTGGCATGCGCTGTTGCAATGACCGCTTTGCAGGTTTTGAAAGATGAAAAAATGGAAAACAATGCTGAATCAATGGGAATATTATTTCGAAATGAAATCAAAAAACTCGATTCACCATTTATTGAACTAATAAGAGGTAAAGGTTTGCTCAATGCCATAGTAATTAAACATAAAAATCCAGAAGCTTCTTGGGAGCTTTGTTTATCCTTAAAAGAAAATGGATTATTGGCTAAGCCAACTCATGGTGATAAAATTCGATTTGCTCCCCCTTTAATTATTAACGAGGATCAAATTTTAGAAGCGGTAGCAATTATTGGAAAAAGTTTAGCTACACTATAACAAAATAAAAAATTAATATTGATCGGCGTTAAAAGAAGATAATATTACCTTCGAAATATCAAATATTTTTATGGATACCCACTTACACCACCCTCACGAAGAAAGACATTTAGAAAGTACAGATTTTTTAAGAGACATCGTAATTGGTATGAGCGATGGTCTTACCGTTCCGTTTGCGCTAGCGGCAGGACTAAGCGGAGCTGTTACCAATAGTGGCATTATTGTAATTGCCGGGATCGCAGAAATCTGTGCTGGTAGCATAGCAATGGGACTAGGTGGATACCTCTCTGGAAAAACAGAAGAGGATCATTACAAAAGTGAAATTCAACGCGAATATGAAGAAGTTGAAAATCTCAGAGAAGTAGAAATTAAAGAGACTAAGGAATTTTTTGCAAACATTGGACTAAGTGAAAGACTCCAACAAGAAGCTACCGATGAGATATCCAAAGACAAAGACAGATGGGTAGATTTTATGATGAAATATGAATTAGGCCTTGAAAAACCAGACCCAAAAAGAGCTAGCAAAAGTGCATTAAATATCGGTTTATCCTATGTGGTGGGAGGCATCATTCCACTGAGCCCCTACTTTTTTATTAAAAGCTCTGCTGAGGCATTACAAATTTCTGTAATCGCCACATTAATTTGCTTATTTGTTTTTGGATACATTAAAAGTAAATTAACTGGTATCAATCCATGGTTGGGTGCAATACGCGTAACATTGATTGGTGCAATGGCTGCTGCTGCTGCTTTTGGAGTAGCAAAACTTTTTGAAGGCTATTAATAGCTTTCAATTTTCTATTTCGAATATTATAATTTATGGCTGTTGTCCATTGAGATATTCTCTATGGTCCACTCAATTTTTTTTTCCAAAGTATGTTGGCGAACATTGCAAATTTCTTTACTGCATAGCTTGCAACTAAAGTCACTACAACCATCGGAATGAACAAATAATTCCATGGAATCACCCAACTCTTTTTTTACAATATCTGAGAGAGCATCAATCTCCAAATTGGCTTCATTTATATTTAAGTACCAAGGAATGGTTAAATGGCAATCGATATGAAGAGTGCCTCCATATTTAATAATTCTTAGATTGTGGAGATCTATCCAATTCTCCTTGCGATTTTTATTAAGCATTACCACCATCTTATTGATGAGCGTTGTATCTGCCTCATCCATAATTCCCGAAACAGAACTACGGATAATTTTATATCCTGTAAACAGGATGATGAATGCAAACAAGATGGCTACTGCACTATCTATCCACCATAATTTTAAAAAATACAATAACAACAAACCCGCAATAATTCCAATAGTAGAGTACGTATCGGTTTGTAAATGTTTTCCACTCGCAATTAATACGAGTGAATTATTTTTTTTACCTGTTGAAATACAAATATAACCTGCAGCATAATTAATAACGCCAGTAATAGCTAACAACAATATTCCAGCATCTAATTTTTGAACTAGGTGAGGATGAATTAGATTATTGAGTGCTTCATAAATAATAATAAAACCAGCAATGGTAATTAATGTCCCTTCAACTGCTGCAGACAAAAATTCGGCCTTTCCATGACCATATGGATGATCTTGATCCTTGGGTTTTGCACTGATGAAAAGACTATACACACCAATCAGACCAGCAATCACATTAACAGTACTTTCTAGTGCATCGGTTAATATAGCAATGGAACCAGTGAGATACCATGCAATTACTTTCATTACAAAAAGTAGTATCCCAACGCCAGTTATTATTTTTTGTAGCCGTAAATTTTGCTGAACAATTTGCAAAAGAGTAGTTTATGGATCAAATATACTTTCTTTGACGGCGGTTTTCTTTACAAAATTTTAAAAATTGCGTATTTACTCTTAAAGATCTTTTTACAGTTATTTTCCCCTAACAGGAACAACTTTATCTAATTTTTAATATTGAATACCCCCAACGATGATGCCCTTGACTTGCGATGTAATAAATGATAAGCCAATTCGTACATTTGCAGTAATTTAAAATTGGAATAATTGTTCAATAATGGAACTTTCAAAGAATTATATACCCAACGAAGTAGAAGCCAACTGGTACGAACATTGGATTACCAAAGGATATTTTAATAGTGTACCCGATCAAAGGGAACCTTATACCATCGTAATTCCTCCTCCAAATGTAACCGGAGTGTTACACATGGGTCATTGTCTGAATAACACAATCCAGGATATATTAATTCGCTATGCAAGAATGCATGGAAAAAATGCCTGTTGGGTACCAGGTACCGACCATGCCTCCATTGCTACAGAAGCCAAAGTGGTGGGTATGCTTAGAGAAAGAGGTATCCCCAAATCATCTTTAAGTAGAGATGAATTTTTAACTTATGCTTGGGAATGGAAAGAAAAATATGGAGGAATTATTTTACAGCAATTGAAAAAGTTGGGTTGTAGCCTTGATTGGAATCGTACTTCATTTACAATGGATGCAGACTATTATCAAAGTGTATTAAAAGTATTTGTAAACCTTCATGAAAAAGGACTCATCTACCGTGGTAAAAGAATGGTGAATTGGGATCCCCAAAGTCAAACCGCCTTGAGTGATGAAGAAGTTATTTTTAAAGAAGTAGATTCTAAACTCTATTATGTTGTTTACAAATTGGCCAATGACCCTTCTAGTAATGGCATAACGGTGGCCACTACCCGACCAGAAACCATTTTGGGTGATATTGCCATCTGTGTAAATCCTAGTGATGAAAGATATCAACAACTCATAGGCAAAGAAGTTTTAGTACCGCTCATCAATCGAAAAATCACCATCATTGCAGATGACTATGTAACTGCTGATTTTGGAACGGGTGCCCTAAAAGTCACTCCAGCACACGATAAAAATGATCACCTTCTTGGATTGAAACACCAACTCAAAGTCATTAATACATTAGACATAGAAGGGAAATTCACTACCGAAGATATACTAGAAGAAAACCCTTCTGCGCTCATCTTATCATACCAAGGTATCGACCGTTTTGCACTTAGAAAAAAAATTGTAGAAGATATCAATCAACAAGGGCTTATTGAAAAAATAGAAGCTTACAAAGGTCAAGTTGGAACAAGTGAAAGAACAGGTGCTGTTATTGAACATCGATTGTCATTGCAGTGGTTTATTGGTATGGAGCAATTTTTGAAAAAAAATCCTCAATCGCTTTCAGCTGTAATGGATGATACTATTGAGTTTCATCCTGCTAAGGCAAAAAATACTTACAGCCATTGGCTTAGTAACATAAAAGATTGGTGTATCAGTCGACAGCTTTGGTGGGGTCAACGAATTCCTGCCTGGTACGATGAGAAAGGAAATGTATATGTTGCAGAAAGCTTGGAGCAATTGCACCAACGTAATCCTGACACAATCAACTTAGTGCTTACCCAAGATGAAGATGTACTGGATACTTGGTTCTCTTCTTGGCTATGGCCCATGGAAGTCTTTAAAGGAATTAGTCATCCAGGCAATAAAGAGGCAGCCTATTATTACCCCTCCACTACCCTAGTTACTGGTCAAGATATTATTTTCTTTTGGGTGGCAAGAATGATTATGGCTGGCTACGAATTTGAAAATAAACCTCCGTTCAAAGATGTTTATTTTACTGGTATGGTCAGAGATAAGCTGGGACGAAAAATGAGTAAGCAATTGGGCAATTCTCCTGATTTGCTAGCGCTGATTGATCAATATGGTGCAGATGCCGTTAGATTCGGAATCATGGTTTCCTCTCCCGCTGGAAACGATCTAATGTTTGATGAAGCTGCATTAGAGCAAGGCAGAAATTTTAATAATAAATTATGGAATGCCCTCAAATTGGTAAAAATGTGGGAATCAAGGGTAGGCATTACAGAAAATAAGGCTCATTCCTTTGCTATTGAATGGTTTAACAATAGAATGAACCAAGTTAAATTTGAAGTAGAAATTTTATTGAAACAATTCAGATTGAGTGAAGCTTTAAAAACCATTTATTCACTTATTTGGGATGATTTTTGTAGCTGGTATCTCGAATGGGTAAAACCAGGTTTTGAACAACCAGTAGCAGAAGATGTTTATCAGTGTACTGTATACTATTTTGAAGAGATGATGAAATTGTTACATCCCTTTATGCCCTTTATCACCGAAGAGATTTACCATCTTTTAAAAACACAAACCTTAGACCTTTGTATTACACAAGCAAGTTCTTTTCAAGAACCTAATTTAAAAATATTAGAACAAGGGAGCCTATTGAAAAATGTAATTTCCTCATTAAGAGATGCACGAAACAAAAACCAGTTAAAGCCAAAAGAAAGCATTGTATTGCATATACAAACTATCTCAGCTGTTACTTACCAAGGGATTGAAAATATTTTATGCAAGCAAGTAAACGCTTCCTCTATTCATTTTACAAATGATTCGGTTGCTAATTCTATTGTTGTAGCTGTTGAAAAAGATAAGTTTTATATTGAGTCAGAAAAACAACTTGATAGCGCTACCTTAAAAGAAGATTTACTAAAAGATTTGCAACATCAACAGGGATTTTTGTTGAGTGTACAAAAGAAATTAAGCAACGAACGCTTTGTTAACAATGCAAGGCCAGAGGTAATAGAACTAGAAAGAAAAAAGCAAGCGGATACCGAAGACAGAATTAGAACAATTCAAGAAAGTTTAGCTGGACTCGGATAATTTAGCAAACCTTTGATATTCTATTTCAAACGCTAAAAAATTGGTATATTTATTAATGAGTAGTCATTTCAATTTAATATATTAAAATATATGCAAAGGAAATTTTTAATGATTTTTTATATCGGTTTATTTTGCATTTTGAGTAACAGTATTTTAACTGCACAAAAAACAACGCCAATAACAACTCCAATCCCAACCCCCTTTAAGAGGCCGAATGTAAAAACCTATTGGGGATCAACAGCAACTGGAACACTTGAATTATCGGTAGAAACTGCATCAAAACTAATTAGCCAGCCATTAAGAATTATTGATGATAAAAATGTAGGATATTTAATTTCTTCCTATCAATTTGCTTATAAAAGAATAGGAATAACAGAAGATGAAGTAACTGGAAAAATTTCTCCACAAAGTGAAATCGTTGCAAATCGATTTTATATTTCCACACTGCCACTAGTTTGGCAAAATAATATTAAAGAAGGATTACAAAAGGGGGAAGAATTGTATTTCTTCGATATTGTTGTAATAAGTAATTCAGGCTTTCGTTTCTTTGCACCTGATTTAAAAATCACTCTCCTTTAAATTTCATCTTAATGGAAATTACAAAAGCTGGTATTGAATCAATTCCTATCATTCAGCATATAGCCAATATCACTTGGTCTAAAGCCTACAAAGAAATTATCACGAACGAACAGTTGGAATATATGTTAAAAAAAATGTATAGCGCTGACTCATTAAAAAATCAAATTCAAGTTCTAGAGCATCAATTTATTTTAGCCAATTTTGAAAACAAACCAGTTGGCTTTGCTTCTTTTAATATAAAACAATCCATTCCGGAAAAAATTGTTAAGCTCCATAAAATTTATGTCGATCCTAGTCGACATGGAATAGGAATTGGAAAATCAATGCTCCAATATATAATGAATGAAATTTCTTTGAAGGGGTTAACCTACTTAGAACTCAATGTAAATCGTCAAAATACAGCGATTGGCTTTTATAAAAAATTAGGATTTAAAATTATAGCCGAAGAAGATATACCGATTGGCAATGGCTTTTTCATGAATGATTATGTTATGCAAATCTCCTGTTAATTTTGTATACAATCAGTTTACTGAATTTTTTAAAAAATAGATAGATCACAAGAGTAATAATTATCTAAGGAATTTATTTTTCTGATACTGGAAAAACCAATTGATGGGTTTGTTTGATTATACCAATTACAAATACACTTTGCACATGTCCCATATTTTCAATCTGGCTAAGTTTATTTACATGAAAATCATAATAGGCATTCATATCTTCCGCTACTACTTTAAGCATAAAATCAAATTCACCTGAAATATTATAACATTCTATTACTTCATGAAGTGAGTGAATCGTCTCTATAAACTTCACTCCTGCTTTTTTATTATGTTCTTTAAGAGATACATAACAAATGACCATCAATCCTTTTTTAACCTTGGTGTGGTCTAATAAAGTTGCGTACTGCTTAATTACACCCGAAGCCTCCATTCGCTTAATACGTTCATGAATGGGCGTAGTGCTTAAGTGCATCTGATCAGATATTTCTTTAACGGTGATGCGTGCATTTTTTTGAAGTAACTGAAGAATCTCCAAATCCTTGGTATCCAATATCAATTGTTCAATAGAGGAATCCTCTTTTTTGATCGACTTAGCCATCTTTTAAAAGTGTTTTATCCTGTAAATTTATAAATTTATATACTTTATACCTAAATTTTGACAAAAGAGCAGAATATTATTCTAGTATTGTAATTTTACAATTCAAATAAAAAATCATATGTCAACAAAAAAATCAATCGATTTCAGTCTCAAAAATAAGGTGGCTGATATGAGTCTTGCAGAATGGGGTCGCAAAGAAATCCGTTTAGCAGAGGCTGAAATGCCCGGTCTTATGGCATTAAGAACTGAATACGGTCCTTCTCAACCATTAAAAGGAGCTCGTGTTGCAGGATGCCTTCACATGACCATTCAAACAGCTGTATTAATTGAAACCCTAGTTGCCCTAGGAGCTGAGGTTAAATGGAGTTCTTGTAATATATTTTCTACTCAAGATCAAGCTGCTGCTGCCATTGCAGCTGCTGGAATTGGAGTTTTTGCATGGAAGGGTCAAAGCCAAGAAGAAGCTGATTGGTGTATCGAGCAAACCTTGTTTTTTGGTGGTGCTGACCGTCCTTTGAATATGATATTAGATGATGGAGGTGATTTAACCAATATGGTATTTGACGTTTACCCTGAACTAGTTTCAGGTATCAAAGGCCTATCGGAAGAAACTACTACTGGTGTGCACCGCTTGTATGAAAGAATGGAAAAAGGAACATTGCCTATTCCAGCAATTAATGTGAACGACTCGGTGACCAAATCAAAATTTGATAATAAATATGGTTGTAAAGAAAGTTTAGTAGATGCAATTCGCAGAGCTACTGATGTGATGATGGCTGGTAAAATAGCGGTAGTAGGTAGTTATGGTGATGTGGGCAAGGGTTCTGCAGCTTCTTTGCAAGGAGCAGGTTGCAGAGTTATTGTTACCGAAATTGATCCTATCTGTGCTTTACAAGCTGCAATGGACGGCTTTGAAGTTAAACCAATGATTGAAGCAGTAAAAGAAGCGGATATTGTTGTAACAGCTTCTGGTTGTCGTGATCTAATTACGGAAAAACATTTTCGCAATATGAAAGACAAAGCAATCGTTTGTAACATTGGACATTTTGATATTGAAATTGATATGGCTTGGTTAAACGCAAATTATGGTGACACTAAAAATACAATCAAACCGCAGGTGGATATGTATACCATTGATGGAAAAGATGTCATCATTTTAGCAGAAGGTCGTTTGGTAAACCTTGGTTGTGCAACTGGTCACCCATCTTTTGTAATGAGTGCCTCTTTCACCAACCAAACTTTGGCTCAGCTGGAGTTGTGGAATAATACAGATAAGTACGAGAACAAAGTATATGTATTACCTAAAGTATTAGATGAAAAAGTGGCTCGTTTACATTTGGCTAAAATCGGAGTAGTGCTGGAAGAATTAAGTTCTACACAAAGTACTTACTTAGGTATTCCTAAAGAAGGTCCTTTTAAAACTGATCATTACCGTTACTAGTATTTACTTTGTATAAAAAAGACCCGCTTCTGTAATAGAAGCGGGTCTTTTTTTTAGACAGCAAATCTTTTAACAACAAGTATTCTAAAAAAATTTGGTTAACCCTTACATTTCTTGCAACTTCGTCATCACAACATTGATTTTTTACTAGTAAAATAAATTTTATGAAAAGATATTTCCTCGCTCTTGACCTAGTAGATGATGCCGAAAAAATTGCAGAATATGAACAATGGCATAAGGCTGGTAATCTAATGGCTGGCATTAAGGAAAGTATTCTAGGTGCAGGAATTATACAAATGGAAATTTACAGAACTGGCAATAGGCTTGTGATGACAATGGATACAGATGAGAGCTTCAGCTTTGAAAGAAAGGCAGCAATGGACCAGGCCAACCCCAATGTGCAGGAATGGGAAAAACTAATGTGGAAATTTCAATCCCCTTTACCTTGGGCCAAAGAAGGTGAAAAATGGGTGTTTATGGATAAGATTTTTCAACTCAGTTAATAATTTAAATCGCCTTAATTCTCTATTTAAAAAATTGTGCTTTAACCAACTGATCTTAGCTATTGATGAAAACGCTTATCTGTTCATCCCCTCGTAATTTTGAGTATACTAATACAGCTATTCCAGTTGCAGGACCAGGAGAAACCTTGCTAAAAATAAAACGCATCGGTATTTGCGGAACCGACTTACATGCTTATGAGGGTACCCAACCTTTTTTAAGCTATCCAAGAATATTAGGTCACGAGTTAGCAGCCGAAATAGTCACTACCGATGCTGAAGGTTTTACAGTTGGTGAAGCCGTAACTTTTATACCTTATTTTAATTGTGGAAAATGCATTGCTTGTAAAATGAATAAACATAATTGTTGTGAAACAATCAATGTTTGTGGAGTTCACAGCGATGGAGGAATGCGAGAATATTTAATCGTTCCTTCTTATTCATTGGTTCATGGGGAAGGCTTAAGTTTTGATGAGCTAGCATTGGTTGAGCCACTTGCTATCGGTGCCCATGGTATAAGAAGGGCTGCCATTACAGAAGGTGAATACACTTTAGTAATTGGAGCTGGACCTATTGGATTGGGTACAATGGAATTTGCAAAAATTGCTGGAGCAAAAGTAATCGCAATGGATATCAACGATGACCGACTTAAATTTTGCAGTGAAAAATTGGCTGTTGATTATGTTATTAACCCCAAAAAAGAGGACGCTTTAGAAAAATTAAAAAAAATAACTACTGGAGATATGCCCACCTTAATTATTGATGCTACTGGTAGTCAAGAAGCAATTAATAATGGATTCAAATATATTAGTCATGGTGGTCGATATGTGCTGATAGGCTTGCAAAAAGGGGAAATCAGTTTTAGCCATCCCGAATTTCATAAGAGAGAATCTACCCTAATGAGTAGCCGAAATGCCACCAGGATTGATTTTGAAAGAGTAATTAACTGTCTGAAAAAAGGAAGCATAAATCCATCCAATTATATTACTCACCGGGTAAAATTTAATGCCGTAAAAGAAAATTTCGAAAGTTGGCTAAATCCATCTACTGGTGTAGTAAAAGCAATGATAGAAATTGAATAGGTTGTATTAAAATTCTTTACTTACAACTAGTATCCGACTTAACAAAATAAGATTTATACTTTTTTGATTTAGGATCCATGCAGCCTTGCAGATTAAGTATTTTTATATTTCGAAAATCCACAGGCTGTCCTTCACTTTGCAATGCTATAAAACCATCCTTCAATAATTTTCCATCTTGCTTAATGGCAGGATCATAATTATCCACTACTCCACCGCCTATCTGAGGTTTGGAATATTGCAATACGGTATCACCATTAATAATATGGGTAATCAATGAATCTCCCAACACAATAATTTCTCCTTTCACCCATTGCTCACCATCATAGGTTTTGGAAATGGATGATATACAGTGACGCGGATCTTTATGCCCTTGAAATATCACATCTGTACCAGGCGAACACATATTACCGGTAGGTCTAGGTTGACCATCTCCCAAACCAGCCAATAACTGAAACTCAACAGAGATGGGCCAATTCTGATCGCGGGGCATGGTATGAGGATCCTGTGAATGAAACATTACCCCACTGTTTTTAAGCGTATATTCTGGAGCATCTTTGCGCCATTCACCTACAATACGATATTCAAAAATGAGGTGATAATAAGAATAAGGTTGTTCATAATAGAGATGGCCAAACTGCTCATTGAAAACATCGTATTGATCATACCTAATTTTTACAATTCCATCTTCCACTCTAAAAGTATTGCCGAAGTTCTCCCCTACTTCGTGGTGATTAATTTTAGAAATCCAGTTTTTGATATCCTTACCGTTAAAAATCGTTTTCCAATCCTTTTTGTCAGAATTTCGTTGAGAAAAAACAGTTATCGAGCTCAATAAAATAAAGATCAACAAGCAAAATTTCAATCTAGCATTCAATTTTTTCATACATTTCATTTAAATCATCAAAAACTATTACATTTTTTATAAATTCTTTCAAAGTAAATATATTGAAAACAAACAAAGAGATCTTGAAAAATTTAGTAGCAACCAATCGATTGGTATAAAGATTTAGTGCTTAACTTGGTAAATATTTAAAAAACAGTATTTAAAAAACATTATTTATCAAACGAAGGGAACAAATAGTTGAAAGTTTACTGAAAGAAAGCTGAGTAAAATAAATTAAAAAATAATTATGAAAAATACAATTTTCGTTTTGATTCTATTTTGTAATATGAATCTTACTGCACAAACGATTCCAAATTTTGACCTCATTAAACTTGAAAAAATTTCTGACTACAAAAAGGCGGAACCTTTTGTAATTCTCTCTGCTAATTTCATATTATCAACTCCATTTAAAAATGACAATAAAGATAGATACAATTCATTGCGATTGATTGGTCAGTGGATGAATGGAACACCCGATTATTCTTTTGTCATGAATGATATTATCGAAAAAATTGGTAAAGGAGATAATGACCATTTAGCAATATATGTTGCTGCTTTAACAAAATACACCATTGAAAATAAGCCAGTAGTAAAGGATGCAAATAAAATAAAACTGGAGGCTATGACTACCCTCTTGAATTATTGTCAAGACAAAAACAACAACCTTAGATTAACCAAACAACTAAAAAAACTTGTTGATGCAAAGGAAAAAGGTCAACTCGAGCAAGCGTTGCAATAAGGTGTATAAGTCAGACCAATCCAATTATACAAAGTTACAAAATGGTTGATGCTAATTCCTTTTCGATAATATTGATTGAATTTTAAAAACACTAATTTTTAATAATGATGAAAAATAAACTCCTCCTAATCCTTTGTGCTATTTGCTTTTGGAATACCAGTCAATCTCAAATTTCGGAGCTTCGTCAAGGGAA
This sequence comes from Chitinophaga pinensis, assembly GCA_945870835.1. Taxonomy (GTDB): domain Bacteria; phylum Bacteroidota; class Bacteroidia; order Chitinophagales; family Chitinophagaceae; genus Ferruginibacter; species Ferruginibacter pinensis_A. The sequence continues at coordinate 27,262 of CAMBTV010000007.1, forward strand.
TTTTTATACGGTTGCACAAGGCAAGGTTAAACTAACTGAATTTGCCAGCACCTATAAAGATCAAAATAGTTGGACCAAAAGAACAGAGCAGATTAGAGCCACTATTCGCCATGGAGCAAAACTAGAAGATTTACCTCAACGCTGCGCACTTAATCCAATTAGAAACAACAAACATACCTATGCGGATTATACGGTAGAAAATGTAGCCTTTGAAAGTCTTCCAGGATTTTATGTAACAGGTAATCTTTATTTGCCTAAAAATTTCAATGGTAAAATAGCTGGAGTAGTTAGTCCACATGGACATTGGCCTAATTTAGCAGATTACGGAAGATACCGCAATGACGTTCAATACCGATGTGCAACACTAGCAAAAATGGGAGCGGCAGTTTTTACTTATGATATGCTAGGTTATGGAGAATCGATTCCTTGTTTGCATGAAAGTCCAGAAGCAGTAAGGCTTCAAACATGGAACAGCATGCGGGTGGTAGACTTTTTGCTTTCATTGGGTTTTGTAGATGAAAAGCGTTTAGCCGTAACCGGTGAATCAGGAGGAGGAACTCAATCATTTTTATTGGCTGCACTTGATGATAGAATTGATGTATCAGTCCCAGTAGTGATGGTAGCCGCTAATTTTTTTGGTGGATGTGTTTGTGAAAGCGGGATGCCCATTCACAAATGGGGGAATTTTGAAACTAACAATTTAGAGATTGCTGCAACTTTTGCTCCTAAGCCGATGCTAGTAATTTCGGATGGAGATGACTGGACTAGCAATACGCCGGAAATTGAGTTCCCCCACCTCCGCAGTATTTATAAATTATTTGGGGCAGAGAGTAATGTTGAAAATACGCATCTTCCCTATGAAGTGCATGACTATGGATTTAATAAAAGAACAGCGATGTATAAATTCCTAGCCAAACATTTGGACTTAAATCTCAAATCGGTAACTGATAGTCATGGTCTGATTAATGAACGCTTTACCTACCTTTTAGAGCGTCCTTCTCTTCAAGTATGGCCCGATAAGAATTATCCTAAAGGTATAGTTAGTGACTGTTCAGATGTAATTAAGAAGATGAATAACTCTAAATAGGTTGGATTTAATCAATTTATTTTTATGAAAAATCTACTATTTGTCCCAATATTTTTTTGTTATTATTTTGGAATGGCACAACCATCCAATACATCAAAAATAATTGGTACACCTATTACCCTTGATGATTTAGTGATTGCTCAATTTGATTTCCCAAAAATGATGAATTGGCATGATGCAAAAGCAGCCTGTGATAGTTTAGGAAATGGGTGGAGACTACCTAGCAAGGATGAACTCGTTTTTTTATTTCAAAACAAATATAGAATTGGAGTTTTTAAGTTTGATATTTATTGGAGCTCGTCTGAATATGGAACTGGCTTTGCATGGTTCCAAAATTTAGGTTATGGCGGCCAATATCCAAGCTATAAATTAGATGCAGCCTATGTTCGTGCTATTAGAGCTTTATAATTAGGCTTCAAATTAACTACTAAAATTTTAATATATTTTTATCTATTATTAATTTCTTAACACTAAGCTTCAGGTTTACTAGCTGTTTCATATTGATTATTTGTTTAACTTCACAAGATTCTAGCTTAAAATTTACTTATATAAAACCACTTTATGCTTTTAAAAATACTTACTGTATTAGGTCTAGCCACTTTTGAAATATATGCAGCAATCCCAGCTGGCTTTGCTTTTGGTCTTTCGCCATGGATAATATTTTTTGCAAGTTTTGCTGGAGGTTTGCTTGGTGTATATGTTTCTGCTTTTTTGGGAGACAAAATCAGGTCAGTATTTTATAAAAATAAACCAAAAAAAGAAGTTGCCAATAAAAAGCAAGCGATGCTATTAGTTTTGTGGAATAAATATGGCGTCATTGGACTTGGATTTTTGGGAACTTTTTTAGTTGGTGCGCCAATAAGTATAGCAGTTGGTGCTGGTTTAAATGCAGATTTAAAAAAATTAGCCACTTGGTGCAGTATTGGAGTTTTAACACGTTGCGTTTTATTCACCTTGATAGGCTTTTACGGATTAAAATTATTTTAAGATAACTAAATAGAGATTGTTTGTGTATGTTGAGGACAGGACGTTGAGTTTTCAAGTAATCTCTACTCATCCCAATCCACCTGATTCATCAAATACTTTGAGTTATTATTTCAGATATTGTATAAAACACCATCAAGGTTTAAATAGGGCGCAATAGGCACAGACTCTGCAACAATCCAATTATTCTTTTTAAAAACATATTCTTGGATTTCCCTCTATTCATCAAACCCATATCCTCGTTTATTATGGAATTTTTATTGGGAATATCTTTTATTATAATATTTTTTTGAGAAAAGAAAAATTACAATGCTTAAGGGAAGTAACAATAAATAAAAGTTAAATGGGGTTGAACGAGTTTCATTCATTTTTGGAAAATGAAACTTATTATCGGTATTTAAAATGTAATTAATTTCTTTAGATTGATTAGGGACTATTTTTAATAAAGTAAAATGGTTATATAGATTGCTAAAAGCTGTAAATGAAATTTCAGTTGGTAAAAAATTATCATTGTTTATATCAAAAAAAATAGTTGTTTCATGTGCCAATTGAACTTTATCATTCATTAGTTTTACAGTAGTATCTCCATTAATTATCAAATTATATTTAACTAAATCCAAGATTATTTTTTGTATTTCATATGAACTTATGCTGTCCATATTCATTTGAGGATATTTTTTTTTAATGGCTAATTGACAAGTATAAAGAGGTGCAGTGATAAATACAGACCATTTTTTATTTTCATTTTGAATAATTGAAATAGTGGATACCTGAGGATTGTGTGCATATACGCTTTTGACAAATAATAATAATATAATTAAACAACGTACTTTATGCATGTAAGTTTAATTTATTAAAACGTAACTGAAAATGAGCCAGGAACACCCCTAAAACTATTTATAAAACTATTAGAACCAGCAGCTGCAACATGATAATGATATCCTCTTTTTGTATCATAATGTCCTCTACTTCCGTCAAGACCGGTACTTTCTTTTCCTGATTCATCTAAATTTTCAAATATTCCATAGCCATCCATCGCGTATCCAATCATTGCAGCATGAGCATCGGATTGTTTAATTTTGGTAGATTTTCCGGTTGCTGCATGATAATGATACCCAGTAGCTCCGTTAACATGTCCTCCTGCATCATCAAATGGAGCTAAAGTATATGCACCTAATATAGCTTGTGTAGGAGCTGGCGGATCAAAATTAATACCATTAAATGCCACACCTACTACACCCCCCATCCCCATAATTGTTACTGCATATTTTGATTTAACAGGCTT
>CAMBTV010000008.1 GCA_945870835.1 Chitinophaga pinensis
TATGAATATTTTAAATCAGTTTTTTTCCAACACAGAGAATAGTAATTTACAAAAATTGATTTCTGAAGGTGTATTTTTGGTAGACGTTAGAACGCCTGAAGAATTTAATGGAGGGAACGTGAAGGGTTCTGTAAACATCCCTTTGGATATCATTTCTTTTCAGCTAGAAAAATTTAAGGATAAAAAAAATATTGTTGTTTTTTGCAGAAGTGGAAATAGAAGTGGTCAAGCGAAGGTTATTTTGGAGCAAAATGGCATTACTAATGTAACCAATGGTGGTACCTGGGAGCAAGTAAGTGTGTTTGTTAAGTAGTGTTCAGTTTTTCTAAATTTCCAAAAGTCGATTTTTTAAAAGGTTGGTTTTGAATAATTTGATTTATGCCAAAATGGTTACATTTAGATTTTTACATATTAATTTATAGCTCAGCCTTATTTTATTGATTATAGAAAATCAGTAGGCTAAAACTTCAATTGCTACTCGTAGATTAATTTGCCATTTAGGAAAATTCCGCATAAAAAAATTCTAAATATCTTTACCACTTATTTTGCCCTACTATGAATAGTTTAGAACATTTCGGTGATACTTTTGAACCTGCCTTGTTAAAGGAGATGAATAAGTTTGGCGAGATAAAGTATTTTAAAGAAGGTGATGTTATAATGGATTATGGTAAATATATCCGCATGATGCCCATAGTTGTAAAAGGTACTATCAAAGTATTTAAAATGGATGATGCAGGTAAGGAAATTTTATTATACTATCTATCTAGCAATGAAAGCTGTTCAATGGCTTATAGTTGTTGTGTAGAAGCAAAGAAAAGTGAGGTGAAGGCAATTGCAGAGGATGATGTAGAGTTAATTGCAATTCCTCATAGCAAGCTCGATGAATGGCTATGCAAGTATCCAAGTTGGAAAAATTACATCATGCGGAGTTTTAACGAACGCTTTTTAGAGTTGCTAAAATCTATTGAAAGTATTGCTTTTCATAAGCTCGATGAACGTTTAGTCGCATATCTTAAAGAGAAAAAAAGATTATCTGGCTCTAACGTTATTAAGGCTTCTCATTATTTAATTGCAGATGAATTGGCTACCTCAAGAGTGGTAGTTTCTCGGCTACTTAAACACTTGGAAAATGACGGAAAAATTTTATTGTATCGAAGCGAAATTAAGTTGCTTAAAGATTTTTCATAAAAAATGCCCCAAGTTGCTGGGGCATTTTTTATGACTATAATTTGATTTCTTCTTCGCTATTATCAAAAAAATGAAACTCTGTAAGATGATAGTTTGAGTTAGCAACTACTTTAATTTTTTGCTTGTATTTCCAGCTCCACTTTCTTCGTTTTGAAATGAATCCGCTGGTAAGAAAAGTATACAAAATTGGATTTACTTGAATGGTTAATCCTGTATGTTTTTGCATGATTAAGTAACTAAGGTTTTTTTCAATTTCATCTTCCAATATAAGTGAAGATGAAATTTTACCAGTTCCACTGCAACTTGGACAAATTTCTGAAGTATTAATATTCATTTCCGGCTTCATACGCTGCCGGGTAATTTGCATTAATCCGAATTTACTAATCTGAAGGACTGCATGTTTGGCTCTGTCTGTGCGCATAAACTGTTCCATTGCATCTGCCAGACGTTTTTTGTTTTCCATCAATTTCATATCAATGAAATCAACGACTATAATACCTCCAAGATCTCTTAAACGTAATTGTCTCGCAATTTCTTCAGCAGCCTCTAAATTTGTTTCCAAGGCGTTTTCTTCCTGATTATTACTTACACTTTTATAACCACTATTTACATCAATTACATGAAGCGCTTCAGTATGTTCTATAATTAAATAAGCTCCACTTGGAAGGTTGACTGTTTTGCCAAAGGCCGCTTTTACTTGTTTGGTAATACCAAAACTGTCAAAGATGGGAGAACTTTGGTTATAGAGCGAAACAATTTCCACCTTTTCAGGGGCAATTCTTTGGATGTAACTTTTTGTTTCTGTAAAAATATTTTTATCATTTACTACAATTCGGTTAAAATCTTCATTGAGTAAATCGCGAAGCATGCTATTTGCTTTTCCTTGTTCACTTAAAATTTTTGAAGGGGGAACAGCGCCTTTTAAATTGGCTTGAATAGTTTTCCAGGTTTGTAAAAGACTTAGCAAGTCTTCATGTAGCTCAGCTGTATTTTTTCCTTCTGCAGCTGTACGCACTATTACACCAAAGTTTTTGGTCCTTACCGATTCAACTATTTTATGTAATCTTTTTCTTTCCTCGCTAGAATGGATTTTTCTAGATACCGCAATGATATTGTTGAATGGAGTGATCACTATAAATCTACCTGGTAAAGACAGTTCGCAACTTAATCTTGGCCCTTTTGCAGCAATAGGTTCTTTCAATATTTGCACTAATACATTTGGCTTGCCTCCAAGAACTTCAGCTATTTTTCCAGTTTTTACAATTTCTGGTTCAACTGGAAATTTCCCGAAATCAAAGCCTTTTTCTGAATGATCATTGATAGCAATATTGGTAAATTTCAATATTGATTTAACATAAGGGCTAAGGTCGGTGTAATGTAGAAATGCATCTTTCTCAAATCCGATATCAACAAATGCGGCGTTTAAACCAGGAATAAGTTTTTTGACTTTTCCAAGGTATACGTCCCCCACAGCGAAGTTGGCATCAGCTTTTTCATTGTGCAACTCCACGAGTTTTTTATCTTCCAACAGGGCTATTTCAACGCCTTGCGGGGTAGTATTTATAATCAGTTCCTTTGTCACTAATTTTACTTTTAATAGAGACGGGTACAGCACGAAAAGGTAATGTACAACAAGGCATAAAGTGTTATTCATTGATAACCTTTACTGCCTATTGAATAAAAAGATGTGCCGACCTGAGGGAGCCGGCACTTATGTTAAAAAGAAAATTATTTCTTCTTATGACGGTTCTTTCTCAAACGCTTTTTACGTTTGTGTGTTGCAATTTTATGACGTTTTCTTTTTTTACCACAAGGCATACCTAGTCTTTTTTTTGTTAATAAAAAATTTTAATAAATATTTAATGAAATCGAAAAGCTGGTTTAACTCCCAACAAATCTATTTCAGCATTTTAATCCTTTCGTTTACTTCTTTTGTATAAACGGGATTGTTAATCATCCGTTTACTAATTTCATACCATTTCAATGCATTGGTCTTGTCCCCTTTACCAGCATAAGCGTCAGCTAACCAAGATATAGCCTCTAAATTTCCTGGCTCATATTTCAATACATTTAATAAGCGGTCGATGGCTTTATCAAATTGATTTGAAATCACCCCACCAATTCCTAATACCATTTGAGCCTGCATATTTAGAGAATCCTTTCGAACAACTAGTAAAAGCTGCTGAATTCCCTTCATAGTCTCTTGAGGATTACCCACCATACCATTTCCAAATACATAACAACTTCCCAAGCCTACTTGCAGATTTGGATTGTTAGGATTAAGTACAATAGCTTGTTCAAATAGCTCAATTGCCTGTTCTGCTTTCCAACCTCTTTTTGCTGGATCAGACTCATTTCTGAGATCAGCTAAAATCAATTGGGCAGCAAAGGTGAGGTTTTTTTCAGAATTTACCAACTTAGCTGACTGGGAAGTATAAAATAAATAAATATCCTGCTGGTGAATAGAATCTGCCCAAAAGCTTGCAAGCTGGTTATAAACCTTTATTTGCTGAGCCGCCACATCTCCTCGGGAGATGCTATTTTCTAAAGAATTAATGTAGTTTATTTGAGAAACGCTTAGCTTAGATTTAGCATCTTTTACGTATTGATCAATATTGAAAGCAGCTGCCGTAGATGGCCCAGAGGCTTCACTAGTTGATGAGGGATCCTTTATTGCAACAGTTTTGCCGAAATAAAACAGGCAAGCAAAAATAATAATACCTGCTGCCAAAAGGATAATTTGTTGTTTTTTCACAAAAATTAATTGAGGCGCAAAGGTAAGCGTTTAAGGCTAGACGTTTTAGGCTATTTTTTTGTTTTTTACCTCTTGGACAAACTCTTTAGCAGGCTTAAAAGCAGGAGTATTGTGAGCTGGAATCTCTACTGCAATATTTTTTTTGATATTTCTTCCAATTTTTGCAGCCCTTTTTTTGGTTATAAAGCTACCAAATCCACGTATATAGATATTTTCACCTGCAATCAAGGATTGCTTAATTTCTTTAAACATGGTTTCTAATGTAAATATAACATCCACCTTAGGTATACCCGTTTTTTCTGAAATAGCTGAAATTAGGTCTGCTTTTCTCATTATTTAAAGTTTAAGTTTTTCTGAGAGCAAATTAAATAATAAATTCGACAAATGCAACATCATTAATTGATTATCAATTAGTAGTAAACCATTTATGGGTAAAATCTTATTATTTTTTTATTTAAATCCTTTAATGAACACTATAACCAAAAAACAAAGTTTTACTGGTTATTAAATTAGCAGACATTTGAATAATAATGAAAGAAGAAGCAAGCCAAAAATACTTTGTAAAAAATCTTATTCGGTGGAATAGGAATGAAAATAATCGTGAAATGCCCTGGAAAGGTGAAAAAGACCCCTACAAAATTTGGCTTAGTGAAATTATTTTGCAACAAACTAGGGTTGCTCAGGGCTTGGATTATTATCATCGTTTTATAGCCGCATTTCCTACTATTCAACATTTAGCAAAGGCTCCGGAGGTTAAAGTGTTTAAACTTTGGGAAGGTTTAGGCTATTATACACGATGCAAGAATCTAATCGCCACAGCAAAACATATTAGTAAAAACTTAAATGGAAAATTTCCAGATCAGTATCAAGATATATTAGCTTTAAAAGGAATTGGGCCTTATACTGCAGCTGCAATTGGATCTTTTGCTTTTGGATTACCTTATGCAGTTGTAGATGGCAATGTTTTTAGAGTTTTAGCAAGGTATTTTGGTATTTCAACTCCTATAGATGGGCTTGAAGGAAAGAAGACTTTTAGCAGTTTGGCAAATGAATTACTCAACAAACGTCAGCCAGGCGAATACAACCAGGCAATGATGGATTTTGGCGCAGTAGTCTGTAAGCCAAAGTTGCCCCTTTGCGACAGCTGTGGATTGAGCGAAAATTGTAAAGCTTTTTTAAAAGGTAACGTTCAACAATTACCAATTAAGGAAAAGACCATTGTCAAAAAAACAAGGTGGTTATATTATTTTCAGATTGACCACAAGGGAAATACTTATGTAAGAAAACGAGGAGCAAATGATATTTGGGAAAATTTGTATGAATTGGTATTGATAGAATCAAAGGGTCCTGAAGAAATAAGTGACTTATCTCATTTTAAAAAACTGTTAGGAAAAAATAAATTTGAATTATTGCATATCTCTCCTATCTATAAGCATTTATTAACCCACCTAACAATTTATGGCCAGTTTGTAAAAATTACAGTTAATAATCCAATTGAAATAGAGGGGTATAAAAAGGTAAGTAAAAAGGCATTTGATAAACTGCCTTTTCCTAAATTTATCAGTAACTATTTATCGGATAAAAATGTACCTTTAAATCTATTTTAGTATTAGGCTAATTAATTCTTACTATATATTTATCAAAAATGAGAGGTATTAACAAGGTGATGTTAATCGGCAATCTGGGCAAGGATCCAGATATGCAATTTTTGGAGGGCAATATTGCTGTTGCAAAATTCTCCTTGGCAACCACCGAGACCTTCAAAGATAAAAGTGGTAAACTTATTTCGCAGACTGAATGGCATACAATTGTATTGTGGAGAGGATTAGCAGAGCTTGCCCAAAAGTATTTACATAAGGGAAGTCAAGTTTATATAGAGGGACGTTTGAAAACTAGAAGCTGGGAGGATAAGGAAGGAAATAAAAAATTTGCAACGGAAATTGTAGGTGATAATTTAATCATGCTTGATAAAAGAAGCGAAGGTGGTGTAGTTTCCTCATCGCCAGAAGGGTTGGAGGATATGGGAAATATTCCAACCGATGAAGATGGTGCAGAAATATTACCTTTTTAATTTTTAAACCTTCAAAAGGGATTCACAAAAACTAGTAAGCTTAGATTCATTATAAATATTATTAACTAAAAAAATAATTTTGGATTACCATTCGGTTATGGAAAGTGCCGGTTTATTTCACTTCACATTAATTACTATTACTCCTGCAGCTTCCGCGGTGCTTATCTTTTTAGGAGTACTATTATTTATCATCTCTTTTCTTGTGTCTGGTTCTGAAGTTGCATTTTTTTCTCTTACTTACAAGGATATCAATATGCTTAAGACTAAGCAACAGCCTTCCTTTAAGCGAATTATAACATTATTAGAGGAACCTAAAACCTTGTTGGCAGCTTTGCTCATCACCAATACTTTAGTTAATATTTGTATTATTTTAATTTCAAATGAATTGATGGATGGGGTACTAGCGGCCTTTCAATTGGGCTTTTGGGTTAATTTTTTGATGAAAGTTTTGATAGTTACTTTTTTAATTGTTCTTTTTGGAGAGGTATTGCCAAAAGTTTGGGCTACTCATCACAAAATTTGGTTTGCCTCCACGGCTTCCCTTACGATTGAAATTTTCAACAATCTTTTTTATAAACTGAGTAAAAGATTGGTAGGTTTTGGTGATGATATTGAAGAGAAATTTTCCAAGCATAATTCATTCACGTTAGACCATAGTCAGTTAGATTATGCTATTGATTTATTACCAGAGAACGATGCTACCATTGAAGAAAAACAAATTTTAAAAGGCATTCGAAAATTTGGTGACACGACCGTTAAACAAATTATGCGGACAAGGCTTGATGTGAGTGGCATCGATTACAATAGTTCTTTTGAAGAACTGATCAAAAAAGTAGAAGAACTACATTACTCCCGTTTACCTGTTTATAACAGCAATCTAGATGAGATAAAAGGAATGCTCCATAGCAAAGACTTACTGCCTTACGTTAATGCTAGTAAAGTAGATCATTATGATTGGCATAGTTTAATTCGTCCTTCATTTTTTGTACACGAACAAAAGCAGATAGAAGACCTTTTGCAAGAATTTAGAAATCGGCGTATACATTTTGCCATTGTGGTGGACGAGTTTGGAGGTACTTCTGGAATTGTAACGTTGGAGGATATTATGGAGGAAATCATTGGAGATATTCAAGATGAATTTGATGAAGAAGAAAGTTTTTTCACAAAAGTTGATGAGTATACTTATATTTTTGAAGGCAAAACGATGATAAGTGATGTTTGCAAGGCAATGTTATTGCCAGGCGATATTTTTGAAAAAGTAAGGGGAGACAGTGATTCACTAGCCGGACTGGTTCTAGAAATAGCGGGAGAATTTCCTCAGGTGGAAGAGGCTGTGGCGAGCGGCGATTTTACTTTTATCACTCTGGCGATTAATAAAAATAGAATAGACAAAGTGAAAGTAGTTATTAGGAAAAACAAGTGAGTTTGTAATTTTTTAAAGGGTTTCATCCGCTTCAAATAGAAAATTGAAATCAGTATTTAATATCTATTTTAAAAATCGAATGATTTACAATGCATAAAAAACATTTAGTTTTAAAAGAGGTGCTTAAAAAGATCCTTATTCCTTTCGTTGCCTTTAGTTTCGTGGCTTCTTGCAATTCACCCTACGTTTCAAAGAAAAGAGGTTATTTCAATATTGAATTACCTGTGCATGCATATAGAAAATTTGATGTAAAGGATTTTCCTTTTAGTTTTGAATACCCAATTTATGCAGAGATAGTAAAAGATAGCAGCTATTTCGATGTTTCACCTGAAAGTCCTTATTGGATAAATATAGATTTTACTCAGTTTCATAGTAAAATATTTTTAAGTTATAAGTCGGTTGGGGGCACCTCAATATATAAAATTAAAAGAGCTGATGGGAGCTATTCAGATTCAAATGCAATAAATATTTATGACAAATTGGTTAATGATGCTTACACCTTGACTAATAAAAACAATGTAGTATCCAATTCAATTAGTGACAGTTTATTCAAGACAGACAATGGAATTGGAGGAGTTTTTTTTAAGGTGGGTGGCAACGCTGCAACTGCTAAACAATTTTTCCTTACTGATACTAGTCGGCATTTTCTTAGAGGAGCTTTGTATTTTGATGTTGCTCCAAATGTAGATTCGCTAAAACCAATCCAAGACTTTATTCAAATAGACATCAATCATATGCTGCAAACTTTTAAATGGAAAAATCAATAAAATTTTGTTAAGCAATGGTTGTAATTGAATGTTCATTGCATTTTTTAAATACCTTTTAGTTGTTTGTCAGTACTTTTGCAACAGATATGATAGTAATAGATAACAAGCTAGTTAGCGATGAAATTGTTGAAGAACAATTTGTTTGCGATCTTAATAAATGTAAAGGAGGCTGTTGCGTAGATGGAGATGCAGGTGCCCCACTGAGTTCAGAGGAGCTATTACATTTAAATGAGGTGTATGATGCAGTGCTTCCATATCTTGATGAAGAAAATAAAAAGGAATTGCTTAAGCAAGGTAAATATGTTTATGACAATGAATTTGGCTGGGTTACTCCTACTATTGAAAGTAAAGTTTGTGTATATGGTATAACTGACGAAAAGGGAATTGTAAAATGTGGCATTGAGCAAGCTTACAATGATGGAAAAGTGAATTGGAAAAAACCAATTAGCTGTCATCTTTTTCCAATAAGAGTTAAACTGAGTAAGAATAAAAAAACAGAATACGTTAATTATGAGCCAAGGGAAGATCTTTGTAGTGCGGCTTGTAACTTAGGGAAGAAATTAAAAGTGCCTGTTTATGTTTTTTTGAAAGAAGCGTTGGTTAGAAAATATGGAACTGAATTTTATGAAACCCTTGATGCGGCTGCAAAGCACGTCAAGTCGGGTTCTTAATAAATTCCTTTTCTCTAGAGTAGTAGTATTTTTAAATGATTTTTTATCAAAGTATTAAAAATGAAAAAAAGTATTGTTTTAATTGGTAAGGTAGCGGTCGTTTTTTTATTGGTTTTTTTTACCTCTTGCTCGGTTAATAGAGCCAAGGTTGACAACAGTTTAGGGAAATATTTTGAGGAAAATAAAGTAGAGGGTTGCTTTACTATTTTAAATAATTCAGATGGTAAGGTGACTGTATATAATATGTCATTGGATACCGCAAGGTTTTCACCTGCTTCTACTTTTAAGATTGTAAATGCATTGATTGGTTTGGAAATTGGAAAAATATCGGATGAAAAAATGGTGATAAAATGGGACGGAGTTACACGTGAACCAGCATCTTGGAATAAAGACTTGACAATGGAAGATGCATTTAAAGTTAGTTCAGAGCCTTATTTTAAAGAAGTTGCCAGAAGAATCGGAAAGACTACGATGCAACAATGGATTGATAGTCTTCATTACGGAAATATGAAAATCGGTGAGCAGGTTGATAGTTTTTGGGTGGACCAAAGCTTACAGATTTCTCCTGATGAACAACTTGGTTTGATGAAGCGTTTATATTTTGATCAATTACCATTTCAAAAAAGAACCCAACAAATTGTAAGGGATGTGATGAAACAGGAAGAAAATACATTGTATTCTCTTTCTTACAAGACAGGATGGAATAGTGATCAACAAGGTAACCATATTGCTTGGATCATTGGATGGATTGAAGAAAATAAGCATCCTTATTTTTTTGTAACCTTTGTAAAAACCCCGGATCCAACTATTGATATCAACAAAATTCGTTTACAAATCACAAAAGGAATCTTAAAAAAATTAGGATTTTTTGAAGGGAAAATGTAGGTCAAAGTCAATTTTAGCAATGAATTTTTTTCTATCGATACAATAAATAAAATCTGTTAAGGGCAAATAAAAAACTTTCTTTGATTCAGTTTCAACATATCGAATATTTAATCGGATTGGTTGCATTGCCATTGATGATTGGGTTATATATTTTTGTTATTCGCTGGAAGAAAAAAACGATTGATAAAATCGGAGATCCTGAATTGGTAAGTCAACTTTTCCAAGAGTATAGTTCTAAAAAATTTCGCATAAAATTTATACTTTTTTCTATAGCATTTACGATAGGAGTTATTGCCTTGGCAAACCCGCGTTTACCAATGGGTAATACGAAGATCAATAGAAGTGGTATAGATGTTATGATTGCATTGGATGTAAGTAAAAGCATGCTTGCGCAAGATATAAAGCCAGATAGATTAGAAAGAGCAAAGCAGGTTTTATCTAAATTAATAGATCAATTAGGAGACGATCGAATCGGAATTGTAGTATTTGCTGGAAGGTCTTATTTACAAATGCCCCTCACCACAGATCATGCGGCTGCTAAAATGTATTTATCTACTGCTACCCCTGAAATAGTGCCTACTCAAGGAACAGTAATTGGGGATGCTTTGAAAATGTGTTATAATTCTTTTAATGCAAAGGAAAAAAAATTCAGATCTATTATTCTTATTAGCGATGGGGAAGATCATGATGAAAATGCAATTACTTTGGCTAAGGCAATTGCTAGTGAAGGGGTAATGATCAACACAATTGGTATTGGCTCACCAGAGGGTTCAATTATTTTGGATACAGAAACCAACTCTCCCAAAAAGGATCTTGAAGGTAATCCGGTGATTACAAAATTGAATGAAGCTGAATTGAAAAGCATTGCGATCAATGGTAAAGGACTTTATCAATTATATTCTAACACGGATGCTGTTGTTAGTCAGTTGCTGTCGCAGCTAAACGGAATGGACCAAAAACCAATCACTGATAAATCAATGCTTACCTATCAATATTTCTTTTATTTTTTATTGGCCATCGTATTTTTGTTATTAGTAATTGATTTTTTTATTACAGAAGTTACCACTGGTCAAGGTTTCAAATTTATTAATCTGCTTCCAAAAGTTCGCTTTCCCTTTATTTGGTTGATTTTATTTTCTTTTACTGCTACTGCTCAAAATTCGGAGGGGCTGATTAAAAAGGGAAATGAAGCTTATAATAATAAGCAGTATGAGTTAGCACAAGAAAATTATAAAAAGGCTCTCAACAAGAATCCAATAAATTCAAAAGCTCACTATAATTTAGGGAATGCTTTGTATAGAAATAAGAAGTCTGAAGATGCTTTAAATGCCTACGATGTAGCTATTCAAAACAGTAAGTTGCCGACCGAAAAGCAAGGAGCTTTTTATAACAAAGGAGTGGTCTTGCAACAATCAAAAAAAATACCTGAATGTATTGCAGCTTATAAGGATGCGCTTCGGTTGAATCCTGCTGATGAGGATGCAAGAAATAATCTTCAGCTGGCATTGCAGCAACAACAAGAGCAAAAAGAGAATAAAGAGAAGAATAAGAAAAATCAAAAAGAAGAACAGAAAAAGGATTCAAAGCAGCCGAAAGAAAATAAAGGGCAAAATGATACTCCTCAAAAACAGCCGTCTAAGATGACTCAAAAAGAAGCAGAGGAAAAGTTGAAAGCTTTGTTTGAGCAAGAGAAAAAATTACAGGACAAATTGAGAAAAGTGGGTGCAGCATCACCAGAGAAGCCAGAGAAGGACTGGTAATGATAGCAAGCTGAAGTACCTGGCGCTTATTATTGCAGAATACCGAACCGAAATTATTGAGTTATAAATGGTGGATAGTTAAGATCGATTATTAATTAATTTTAAAAAAAGAATCAATAGTTATAGGCGGACCGGCAGATTTTATTAAAATAAATATCTCCATGGTCAACAAGGCCTATATTTTTATTGTTATTTTGAAGTAATTTTAAACTTATGCAACTGTATTGTGAATCAATGACGGAATACAAACGTCTAAAGACTAGAGAAGTAAAAATAGGAAATCTATTATTGGGTAATAACCATCCTGTGAGAGTGCAGACTATGACTACTACAGATACGATGGATACCATGGCCACTGTTGAGCAAACTATTCGTTGTATTGAGGCAGGTGCTGAATTGGTTCGTATCACCGCTCCTTCTAAAAAGGAAGCAGAAAATCTTCTCAACATAAAAAATGAGTTGCATAGACGCGGTTACAATGTTCCCTTAATCGCAGACATTCATTTTACTCCCAATGCTGCTGAGATTGCAGCTACTATTGTAGAGAAAGTGAGGGTTA
Organism: Chitinophaga pinensis; assembly: GCA_945870835.1. GTDB lineage: Bacteria > Bacteroidota > Bacteroidia > Chitinophagales > Chitinophagaceae > Ferruginibacter > Ferruginibacter pinensis_A. The sequence goes on from CAMBTV010000008.1 coordinate 12,080, forward strand.
ATCCTGGCAATTATGTAGACAAGAAAAAATTTGAACAAATAGATTATACAGATGCAGAGTATGCTGAAGAGATTGAGAGGATAAGAGATCGTTTTACACCGTTGGTAAAAATTTGTAGACAACACGGCACTGCTATGCGAATAGGAACCAATCATGGTTCACTGAGTGATCGAATCATGAGTCGCTATGGCGATACTGCTATGGGTATGGTGGAGAGTGCGATGGAATTTTTAAGGATAGCTAGGGGAGAAGATTTTCATAATATTATATTGAGTATGAAAAGCAGCAATCCGTTGGTGATGGTGCAAGCTTACCGCCTTTTGGTAAGCCATATGACGGATGAGTTTGAAGAATGCTATCCATTGCATCTAGGAGTTACTGAAGCTGGTGATGGAGAAGACGGAAGAATCAAATCGGCCATTGGAATTGGAACTTTACTGGAAGATGGCATTGGCGATACAATTAGAGTTAGTCTTACGGAAGATCCAGAATTAGAAATACCTGTATGCAAAGATATAGTAAAGCGTTATTCTCAAAAGCGTTTAAACCTCAACGATATAAAGCAAATTCCTGCTATTGAAAAGCTGCCATTTTCTCCTTTTGAATATAAAAAAAGGGAAACTTTTGCAGTAAATAATTTGGGCGCCAAGCAGGTTCCTGTTGTGATTGCAGATCTAAGTAAAATAGACAAAATAACACCAGTGCATTTGCAGAGTGTGGGCTATACCTATGACGAAAGTTCAGACAAATGGGCTATCAGCGATATGGCCGCTGATTATATTTTTACTGGCAATCAACTACTTGATTTTGCCTTGCCTGGAACTGTTAAAGTAATAGTATATCCGGCTACCTGGCAATTGGCAGTTGATAAAAGTACCTATTTTCCAATTTTTGAGGACAGTGGCTATGTGGCAGCTAAGTCAATTTCAGAAGACCTCAATTTTGTGATGATAGATTGTTTTAGTGATAATACAGCGATTAATGACTATACTTTTTTAGAGGATTTGGCAAATGATCCAAAAGTTGTTCTCTGTCTGAATTCTAAAAATGTACTTGCCATGCAATCTGTAAGGAGGATGATTTTAGAACTAATGAATCGCAGCATTAAAAATCCAATTGTATTTATTACAGATAGTAGTTGGGCTTCAGCAGATGAACACCTCATTCATTTTGCAACTGAAACAGGTGCATTGTTTTTGGAAGGAATGGGAGATGGTATCTGCTTGGGAATGACTTCGGGTGCTTATGGCACAGCAGCCAATATAGTAGTGAGTGGTAGAAATTATATTGCTAATGCATCGGTTGAACAATTTATTAATAACACCTGCTTTTCTATATTGCAGGCCACTAGAACAAGGATTTCAAAAACTGAATATATTAGTTGCCCTAGTTGTGGTAGAACACTTTTTGAATTACAGGAGACCACTGCAAAAATCAGAAGTGTTACCAACCATTTGAAAGGGATTAAAATTGCCATTATGGGTTGTATAGTGAATGGTCCGGGCGAGATGGCGGACGCAGACTTTGGTTATGTAGGAAGTGGTGTTGGAAAAATCACTTTGTATAGAGGCAAAGAAGTTGTAAAAAGAAATGTAGATAGTTCTATTGCAGTTGATGAATTAATTAATTTATTGAAGGAAAGTAATGCATGGGTAGAAGCTCCTGTTAATTTAAAATAATTTCTGCAACATTGTCTATAAAGGTATTATAATAGTTAAGTCAATATAAAATATGCAAACAGATTTTCTAGTTATCGGTAGTGGCATTGCGGGCTTAACGTATGCTTTAAAAGTTGCCAATGCTTATCCTGATAAGACTATAACCGTTATCACCAAAACCCAAAGTGATGAAACCAATACAAAGTATGCTCAGGGCGGAATTGCAGCTGTAATGGATTTTGATAAGGATAGTTTTAATAAGCATATTGAAGATACTTTAATTGCTGGCGATGGTTTATGTAATAGAGAGGTGGTAGAAATTGTAGTTAAGGAGGGGGTTGAAAGAATACAGGAAATTATTGAATGGGGCGCGCAGTTTGATAAGGATAGGGATGGAGAATTTTCCTTGGGACGAGAAGGTGGGCACAGTGAATTTAGAATTCTGCATCACAAGGATGTAACAGGAAAAGAAATGGAGAGGGCTTTATTAGAAACCATTAATAGACTCCCAAATATTAGGATCCTAAGTCATTGTTTTGTGTTGGATATAATTACTCAACATCATGTCGGATTTCTAGTTACCAAGTCAACGCCTGATATTGAATGTTATGGTGTTTATGTTTTGAATTTGAATAGTCAGAAAATAGAAAAAATTTCATCTAATCTTACCTTATTAGCCACTGGAGGTAATGGTCAAGTATATCGAACAACTACTAATCCAGCAATTGCCACGGGTGATGGTGTAGCGATGGTTTATCGGGCAAAGGGTAGAATTGAAAACATGGAATTTATTCAATTTCATCCAACTGCATTGTACGAACCTGGTGTAAGGGGACATAGTTTTTTAATTACTGAAGCAGTGAGAGGAGATGGAGGTATTTTGCGCAATCAAGATGGAGAAGCATTTATGGAGCGTTATGATGAGCGAAAGGATTTGGCACCTAGAGATATAGTAGCAAGAGCTATTGACAACGAAATGAAGGTTAATGGAACTGAGCATGTTTATCTTGATTGCAGGCATTTCAGCAAAGAAAAATTTATCGAACACTTCCCAAATATTTATGAAAAATGTCTGAGTATTGGAATAGATATTCAGCAACAAATGATACCGGTGGCTCCAGCTGCACATTATAGTTGCGGGGGAATAAAAACGGATGAATGGGGTAGAACTTCAATTAAAAATTTGTATGCAGCAGGCGAATGTGCTTCGACTGGTTTGCATGGAGCAAATAGGTTGGCAAGCAATTCATTATTAGAGGCAATGGTATTTGCTCATAGAGCTTATCAGCACAGTGTAATTGCTATTAATGAATCAAAACAATCAACTTCTTCTTTTAGTAAATATTTGAAAGTTGGCTCAGCAGAAATTCCTAACTGGAAATCTGAAGGAACCAATGTGCCTAAAGAGATGATCCTTATTACACAAAGCGTAAAGGAACTAAAATTATTGATGAGTGATTATGTGGGAATTGTAAGAAATAATGAGCGTTTATTTCGTGCTATGAAAAGAATTGACCTTCTCTATGAAGAGACTGAAGCATTGTATGAAAAAACGTCCGTTTCTCCTCAGTTGTGTGAGCTTCGAAATATGATTACTGTTGCCTATTTAATTGTGAAGTGTGCAGACTTTCGACAAGAAAGCAGAGGCTTACATTTCAATACGGATTATCCAAGTCGAAGTGAGATGACACAAAATATAGTATTGTAAAAAGCTATATTGTTTAGTTAAGTACAGCTGGATCTTTTACGATTTTAATAGTTGATTCTTGCTTTATTTTTTCAAAACCTCCTATTACATTTCTGATATTATGTATTCCATGGCTTTTGAATATAGAGCATGCAATTACACTTCTGTAGCCACCACCACAATGAACATATAGATTTTGATTTTCTTCAAAGTTGGCTATCAAAGCGAGGTCTGTCATTTCATTCAATGGCAGATTGATGGCATTTTTTACATGGCCTTCGGTAAATTCAGACGACTTTCTTACATCAATCACTTGTAGATTTGGATCGTGCGGAATATCCATTGCTAGTTCATCTGATTCTACGTCAATGATTAAATCAATTTTCTCTCCCGCTTTATCCCATGCTTCAAAACCTCCCTTTAAGTAACCTTCCATTTTTGAAAACCCTACTCTTGCCAAACGGATAATAGTCTCTTCTTCTTTGCCTGGCTCAGTGATTAATAATATAGGTTGAGAGAAAGACAAAATACTTCCTGCCCATTCTGCAAATCTACCTTCTAATCCAATATTAATACTTCCAGGTACAAATCCTAGAGTAAAAACATCTGCAGGTCGGGTATCCAAAATAATATAGTCTGATTTTAGTTTGCTTTTAAATGCTGCTACACTAAGTTTAGTAAGCGCTTTTAATTTGATTGAATCTAGACTTTCGTATCCGTCTTTATTAATTTGGGCGTTGATTGAAAAATATGCTGGGGGAGAAGCCAATCCTTCTGTAAGTACTTTAATGAATGTCTCCTTTGATTGAGGTTGCAATGCATAGTTGGTCTTTTTTTCTTCACCAATGGTGCTAAAATTATTTGGCCCCATATTTTTTCCACAGCTACTGCCGGCACCATGAGCAGGATATACAAGGATTTCATCAGATAATGGAAGAATTTTATTTTGCAAGGTTTCATACATAATTCCTGCAAGAGCCTCTTTGCTCAAATTACCACTGCTTAAATCGGGCCTACCTACATCTCCTACAAATAGCGTATCACCAGTAAATATAGAATGGGGTTGATTGTTTTCATCTTTCAATAAATAACAGCTGCTTTCAATTGTGTGCCCTGGGGTATGAAGCAGCTCAAGGGTAATTTTACCCAATTTAAAATGCTCCCCATCTTTGGCGATGTGAGCAGGAAAATTAGTTACGGTATCAGGACCAAAAATAATTGGGGCACTTGTTTTTATGCTGAGATCAAGATGTCCACTTACAAAATCAGCATGAAAATGGGTTTCAAAAATATATTTGATAACAGAATTTCTTTCTTTTGCTAATTTGATATAGGTCTCTATATCTCTCAAAGGATCAACGATTGCTGCCTCCCCTTCACTTTCTATGTAATAAGCCGCTTCACTTAGGCAGCCCGTATATAATTGTTGAACGAACATGTACTTTTATAATTGAGGATACAAAGTTAAAAAACAAAAAGCGGATGTTGTGATAACATCCGCTTTAAATAATTTATTTTAAATATTAAGCTACCAATTGGTTTACTATTTCACTTATTTCATCAATTCTTTTGTGATTTATGATGTAAAAAATAAACTTACCATCCCGCTGTGTGTTTACAATTCCAGCTTTTCTTAAAATAGCTAAGTGTTGAGAGGCAACAGATTGTTCTAGTTTTAGACGAACATAAATTTCAGTAACTGTAATTTTCTTTTCATCTTCGATAAGTTTTATCAATTGTTGACGCAACTTGTGATTAAGCGCTCTTAAAATGAGAGCTGCTTTTTTCACATTGTAGTAATCAATTTTGATACCCCCTACCTTCGTGACTACAGGTAAAATCACATCTTGTTTCTTTAAAGCTGTTTCATTTGTCATACATATTAGATTTTGTGGCTTCAAAGATACTAACTATTTTATATACGAAAAAAAAATATTTATTCGATTTGCTCACTATTATTCTCCGAATGGGTCAATTATGGCTGTTTTGAGGTGTCAAAAAATTCTTTCAGGTAGCTGGGTTCACTGTAAGCTAAATTTGAAAAATCTTTATTTCCATATTTTTTAAATGATAATCTATTCATTGCCAATAGGTTATTGGGATTATCGGTAAAAAGGGCATTTTCATTTTTGCAAATGGGCTCCCATTTTTTTGCTCCATTTCCAACAAATAAAATTTTATTCATCAAAAAATGATTTTCGAAAGAATTGGAATCAATTATCATAGCCTGGGGTTCAAGTATTATTTCTAGGTTTTGGGAATATAGCGCAGTAAAAACCTCCATACGTCTTGCATCTATCATTGGGCAAATGAGTAAATTGCTGATGTCATAATTATCGCTATTTTCCAAAATTGCAGCGCAAGCGATTATTTCTAAGCTATTGATAGAGATTATTGGTTTTTGCAATGCAAAACAAATTCCTTTGGCACTAGCCATACCAACTCTTAACCCTGTGTAGGAGCCTGGTCCTGTAGAAATGGCAATCGCATCAACTGATTTTATTGCAATAGAATTGATTTTTAATAGCTTCTCAATGGCAGGTTGTAAAAAACTCCCGTGTTCTTTCTGATCTGAATTGATGACTGAATCCAATATCACTCCGGATTTTGAGAGGCTGATATGGGCAATATCTGTGGCAGTATCTATATTTAAAATTAGACTCATATAATTGCTACTTTATTGAAAAAATACTACCAAATTTATCAGTAAACAATATGAACGCTGATCGTTGGTATCGCTTCTTATTAAAATTAGATTGCAGCAAAAATACTCATTGGTTTATATTTTAGCCAAGATTATTTATTTGGGGCAATGGTGTCCTTGGATGATTATTTTGCAAAAAAAGGTTGTTGATAAAAGATATCTTTGCCCTTCATCAAAGAAAACTGTGATATGAGTAAACAAATCATTCAAACCATTCATGCCCCCGAACCGATTGGCCCTTATAATCAAGCTGTGAAAACAGATAGTTTATTGTTTGTATCTGGACAGGTGGCATTAAAACCGGGCACTAATGAACTTGCCAATGCTGATATTATAGAGGAGACACATCAGGTAATGCAAAACTTGAAATCAATTTTAACAGCGGCTAATTTAGATTTTGGAAATGTAGTGAAAACAACTATTTTTTTGAGTGACATGGAATTTTTTAGTGAGGTAAATACCATTTATGCAAAATATTTTGAAGGTGATTTTCCAGCTAGAGAAACAGTTGCAGTAAGGGGATTACCTAGAAATGCAAATGTGGAAATAAGTATGATAGCAGTAGTTTAATAACTACGATTTAAATATTTTGAAGTAAATTTTGACAGCGGATAATTACTTCTTGGAGATAATTAAGTAACTGAATTTTATTTATGAGTGAAAAAAAACCATTGGTAATAATAACAGCTGAGGTACACAATGTATTGATAACTACTTTGCAAGAAAAAGGGTTTGAAGTAATGTACCATCCTCAGATTACTTATGTGGAGTTAATGAATTGTATAAATACTGCTCATGGACTGATTGTTACTACCCGTTTAAATGTTGATCAGCAGTTAATTGAAAAGGCAATTCTTTTAAAATGGATTGGTCGTTTGGGAAGTGGAATGGAATTAATTGATGTTGATTATGCAGAGTCCAAAGGTATCCAGTGTGAAAGCAGCCCTGAAGGCAATCGCAATGCAGTAGGTGAACATACCCTTGCAATGACACTTAATTTATTAAATCACATCAGTTCAAGTTTTGATGAAGTCAAACAGGGAAAATGGATAAGGGACGCCAATCGTGGAATGGAGTTGACAGGAAAAACGGTGGGTATTATTGGTTATGGGAATACCGGAAGTGCATTCGCAAAATTACTTGCAGGCTTTGAGGTTACTGTGTTGGCTTGTGATAAATATAAATTTGATTTTTCAAATCATTACGTTAAAGAAGCAAATTTTGATCAGGTTGCTCGTTGCGCAGATGTCATTAGTTTTCATGTTCCTTTAACGGCTGAAACAAAATATATGGCCAACGAAGAATTTTTTAATTCTTTGAAAAAGAGACCTCTATTTCTGAGCGTTTGTAGAGGGGCTGTTACTGATACAACTGCTTTGATTAATGCCTTGCAGAAGGGAACTATCTCAGGCGCAGCTTTGGATGTATTGGAGAATGAAAACCTTGATAAATTGAATGGTCTACAACGTAAGCAACTCGATTTTTTAATTTCTCAGCCAAATGTGATTGTTACCCCACACATTGCAGGCTACAGCCACGAGGCATTCTTTAAAATGAGTCAAGTTATCCTTCAAAAGTTGGGTATTTAATTTTTTGATTATATTTGTAATATGTACAACGCCTTAGGCAAATTCCTAAGGCGTTGTATTTTTTTTCTCTTTACCGCAAAAAATAAGTGTTATGAGTGATACGAATTATGTAAAAAAAGAAACATTTGAGCAAATGAGGGTGGAGTTACATCAAATGAAAAGTGTAGAACGTCCAGCAGCAAGCAGGGCGATAGCAGAAGCTAGGGAAAAGGGAGATTTAAAGGAGAATGCTGAATATGATGCCGCTAAAGAAGCGCAAGGAATGCTTGAGGCCAAAATTAAATACTTAGAAGGGGTAATTGCTACGGCGAGAATTTTAGATGAAACCAATATTGATACGTCAAAAGTGTCTATTTTAACCAAAGTAACGGTAACCAATATGGGTAACAAAAAAAAGTCTACCTACCAGATCGTTTCAGAAAAAGAAGCAGATTTGAAGTTGGGGAAAATATCTGTTACCTCGCCAATTGGGAAAGGGTTACTTGGAAAAGTAATAGGGGATGTTACTGAAGTGATAGTGCCTGCAGGGTTATTAAAGTTTCAAATTGAGGATATTTCTTTATAGTATAAAAAAAACTTATTTGATTGTATTGCCATTCAGAAATGAATGGCTTTTTAGTACCGTTTTGTTAAAATATTGCAAATAAAAAATTTCTTTTAAAAAAATTAACACTTTGTGGTATATAATGTATGAAATATAGTAAATATCTTCAACAAAGTTTTTCATAGGATATTGGATTTTAAACGGGGTTGGATTTTTATCCAGGCCCCTCTTTTTTTTATACCCCCTTTATTTCTGTTATTTTTGGTGAAATCACTTATTTGTTAAGCTGCTGTTCAACAAATTTCTTTATTAAACTTGCTTTAGAAATCCCAACAACCACTGTAATTTCTTCGGTACTGGCTGCCTTAATTTTTTTTACGGATTTAAATTTCTTTAAAAGTAATTCAATGGTTGCCTTACCCACGCCTTCAATCTGATCTAGTTCATTGGTAAGTGAACCTTTACTGCGTAGATTACGGTGATAGGTAATTCCATAGCGATGAACTTCATCCCTTATTCTTCGAATTAATTTAAGACTTTCACTTCCCCAGGGTAGTTTGATTGATTGCTGATCTCCATAAAAGAATATTTCTTCTTCATTCTTTGCTAATCCAACCAAGGTTGTTTTTCCCTCCAACTTTAGTTTTTTGATACTATCCATAGCCGCACTTAATTGGCCCTTTCCGCCATCAATAATTACTAACTGGGGAAAAGCTTCTTGCTCTTCTTCCAGCCTTTTGTATCGTCTAAAAACCACTTCAGACATAGTAGCAAAATCATTAATTCCAATTACAGTTTTCACATTAAATCGTCGGTATTCATTTTTGCTGGGTAAACCATTTTTAAAACATACCATTGCAGATACTGGGAAGCTCCCCTGGAAATTAGAATTATCAAAACATTCAATATGTGTTGGAATGGAGGAGAGTTGAAGATCATTTTGTAATTGTTTTAATACCTGCATGATCTGTTCAGATGTTTTATCTTCCAATAAAAGCATCTTATTCTTTTTTAGTTCCTCTTTAAAATAGTTTACATTTTTTTCAGAAAGTTCCAATAGTTTTTTCTTATCTCCTGCTTGTGGAATAGATTGTGTAATGTCATTTTCTGGATATTCTATAGAAAATGGCAGAATAATTTCTTTCGCTTCGCTATTAAAAGTTTCTCTTAGCTGTGCTATTGCAAAACTTAATACTTCAGCTGCGGGTTCATCTAATTTCTTTTTTAGTGTAATCGTCTTGGTTAGTACAATACTACCATTGTTAACAGCTAAATAGTTTACATAAGCAATATCACCTTCTTCTAAAATACTGAATACATCAACAGTGCCGATGCGCTCATTTACGATGGTAGACTTTGCTTTATAATTTTGAAGATGATCTAATTTTTTTTTGATTATCTCAGCCTTTTCAAATTCAAGTTCCTGAATGTGATTGGACATAGCTAATTTGAAATGTTGGATCACTGGAGTGAGATTTCCTTTCAATAAATTTTTAATGGAGTCAACACCTTCGTTATAATCCTCCAAAGTTTGAATTCCTTCGCAGGGGCCTTTACAGTTTCCTAAATGGTATTCCAAACAAACTTTAAATTTCTTTTTTTCAATATTGGTAGGGGTTAAAGCCAGTTTACATGTGCGAAGTGGAATATTTTGTTTTATAAATTCTAGTAGCTCACTCACTTTTCCAACGGAAGTAAATGGGCCAAGATACTGAGAGCCGTCGTTGATTTTTTTTCTTGTAAAAAATACTCTTGGAAATGCTTCTTTTTTTATAACGATATATGGGTAGGTTTTATCATCTTTTAGATTGATATTGAAAAGAGGTTGAAAGTTTTTGATGAGTGAATTTTCTAATAAAAATGCATCTTGTTCGCTGTTAACAATGGTAAATTCTATCTTTGAAATTCTAATTACCAGCTCATGTGTTTTATAATTGGTGTAGGTATTTGAAAAATAGGAACTTACTCGCTTACGTAAATTTTTTGCTTTTCCTACATACAATAAATCACCTGCCGCATCATAATATTTATAAATGCCGGGCTCTATTGGAATAGTATTTGAGATAGTTGTGAATTCCTCTTGCGTCATTACTTACCTACTTATTCTTAAATATGAATGTTATTTTAGTAGTCTTTATTGAATCCTATTGTGAAGCATTTTTTTGTTTTGATATATTCTTTCAATTATTAATTACTTGCAGCTATTTTTAGGGGCTATTTTTTTATTACCTATATTAAAATTTCCAAGTAAATACTACCTCTTTTAAAAGTTCTTGCTGTCCATCTTCTTTATTCAGTATGATAGTAATTTTTGCCATTTCATTGGTTTGCCAAGTTAGTTGTTGAGTAAATTTTTTATTATCTTCTTTGATTTTTTTTACAATGTATACTTTTTTTACTACTCCTGTTTCTGGGTTAACGTATACATCCCAATGTCGAAGAGAAATGCTATCGGGTAGTATCTTGGACGGCTCATAAGTAAATGTGATGGCGTTAAGTGTTTGGTCATTGAATTTTGTTTCTTTGAAAAAATCCACAAAATTCGTTTCATTAATTGTAGGCGATAAAAAGGTGGAAAGTATTTTTTTTAGCTCATTTTTTGGTATCCAAACAGAATCTGATTTACCCTTGATGGTAGTTATTTGTAATGGAGTCACCGGTAAGGAGTCTAGTACAATGATTTGTCCCTTTATGTAGGAAGTAACTGGAAAAAAAGAATCGGCTGTCACTTTTTTTTCAATTGCATTCATTTTATTGGAGTTATTTGAACATCCATTTAAAATTAAAAGACAAATTGCTAGGATACCATATTTACTCATGTGCATTTAATTTTTGTTGGCCAGGAAAAATATCTTTTCTTTTAATGGGGATAGAAAATTATTTCCTTTTGTTTATTAGTACCACAAAAATACAGAGAAAGCAAATGGAAACAAGGGGCCGAAGTGAGAGTTAATCTAGGGGGTCATTCTATCAAATAATGATTTTAATTAAGAATAATTATTTGATAAGTTTAGAAACACCCACCTTAAATCCATAGTTAAGCAGTCTTTCTTCAATTACATATTTCTTACTGTTGGTAGAAAATAGTTGTTTCCGAAATTGAGGTCCAATTTGCCAAGTAAGTCCATTCGATTTAAAGGTAATGAATGTCTCAAATCCAGCATTAATATTCCATCTGTTTAACAAAGAAGGTTCTTTAACAAAATTTCGCTTATCTGAAGAAATCAAATAATTTTTTCCTCCTATAACAAAGGTAGGTTGAATGCTGGCTCCGACATTCCATTGTACATTTTCATTACCAGCTAATTTTAAATCAGCACCAATGGGCAATGAAAATTGAAAACTTTCGTTGTGAAGTTTAATTGCTTCAAGTCCTGCTTGATTGGAATAGGGTGTTGATTCGTATATTTCGTAGTTGGTATTCGATTTGAAATCATGTAGGGTAATAGCCGTAGAAAAGGGATGCGAATTCTCAAAAGCTTTGGTTGAATAGCGTGAGAAATTTAATTGAAGTCCAGCTTTGATGCTTAGGTTTTTTAAAATTGAATATTGTAATCCAGTTCCTATTTCTAAACCCATGGCAGGTGTTTGATTTACCTCTTTACTCAATGCTTGATTGGCAGATCTGAGTGAAGCCGGTGAATTGCTAGATGTATTAACAAAATAATTAGGGTTGTAAGAAAGTGATCGGTAAACAACTGAAGGGGTTACATAAGCCAAAGTGGTAAGTTTACCCGCCCATTTTTTTGTTGCCTTCCTGTTATGCAAAGCATAGTTTTCAATCCATTCTTTATCTTTTGCGGAAATCAATTTTTGGTTGTTTTGTGAGAGTCCCTTTTGTTTTAAACTATTTATTTCATTCTGTAAATCTTCTGAAATATCATTTTTTGCATACCTACGGACAATTTCATTTTTAGAAGTCGTATTCATTAAATCTTCGAAGTTGGATTTTTCAGAAGGAGTAATGTAAGATATTTGTCCTAATCCTGTTTCAGTTGAAGTTTTTTCTGCAATTAATTCAATTGAATTTTTAGTTAGGTTGCTTAAAGATTGAACCTCTTTATTTAAATAAGAATGCTCTTTGCTAGAGGATGATTGTATCTGAGCAATTTCTTGATGATTATCTAAAATATTGCTTCCAATCACTTTGTTTGAAAGTTGTTTGTTGGAGGATATATTTAGTTGACGTGTAATTGTTAGGTTACTATTTAGCTTGTTCGAATTAATGAGCTGGTTGGAGCCTATTTCATTTCCATTTAAAGTAGTAGTTTGGTTATCTGCTATTGATTTATCTATAAATTTTGATGAAAACACTATTGGGTTAAACAATATTGAATTCGAATTAGAATACACTGGCTGAATGCTAGCCAAGCGGGAATCTAAAGTAGGTTTTGAAGTATTTAGATGGCCTACAATTATCAAAGTAAAAATTAAGGAAATCGACATTCCAACTGAAGGCCAATTTCGTTGAGGATGTATATTATTATAGATACTATTCCATATTCTTTTGGAAGGGTACATTTTGAACTCGTCTGACATCTCTTTTAATAATCGTTCAAAATCGTTAGTATGAAATTTTCTATCCATTTGGTAAAAGCGTTCTTATAATTCTATAGTTTGTTTGGTATAACTTTATTTAGCAATTTTTGATGAGCCAAAGAAAGTTTTTTTAGTGGTAGGCTCATTTATAATTTTCTTTTTAACTAACACACCTTCCAACATTGACTTTGCTCTGGTATATTGAGAGCGGCTAGTACTTTCTTCGATATCCAGCATTTCTCCAATTTCTCTGTGAGAATAGCCTTCAATTGCATAAAGATTTAGAACCGTTCTATAACCAATGGGCAATAATCTGATACATTCTACCACCTCTTTTGCCTGCATTATGGATGGGATAGTTTCTTCTTTTGTTCCAATTCCACTAGCATAAGTTATATCGATGCTGTCAGAAAATTTTTTATTCTTTTTAAGTACATTGATACAGGTGTGAACAACAATTCTTCTAATCCAACCTTCTAATACACCTTCATTTCTAAATTGATGTATTTGTGAGAATATTTTAATAAAGCTCTCTTGCAACATATCCTCCGCATCTTCTCTATTCTTTGCAAAACGGTAGCACACCCCCAACATCCGAGGGCTAAAACGAGCGTAGAGCGCCTCCTGTGCAGCGGCATTATTAGTGAGACATCCAGCCAAAATAAGCTCTTCCGTCATAATTGTGTTTTTTACACCTTAAATATAGGCAAAATTTCTCACGAAATTGCTGCATCATAAAAAACGGCCAAATTTTAGCATTTGACCGTTTTTTAAATAGATTCTGGCTATTTTTTACCAATTTAGTCTCAACGCCACAATAATATTTCTGCCTCCAGCAGAAAATCCAGATGCGAAATATCTATAGTTTCTATCAAAAATATTCTCAATTCCTACCTGTATTAATAAGTTTTTATTGCAATTTACAGCTGTTTTCCAGTTGACTGTGAGCCATGAAGGCATTCCGTCCGCCGTGGCATATTGAGCGTTATCTTCCCCATCGGCATTGTATTGATTCAAATGTTTCCAACCATTATATAGAAAATAGACTTCCGTACTAACTTTTTGGTGCTGATAGTTGAAGCTGGTCTTTCCCATCATTGGTGGAATATGGTCGAGCGGTTTTGAAGAAACATTTCTATTTACCAGAGTATAAGTTCCATTTGACTGCTTTTCATACACGCTAGAACTGGTTGAATTATCTGTTCTATAAAATCCTTTTGTAGCACTTAGGGAACTATTAAAAGTAAAACCAGAAAATATTTCAGCTGTTGCATTAAGTGAAAATCCGAATAAATTTGCTCGGTTTACATTCTGACTAGCCAATACTTGGCTTTTTACTCCATTAAAAGTAATTGAATCCTGGCCAGCTAGTTTAAACGGCGCTTTAATAATTGCCTGACTAAATAAGGTATAAAAACCTGTTAACTCAAAGCTGACTTTTTTAGAAAGCATTTGACGAATAGTTAAATCTATATTGTAAGAGTATTCAGGTTTTAAGTTTGCATTGGGAATAATAACTTGCCTTGCAGAGGTGCTTGATTCAAATATTTTTGATAAGTCATCGATGTTAGGAGCTCTAAAAGCAGATGAAAGGGTAACACTAAGCAGTGTGCTTTTTTTAGGTGCAAAAACAATTCCTGCATTACCTGTAATTGCAATATTAGTTTGCTTTACAGCTGTGTCGGGCAAATGAAAAAAGGAATTGTCAATTATATTACTTTGAAGCTTGATCGACTGTACACGAAGACCGTCATTTAACACCAGTTTTTGATTTTTGAATTTGTAAGTATGTTGAGCATAGACTCCGAAATTATTCATCCTGTTTTTTCCATCAGGATAACGAGTATTGAGTTTACTGATAGCTCCTGTAATTAAATTTGTTATACTGGCTTTAGATTTTACATCATTCAGTTGAATATCGCCACCAAAAACCCATTCATTGTTTCCTATTTTTTTTCTTCCACTGATCGTTGTTCCAAAGACATTGACTTTTTCAACCTGACTCTCCAATCTATCTAAACGCCTGTATTCTCTCGTTTGTCTACTTTCATCTATGGATTGGAAGTTGACATTTACTTTCAACTCATCCCAAGAACTAATTTGTGAAATATTAAGTTGGTATGCAGCCATTTCTCTTTTTTGAGGACCGTAAGACCATTCTGCATATCGTAATGTGGTTCCAATCGAACCTCCGAAATTTCTCACATCTTGTAAACGGTCGTAACGCGGCACATTGTTAGTGTTTGATAATTGAAGGTTTAGTGTGTGTGAAATATGTTCGTTTTGTTTAAATAGAAATTTCTCAATAATATCCCATTGTTTGTATCCAGAAAATTTTTGTAACCTATCGTCTGTATTTTTCATAACAGAATCGATGCCATTCACTTGACCGATATATTGGCTTCTTTTTCCAAAGTCGGGGTACTTATTCGGATAGTTTTGTCCCATTTTCATATCACCAAAGTCGCTGAAATTATAGCTCTGAAACCAAGCTAATTTCTTACCACCAATACTAGCATCTGCATGGATGGTTTTCTCCTGATTCACGCTATTGAACCTAGTAAAAGCGGTACCAGTTGAGAAGGTCTTATTGCTGCTAGAAAGTATGGGTGATTTTGTGATTAAATGAATAGTGCCTCCTAATGCATCACTTCCATAGATGGTGGAGGATGGGCCATACATTACTTCTACCTTTTGAAGTGAATTTTGATCGTTGGTTATAATATTTTGCAAATGCCCCGAACGAAAAATAGCATTGTTTAATCTTACTCCATCTATTACAATTAAAATCCTGCTTGCTTCAAAGCCTCTTATTATAGGACTACTGCCACCTTGCTGGCTTTTTTGGACAAATATTTTCCCTGTGTTCATTAACAGATCACCTGTGTTTTGTGAGTTGGATTGGACAATATTTTTAGCAGAAATCACCTCTATTTTCTGTGCAATATTTTTTTTTCTCTCCGCAAACCCACTAGAAGATACTACCACCTCATCCAAATCAATTCTTTTGCTAATGGTATCTATGAATTGCTGGTTATTTTTCTGTGCGCCAAGTGATTGAAATACAGAAAATAAGCAAAATAGTAAATATATTTTTTTCATTTTTTTTAATGTGGTCCATGGGCTTGCTATGGTACAGAAATATCCTTCAAATATTAATTGCTTTATAACAAAAAATATTTGTTAATTCCTGAGAATAGTTCCTTGGTTGAAATTATTAAATGACTCGTACGCTTATACCATTTAGTGTAGTCAATGGAAATAGTATACAATCAATTTTTTTTGTAAAACTAATACTGCTAAAGATTGGGTGGGGGTGAAACAACTGTAGAACTTTTTGTTACAGCAACTTCATTAAATGTAGAGTAAGAATTTTTTGATTGGTAGACTGAAACTGAATTGGATAAATGGTCTTCAATGAAATAAAAATTAAAAATAAATTTTAGTTTTAACTGGCTGAAAGGGGTCTGTTGATTTTTATTTGAATTAAAAGTATTAGCAAAATCTTTTTCTAACTTATTTTCTTCCTCATCAAACAATCCAGTTAATTTTATTTTATTGTCAATAATTTCAGCGTATTTAACATCAAATAATTTCCCATCAATCACTACCTCCTTATTTTTTTTCTTCCAGTTTACATCTGCAACACGAACGGTAATAGAATGAAGTGAGGCGCTTTCAAGCTTTTCCATCATTTCGTGGTAGATAATTTCTCTTTTGACTAGGAACCCCATAAAAAATATTAATGGGGCTACTACTAATAGAAGCATTGAAAAAGCTAATATATTTTTTTTGTTTAACATGCTTCAAAGAAATAATTATTTTATTTTTTCTTTGGTCTTTGTAAACTATCTGCTGGATAATGGGCTTTAATTGAATCTCTAATTGCTGAAGCCCAGTTGATTAAATTTTCTTTTTGTGATGGACTTAATTTGGCATCACCGTGAATCAAAGTATAGGATTCATGAGGCATTTCTCCTTCTTCTACTTCCGAATTAATTTCTTCTAATTTTCTATACTGCTTTGATATTCGGTAGGATGCAAATTCAGAAAAGTTGAGTTCCTTTTTACCTTCTTTTATATGATCTGCTAACCACCAAGCTACTGGCTGAAAATTTGAATACCAAGGATAATTGGTGTTATTGCTATGACAATCGTAGCAACTAGTTTTCAATATAGCGGCTACCTCTTGAGGTACCGGGTATAATTTACTGATATCGTTCACTCCAGGGCCTTCGATGGAACTCAAATTCTTTTCTGGTTTAAAAAATTGAATGATAATCAAGGCAGCTAATAGTAACAAGGCGATTGGCTTAATTATTTTTTTCATAATGCTTGATTTAATTTTTTATTTAAGACGTAATCAAAATATCTCCAGTCATTTCAGCCGGGATAGGCAAGTCCATCATAGTAAGGATAGAAGGGGCTATGTCTCCCAATTTTCCACTTTTAACGGTACCCTTCCAGTTTTTGTCAATTATAAAAAGAGGCACAAGGTTTAGAGAATGAGCGGTATTGGGTGTTCCATCTTCGTTCAACGCATAATCTGCATTTCCATGATCAGCGGTTAAAAATATAGCGTAGTCATTTTCTAAAGCTGCATTGACTACTTTTTCTACACAGGAATCTACTGTTTCAACTGCTTTAACAATAGCAGTCCATACTCCAGTATGACCTACCATATCGGCATTCGCAAAATTTAAGCATATGAAGTCGGCTGTTTTATTATTAATTTCTGGAAGAATAGAATCAGTGAGTTCAATTGCACTCATTTCTGGCTTTAAATCATAAGTCGCTACTTTAGGAGAAGGGGCCATTAATCTTTTTTCTCCTACAAATGGAGCCTCTCTTCCTCCGCTGAAAAAGAAAGTTACATGAGGGTACTTCTCTGTTTCAGCAATTCGGATTTGAGTTTTGCCATTCTTTTCAAGAATTTCACCTATTGTGTTTTTTAAATCATCTTTTTCAAAAATAACTTTAACATTTTTAAAACTATGATCATATTGTGTCATGGTGGTATAATGAAGCTCTAATTGATGCATACCAAATTCAGGAAAATCTTTTTGGGTGAGCACTTCTGTAATTTCTCTACACCTATCCGTTCTAAAATTGAAACTAATTACTACATCTCCATTTTCAATATTTGCATTAGTTACCTGGCTATTGATAATTGGTTTTATAAATTCATCGGTAATATCTTGATCATATGATTTTTTAACTTCTCCTAGAATGTCATCGGTTTTAGTCCCAATACCAACAACCATTGCATCATAAGCAAGTTTTACTCTTTCCCATCGCTTGTCTCTATCCATGGC
>CAMBTV010000009.1 GCA_945870835.1 Chitinophaga pinensis
AACACACAATATTTTTACAGAACTTGGCAAAAATTTCATCACCCCTTTTGACAGAGAAGACATCCATTACCTTGCCTCTGCGCTAGATGACATCGCAGATTATATCTATTCATCTGCTAAAAAGATACATTTTTATCGGGTTAACCCCAACGATATGGGTATCCAAAAAATGGCTGAACTAATTGCTGTTGGCTGTGTTCAAGTTCAAAAAGCAGTTACAGAATTACGCAATATGAAAAATATGCGGCAAATTACCGATGCATTGGTGTCCATCAATAGTATAGAAAATCAGGCGGATGACATATTTGATATGAGCATCGAAAGACTATTTGCAACAGAACCAGATGCCAAGGAAGTAATTAAAAAAAGGGAGATTTATCAAGTATTGGAAATCGTTACCGACAAATGTGAGGATGCAGCCAATGTGATAGAATCTATTATTGTTAAATACGCCTAACCAAACTAGCTGGTTACCAAATTTTTCCTATGACGCTTCTTATAGTTATCGTTGTTTTAGCTTTGATATTTGACTACATCAATGGATTTCACGACGCCGCCAACTCCATTGCTACCATCGTATCAACAAAAGTTTTGACACCTTATCAAGCTGTTGTATGGGCAGCTTTTTTCAATTTTGTAGCCTATTTTATTTTTCAGGACCATGCAGTAGCCAACACCATTGGTAAAACAGTTCATCAAGAGTTTATCACCCTTCCCGTAATATTATCTGGTTTAATTGCTGCCATCACTTGGAACCTACTCACTTGGTGGTACGGTATACCGTCCTCCTCTTCTCACACTTTAATTGGTGGGTTTGCAGGAGCGGCCATTACCCATGCTCTACTAACCAAGGGCTTTACGGGTATCAGTAGTATAATTGAAATCAAAAAAATCACTCAAATCATCCTTTTTATATTTATTGCCCCTCTCATAGGTATGGCAGTATCGATCTACATTACTGTAATTACAATTATTCGTAATACTTGGGCCAAAATTGGATTAATAGTGCTAACCGGTATTGCTACCTGGTTTTTGTTTGCCCATTTTGAGCAAATAAAACTGCAAGAAAATTTGGTAAAATATTACAATATCGATCAACTTAAAAAAGATCAAAAAACCGACGCCTCCAAAACTGTTGCTTACACGGAGGCTGTTGCGAAAGTTACTGCAGCAACTCCTTTACTAGGTGCTTACAAATCATTGGGTGCAGTTAAATTGGCTGAAGAAATTAAAATAAAAGTAGATAGCAAAGTAGATTCAGCCAAACTATCAAAAACTCTAGAAAAAGCAGACAACTCTATCATAGCTTACGGAATTTTGGGAATGATATTTGTTTTTATTTGCGTCTATATTTATTCAGAGAAAGTAAAGACCCCCAATGCTTACCGAACTGCTAACATGTTTAAAAAACTACAGCTTCTATCCTCAGGCGCTTTCAGTATAGGACATGGAGGAAATGATGCTCAAAAAGTGATGGGGATCATCGGTGCAGCCTTTGTAGCCTATAATAGTTCTAAATATCCTGATGTAGGGGCCGCTTTAAAAGATCTTACCTGGGTGCCAATTGCTTGTTATACTGCCATAGGCCTTGGTACTATGAGTGGAGGTTGGAAAATTGTAAAAACAATGGGTACCAAAATAACTAAGGTAACTCCACTTGAAGGAGTAGCTGCCGAAACATCAGGCGCACTTACTTTATTTATGACTGAACAAATGGGTATCCCTGTTAGTACTACCCACACTATCACTGGAGCAATTATTGGAGTAGGCGCTACTAAACGACTCAGTGCAGTAAGATGGGGTGTAACCGTTAGTTTATTATGGGCTTGGATACTTACCATTCCAATTAGTGCTTTACTAGCAGCAATCGTTTATTTTATTACCGACTTATTTTTTTTATAATAGTTTTCATTATAATTTTTATTAACCACTCCCCTAATATGAGTGGTTTTTTAATTTGGTCAAATTCAAACAGTAAATTTGTAAAAATAATTCTACATTGTAGATTGTAAAAGTTTAGGTTAACCAGAATTAAAAAAGAATTCATAATCTGTTTTCGCATAGACGAAAATTTGATAATAATTAAAGTATCTGTATTCTTTCAATAATACCGAGTTAATATAAACATTACTGCTCTTTGTAAAAGTCTACTGTACTTTAGCAAAACTATTCAACCTGAAATTTCAATAAAGAAATACATGAGTAAAATTTTAGTAACCGGAGGATGCGGATATATAGGAGTTCACACCATCGTAGACCTAGTGCAGAATGGATTTGAAGTGATTTCTGTCGACAATAATTCCAAAAGCAATGCTTCCATATTGGAAGGAGCCGCACAGATAATTGGTAAACCAATCAAAAACTATGCGGTAGATCTATGCAACTTAATAGACACAGAACATATTTTTGAGCAAAACAGTGACATCGCTGGAATCATCCATTTTGCAGCCTACAAGGCGGTAGGCGAATCGGTAGAAAAGCCACTGATGTACTTTGAAAATAACCTTGCTTCATTGGTCAATATTTTAAAATGTGCTGTAAAATACCATGTTCCAAATTTTGTATTTTCTTCCTCTTGTACTGTTTATGGTAGTCCAGCTGTTATTCCTGTAACAGAGCAAACTCCCCAAAAACCTGCCGAATCGCCTTATGGAGCTACCAAGCAGATGGGAGAAGTGATTGTTACAGATACTGTAAAAAGTCATCCTTTACAGGCAATATTGTTGAGGTATTTTAACCCGGTGGGTGCGCACCCTTCTGCATTAATAGGAGAAATTCCTTTGGGAAGGCCCGCTAATTTAGTGCCTGCAATCACCCAGACGGCCATTGGCAAACTACCCACCATGCAGGTTTTGGGTACCGATTATGATACAAGAGATGGTAGTTGTGTACGTGACTATATCCATGTATGCGACATTGCGCATGCCCATACCCTAGCGCTTAATTTATTGATTGATAAAAAAGCAAAGGTCAATCCTGAGATTTTTAATTTGGGTACCGGTGACGGATACACTGTGCTAGAAGTGATTGATGCCTTTGAAAAGACAACCGGAGAAAAATTAAATTATACCATCGGCCCTAGAAGAGCTGGCGATGTAGTAGCCATCTTCGCCAATAATAACAAAGCGAAAGATCAACTAGGCTGGATACCCGCCTACCAATTAAACGACATGATGTCCTCTGCCTGGAAATGGGAATTGAAATTAAAAAATGATTCCCTATAAAAAAATCAATAAAAATAAGTTTAAATTAACTGCAAGCCATAACTTGCGTCCTAATCAATCAACCCCCAACTAAGGATAATTTTTATGTTAAAAGACATTCAGGTAACCGGTAATAAAGATACGCGAAGCGGATTTGGAGATGGCATTTTAGAGGCCGGAAGGAAAAATGAAAATGTGGTTGCGCTAACTGCAGATTTATTAGGATCAATGAAATTGAATGCTTTTGTAAAGGAATTTCCTGAAAGATTTATTCAATGTGGTATTGCCGAAGCCAATATGATTGGAGTGGCCGCAGGATTAACCATTGGAGGTAAAATACCCTTTACAACTACTTTTGCCAACTTTTCAACGGGCAGGGTTTATGATCAAATTCGTCAATCCGTAGCCTATAGCGGAAAAAATGTAAAAATCTGCGCTAGTCATGCTGGATTAACGCTCGGAGAAGATGGCGCTACCCACCAAATTTTAGAAGATATCGGATTAATGAAAATGCTGCCAGGAATGACTGTTATTGTACCTGCAGATTATAACCAAACCAAGGCCGCTACGATGGCAATTGCCGAAATGGACGGACCAGTTTACCTCAGATTCGGCCGCCCAGTTTGGCCGATATTTACCAAAGAAAGTGATTTTGTTATAGGAAAAGCACATGTAATTTCAGAAGGTACCGACGTGAGTATTTTTGCTTGTGGCCACCTTGTTTGGAAAGCTATTGAAGCAGGAAGAATTTTGGAAGAAAAGGGTATCAGCGTTGAAATTATCAACGTTCACACCATTAAACCATTGGATTCAGTAGCTGTTTTGGCTTCTATTAGCAAGACCAAATGTGCAGTTACCTGCGAAGAACACAATATCATTGGGGGCCTCGGGGATAGCATTGCCCAATTGGCTTCTAAAAATTTACCCATTCCTATTGAATTTATTGGCACCAATGACACTTTTGGAGAAAGTGGTACACCAGCTCAATTATTGACCAAATATGGATTGGATGCACCCAATATTGTAGAAGCTGTTGAAAAAGTATTAGGTAGAAAAAATGCTTAAAAAAAATATAAATAGAGATTAAACTTATCACCATAAAACCAGTCAAATGATTGGTTTTTTACTTTTATACATTTTTAACGCTTATGGCTCAACAATTTTTAGAAGACAAAGAACTGCTATTGCAATTTAATGACCCCGCCACTAAAGAGCGAGGCTTTACTGCTATCATCAAAAAATACCAGGAAAAATTATACTGGCATGTTAGAAGGATGGTCGTAGAGCATGAGGATGCCAATGACATACTGCAAAATATGTTCATCAAGGTATGGAAGGGGCTTGAAAATTTTAGAGAGGATAGTCAATTGTATACTTGGATGTATCGAATTGCTACCAATGAATGTCTTAGTTTTCTTGAACAACAGAAAAAAAGAAAGACCGTATCACTCAGCAATGAAGAAACTGGCTTAAGCTACCAACTAAAGGCTGAAAAAAACTTTGATATTAATAAAGCAGAATGGAAGTTGCAATTGGCAATGCAACAATTACCAGAAAAACAAAAGGCTGTATTCAACCTAAGATATTACGACGAGATGCCTTACGAGGAAATGAGTCGCGTTTTGGAAACTAGTGAAGGAGCATTAAAAGCCAGTTATCATCATGCTGTAAAAAAAATAGAAGATTACATATTAAACCATTAATACAAAAATCTATCTAACCAAAGGAATGGAAACAAACAACGACCTATTAAATGAATTGGAATTACTCAGTCCGCTGATTGCAGCAATGGATAAGGTGAATGTATTTACTGTTCCTGCAGGATATTTTGACAGTTTGAGTTATACCGTATTAGCCTGTATAAATAAAGCGCAAAACCCTATTACTAACCATTCAGTAATTATAAATTCAACCATTCCTGAAGGATATTTTGATCAGTTAGCATCCACTATTTTAGATAAAATTAAAAACGAACAAACTGCCAAAGAGGAAACAGCGTCTTTATCTCCCTTACTAAGTAGCTTACAGCATCATCAAGTTTTTGAAGCGCCGAATGGATATTTTGAACAACTTACAATTGATATAAAAAAATCTATTGAAAATACTTCTTATGATGATGAGTTAAAAAAATTGTCACCTGTTTTGCAAAGTGTTCAAACAGTAAATGTTTTTGAAGTGCCGACTGGATATTTTGAAAATCTTTCGAATAGTATTCTGAAAAAAGCGAAGGCTCCTTCTGCTAGAATAATTAATTTTCAAGTACGTAATTCTTTTTTAAAATATGCAGCTGCTGCAATCATTACTGGTGTAATTGCTATAGGTGCTTTAAGATATTTACAACCAACACAGTCTTTCAATACGAATAACACTTCATTGGCAATATTAGATGAGTCTATTGAAAAGGGTAAAACTATGAATGATCAGCAATTTGAAGAGACCTTACAAAAGCTTACTGCGGCTGATATAGCGAAATACTTAGAAAATAACGGCGATATCTCAGATGTAGCGACATTAAGAAATAGTATTGACGAAAATAATTTACCTAATGAGGATGATTATATATTAGATGAAAAAACACTAGATAATTTTATCAAAAAAATAAATAATTAACGGTAAATAAATAATTAATTAGAAGGGTGAAGATTAAAAAGCAGAATCTGTTTTTATTATTTCCCAGCTTAAAAATAAAAAATAAAATAAGATGAAAAAAATTTACTTATTGCTGGTATTGGTTAGCATTACTACTTTTGTAAAAGCACAGGATGAAGCGGTAAATACTGAAAAAAAACAACAGGGTATTGAAGCGTTAAAGGTAGCATTTATAAGTAGGGAGTTGGATCTTACTCCAGATGAAGCGCAAAAATTTTGGCCTGTTTATAATCAATATGCAAAAGATTTAAAAAACACTATTGGTCGTGGAAATGATGCCTTGGATAGAGATGAGAAGGTGCTAAATCTAAGAAAAAGTTACAAAGATCAATTTTCAAATGTATTAGGGCAGCAACGAATGAATAAGATGTATAATGCAGAAGGAAGGTTTAGGGATTTACTAATAAAGTCTATGCGCAATCAAAATCAGCGTCCTCAAAATCAGCGAGTTGATCGTGGTGCGGGAGGGGGTTCTAGGCCTGGCCGTGATAGAAGGAATTAAATTTATTGATGGCTTCTGGTTACTTACTCAATAGAGGCTGACTTACCGCAGTAGGTAACTCACCTAGAATAAATCGGTGTCTTAATATCGTGATAAAATAAAAAAGTCCAATTTTCTACTTCACCTTGCTGCCACCATTGTTGTCTTAATTCCATACATTTTTTGCCATCGAAATCATATTTTGCAACCAACCGGCTTTTCATCTGCTGAAGCTGGGGCGCTACATCTCCACCAAAGAAAATTTTTTGCCCTGCTT
Source organism: Chitinophaga pinensis (assembly GCA_945870835.1). Classification (GTDB taxonomy): domain Bacteria; phylum Bacteroidota; class Bacteroidia; order Chitinophagales; family Chitinophagaceae; genus Ferruginibacter; species Ferruginibacter pinensis_A. Next base: position 6,611 of record CAMBTV010000009.1, read on the forward strand.
CTTCTATCCAAAATACCTGGTGATTAGGAGAATGCCCACCCACTACTTCATAGGAAATAAAATCATCAATCACCCCCTTTTCTCTGGTAGTAATTACTTGTTCTGAGTGGGTCATCAGTTGAAAATTATTGAGTGAATTCGAAGAGGTTTCATTTTGTAAAGCATCCTTAAGTTCCGCATCATTTACATAATACAAAGCATTGGGAAAATTGAATAGTTGCCCCTTTTGAAATTTGTCCTCTGAACTAATACCCCCAGAATGATCCTTGTGTAAATGACTCATCAATACTTTTGTAACATCCAATGGATTGATCCCGTTGTTCAATAAATTTTGATGAATTTGCAATACCCCCTTTTCATTTCTAAACCCTAAGCCAGTATCAATTACTATAATATCTTTTGAAGTGACAACGCAAAAAGGTTGAATTTCTACCAATAAACTTCCTACAGCTCTTTGCTCGATATTATCTTTTGCTTTATCAAAGGCAATGAATTGCTTGGTTTTATCAATCGAAAATGCGCCTTCACTTAGTGGAATTATTTTCATATTTTTTGAACCCCCTTTCGGAAAAATTTATACTCCATTTTTAAAAGAGTTTTTATTTAATATTGATTATTACTAAAAGAAATATAGAAATAGTTTTCAGCCACCATTTAATCAACACAATCATCTCAGTATCATTAACCTGTCAGCATCTAAGCGAATCAAAATGAAAATCAAAATGGTAAAAGTCAATAAGGAAGAACCTCCATAACTTAACAATGGCAAAGTAATACCGATAACTGGAGCTAAGCCGATCGTTACGCATATATTCACTGCAACATGAAAGAAAATAATACTTGCAACACAATAAGCATATACCCTACTGAATGTACTACGCTGCCTTTCAGCAATATTGATTATTCGAAAAATAAGTGCCATGTATAGCAACATCAATAGAGCGCTCCCCCAGAAGCCGAAGTTTTCACCAACTGAAGTAAAGATAAAATCAGTGTGCTGCTCCGGCACAAAGTCTCCCTGCGTTTGGGTTCCCTTCAAAAATCCTTTTCCAAAAAAACCTCCAGAACCAATCGCAATTTTTGATTGCTTAACATTATAATTTTGCTGATCATCTTTTTTCTGTTTTGCTTTTTGATCCTGTGGATTTAAAAGTCCCGACACATTTTTATCTGCAAATGGATTGTCCACCCCTACCATGCTAAAGATTCTATCTGCCTGATAAGGTTTAAATACATATTTAAACGCCAAAGGAACTACTACCCCCACAAAAGCAGAAGAAAACAGCCAAACCCCAACCACCAGTCCAAGCAAACTTTTATTGCGTTTAATTTGTCGTCGACTTACATAAATAAATAATATAGCCAACACAAAAAAAGCAATTAGTAGTGTTACAGGAGAAAATAGAAGTGAAACAATCAATAAAATTGCCATCGCAAATCCTGTAATCAAATAACCTGGAGGTAAACCCTCTCGATACATAGGTATTAGAAAGGAAAAATACACCAATGCCAGTCCTGTTTCACCTTGCAGGATTGACAATATAGCAGGAGTGAAAGAAATGGCTGCGGCTATCAATTGAGACTGCGACTTTTTGAAATCGATATTTGGCATGGACAAATATTTTGCCAGTGCTAAAGAAGCAAAAATTTTACAAAGTTCTACCGGTTGCAAATTCATGAAACCCAGTGGTATCCAGCTTTTAGAGCCTTTAATTTCTTTCCCCAATACAAAAGTTGCTAATATTAAAAGGAAACCGGCGAGATAAGAAATATTCGCCATTGCAGTAAAAAGTTTACTGTCTGTTAATAAAATAAAAATAGCTACTGCTATACAAACAATAAAAAATATAAACTGCTTACTATAATTTTTTTTAAAACCCAAAAAGCTTTCGATCACGCCGTCAGTAGTTCTGTATTCTACCGAAAAAATACAAAGCAACCCGATCAACACTAAAAGGGCATACAACCCTATCAATACCCAGTCAAATCCTTTTCCAATAGCAGGGTTTTTTTGATACATTTTTAAAAATATAAATTAGGATGCTACAATAAAGGTCATTAATTTTTTACAGTAACGCTCACTACACTTTTTCTTTTTTCATCTGGCAATACTGCTTCAATATACTTTTTAAATGAAAACGGATAGCTATCTTTTTTGGACCTTCTCTCTTTATTTAGATCGCTGTCCTTTTTAAATTTATCTATCAACTTTTTTCCATCGCCTTCATCCAACGCATTGGTATCATTCATTTTCTTTAAAGATGGCTTGCTAATTACATTGGCAGATTCGCTGATAAGCCCCAAAGAATCTTGTCTTCTAATTTCTTTATAGATTCTGGCAGGCAGTAAATTAAGGCTAGATAATTTTTCAATTTGATCTAATCTTCCAGCGTTTGTAATAGAGTCTTTTAGATACTTCTCAATCATTAAACCAACAATAGGCGCAGCATAAGTACCACCAAATTTTCCGCTGTTTTCAACCACACACATGATAGCGATTTTAGGATTGTCTCTTGGAGCGAAGCCGCAAAAAAAAGCATGATTGGGTTGTTTTACTGCTCCAATATAATTTTCAACGGTTCCTGTTTTTCCGCAAATATCAATGCCTTCTACCCTTGCACCTAATCCAGTACCTCTATCCACCACCCCCTGCATGGCTTCATGGACAATTTCAAAAACACTGTCAGAAATATTTGAAGTGTTGTGCTGTACATTAAATTTTGTTAAAAGCGAAAACTGGTCGCCTCCCTCAATGGAATCTACCATATGAGGAGTTTTATACCAACCTTTATTGGCAATGAAAGCCATTTCGTTGGCTACCTGAAGAGGGGTTACATTCACTTCACCCTGACCAATACTTACCGATCGAAAAGTGCAGAAATTCCAATGTCCAGCTCCATAAATTTTATTGTATTGATTGGGCGTGGGTATATTTCCAGCTACTTCACCTGCAACATCCACACCTAATTTATGCCCCAATCCAAAAGAGTACATATATTGAACCCAGGCTGCTAAACTACTATCAACCGTTGGATATTTTGGATTGTTGATTACCCGCTGCATTATATTGGCAAAATAAGTATTATCGGAAACAGTGATAGCGCTTCGCAAATCAAAGACACCCTTGTCTAAACATTGCATTGGCCTTTGGCTTCCGCATCCATAAAAGGCACCCGAACAAGAAAATCTTGTAGAGGTTTCAATAACTCCTTCGTTCAAAGCAATGAGCGCTTGCAAGGTTTTAAAAGTAGATCCTGGTGAATAGATAGCACTAACAGTTCTATTGTAAAGAGGGAGTGCAGGATTTAATAGTAATTCTGCAATGTGCTTTTTTCGGGTAGAGCCTGCCAACAACTTTGGCTTAAATGTAGGACTACTAATCATTGCCAGAACTCCACCTGTTTTTGGATCCACTGCTACAATCGCTCCTAGCTTATTCTCCATTAATTTTTCTCCTAATTCCTGTAATTCAATATCGAGCGCAAGATGCATATTATTACCAGCGATGGCTGCCGTATCTAGGCTACCATTATCCAGTCTTTCTGTCAACCTGTTTTTATTATCTCTTTTCCAAAATTCAATTCCTCTTTTTCCCATCAATACCTTTTCATAGGTTCTCTCCAAACCCGTTTTACCCGCATAATCACCAATCTGATACCCCTCATTAGCATGCTGCCTTAAAAAATTACTATCCACTTCAGATAAATATCCTAAGATATTGCCTCCAGCATCTACAGGATAACTCCTCACTGGACGCTCTTGCATATAAAATCCAGGGACGAATTTATACATAGCCTCATTAATCATTGCCATTTTTTCATCACTAAGTAATGCTTCAAAAACTGAAGGTCTGCTTCGGCCATTTTTAACAATCACATCTACAACTCTTTTTAGAAACTGGTCCTTATCAATATCAAGAACCCTGCACAATGCTGCAGTATCAATTCCTTTTAATTTATTGGGCAAGATCATCAAATCATAAATAGTCATATTTTGTAAAATAGCCTTTCGATGTCGATCATAAACAATTCCTCGATCTGGATAGATTACTTTTCGAAATTTCCCTTGGTCATCTGCCATAATTCGATATTTCGTAGAAAAAATTTGCAGATTAGCTAGTTGAAAAATTATAATTACAAACATACCTGCGAAGGAGAGTTTGATTACATTTTTACTAGACTGATTAAAAACTGGCAAGGGAGTTTAATTAAAATTTGATGGTGAAATTTTTAAAATTGTAACATTAATATACATTAAAATCATACAGTGTTTGTTCTAAAAGCTTGTTTCCTAGAAAACAACAATTCCACTATCATGATAAGCAATAAGCTGACTGCAGTAGAGAATACTGTTTTTATAATAAAATACCAGAAGTCTCCAAATTGTATGGCCTCTAAAAAAAAGAGCCATCCATGGTGCACCAAACTAAGCATTCCCGCATAAACTAAATAAGGAATAAACCCACCCATACTTTTTGCAGAAGGCTCTTGATAATTATTCTCTGCCCCCTGTTGAGATATTAATAAATTAACCATGAATGGACGCAGATAAGCAATTAAAACACAGGCGGCAGAATGAAATCCTGGATGATGATGAAAGCTATCTAAGGTAAAGCCTAAGGCAAATGCAATGAACATTTGTGCAGCCCGATTGCCTTCAAAGGGCATCCATAAAATAAAAAGGAAATAAATATAAGGAGTAACCATATAATGCAAATGAATTCTGTCTAGTACATATACTTGTACTAGGATAAGCAGAATAAAACGAAGCATATTTTTTAACAGCGTACCCATTAATTGTATTGTAAAATTATTTTAATTATTAACTTTATTATTGGCATTCTTTAGCAACTGATCTACTTCTTCCCTTTGCAAATTTTCTATTGCATACACATATTGAATGTTATAAAAATTTGTAGTTGATTTTAAATAGATAATATAATTATTGGTGCCTTTATCCTTCAAAATTTCATCAATGGTCCCTATCATCAATCCATAAGGAAATGTAGTAGTGAAGCCGCTAGTGAACACTGTATCACCCTTGGCTACTTGAGCACTTTTTCTAATGTCAATTAATGAAAGCCGATTGGGATCTTTTCCGTCCCAAATCACTTGCCCCACTTCTCCGCTCCTTTTAAGTTTTGCACTTATTTTACTATCCTTGTGTAGCAGGCTCATTACGACTGCATAATTTTCGCTTACATCTGTTATAATGCCAACTACTCCATTGTTAATATCTACCACTCCATCATCTTTTTTTATTTGTTGAGCAGCTCCCCTGTGCAATGCAATAAAGTTATTCTGTGCAGAAACAGAATTAGAAACCACTTTTGCAGAAAAGTATTGCCATTTTCTTTTTCGCCCTGTTGTGTCATTTAAAATATCCTCCATGACAATTTTAGAGGAACTGTCTTGTTTTTCAAAATTTTCATTTAAAAGATTTGTCAACCGTTCATTATTTTCAACAAGCGCCTCATTCGTATTTCTCAATCTAAAAAAGTAATCTACTTTGTTAAACTGGGTATTGACCTTTCCGGTAATCTCATTCATAAAATTAGAAGCCAATGCATTGTGATAGCTATTGTAATGAACCAATAAATAAATTGAAAACCCTTGTAAGAACAGTAGAACAATGAAATTAAAATATCTGCGGAAGAACAGAAAAAGATTATGCATATACTAACCCTCCTACCTTTCTCTGAGAAGAGAAGTTTGCACTCAGTAAATTTAAAAAAATTTTCATACCAGAAAAGATCACTGTCTTTTTCGCCCACTGGCGTATTGTGATTGATGAAAGTTTAGCGCATTACAAAAGGATATTTGTCATAGTTTTTCAATGCAATACCTGTTCCTCTTACAACACTTTTTAGTGGGTCATCTGCAACATGAACAGGCAATTTGATTTTTGCTGCGATCCTTTTATCAAGCCCTCTCAAAAGTGCTCCACCTCCCGTTAGGTACAAACCACGACGGTAAATATCTCCAGCCAATTCGGGTGGAGTAACTTCCAAGGCCTTCAATATCGCTTCTTCTATTTTAAATATACTTTTATCCAATGCTTCTGCTACTTCTTGGTAGCTTACAAAAACTTGTTTGGGAATACCGGTCACCAAATCACGTCCATTAACCGGAATGTCATCGGGAGGATTATCTAAATCTTTCAATGCAGCACCTACCTGAATTTTAATTTGCTCAGCAGTACGCTCACCTATCAATAAACTATGGTAACGTCTTAATGCCTCCATAATATCTGCAGTAAATTCATCTCCAGCGATACGAATGCTTTGATCGCAAACAATACCTGCTAGAGCAATCACTGTAATGCCTGTAGTTCCTCCTCCAATATCTATGATCATATTTCCCACAGGTTCTTCCACATCAATACCTATTCCAAGTGCAGCAGCCATCGGTTCATGAATCAAGTAAACCTCTTTTGCACCTGCCTGTTCAGCACTGTCTCTTACCGCACGTTTTTCAACCTCCGTAATGCTACTTGGAATACAGATCATCATCCTCCAGCTTGGTGCAAATAATGGCTTTTTGGGATAAATCATTTTGATCATTTCGCGAATCATCAACTCGGCAGCATTGAAATCAGCAATTACTCCATCTTTCAAAGGACGAACCGTGCGAATGCTTTCATGGGTTTTTTCATGCATCATCAATGCCTTTTTACCCACAGCTAATATATTTTTTGGATTGTTTCTATCCAATGCCACAATAGAAGGTTCATTCACAACCACCTCGTCATTAAAAATGATCAAAGTATTTGCAGTGCCCAAATCCATTGCAATTTCTTGAGTAAAAAAATTAAAAAGACCCATAATTTATAAAGAGAAGAATAGATTGTAAATAATGTAACAAAGTTGAAGTAAATTATTTGAATTAACAACCGTAAAACCTTTATTTTTCAAGATTTTATGCAGATAGGAGATGAATAGATTTTTAGTTGCTAATTTTTGTTTTTTCAATTTTAGTTTTACTTAATCAAAATCTGAAAAAAGATACCCCTTTTGAAATTTAGAAAGCATTAATTTTAATAAATATTCTGATTTTTATGGAACAACAAACAACTTATATTTTAAACTTATACCCAATTGCTAAATTCCAAAAATTATTTAAATTCATAGCCGATATCGTCTCTAAAATAAATTCCATCAAAATCAATTTTTCCTAGCGCGCGATTGGATTGAGTCAAAGCCTCAGCAATAGTAGTGCCAGTGCTGGTTACAGCCAATACCCTACCTCCATTGGTTAACACTTTTGCCCCCTCTTGCTTGGTGCCCGAATGAAAAACAATTGTTCCTGACAAAGCTGCCTCATTAAGACCTAAGATTTCTTTGCCCGTTGTATATTCATTTGGATACCCTCCGCTCACCGCAACTACCGTTACGGCCGCCATAGGACTGGTTTTGATAGTTATTTCATTTAACCTTTGCTGGGAAGTAGCTAGGAAAATTTCTACTAAGTCGTTTTCAATTCTTGGAATAATCACTTCGGTCTCCGGGTCACCCAACCTACAATTGTATTCGATTACCATCGGCTCCCCTTTTACATTGATTAGCCCAATAAAAACTACCCCTTTATATTCTAATTTTTCAGCCAGTAACCCCTTAACGGTTGGTTCTATGATAGCCTTTTTAACCTTTTGCATAAAATCTTCATCTACAAAAGGAACTGGACTAACCGCACCCATTCCACCAGTATTTAGCCCTTTATCGCCGTTGCCTATTCGTTTATAATCTTTTGCTTCTGGAAGTAGTACATAGTTTTTACCGTCCGTAAGCACAAACATACTCAACTCAATACCCTCCAAAAATTGTTCAATCACTACTCTTTTGCTCGATTCCCCAAACTTTGCTTGCTGGATCATCTGCTCAAATTCAATCAATGCTTCTTCATGAGTAGCACTGATAATTACTCCCTTTCCTGCAGCTAATCCATCTGCTTTCAACACAATGGGCAAGTCATGAGCCTTGATATAATTAACGCCTTCTTCAAAATTAGTACTGTCAAACTCCCTGTAAGCTGCAGTTGGAATTTGATGCCGATCCATAAACGCTTTAGCATAAGCCTTACTGCCTTCCAACCTAGAAGCCTCTTTTGAGGGCCCAATTATATGGATGGCAGCAGTTAGCGGATTGGTTTTAAAATAATCATAAATTCCCTTCACCAAAGGATCCTCTGGGCCAACCACCAACATTTCAATTTTATTATCTAGACAAAAAGCGGTCAATCCTTCAAAATCAGTGGTAGCAAGGGGTATATTGGAACCCAACAAAGCGGTCCCTGCATTACCTGGAGCAATAAATAATTGATCACATAAAGCACTTTGTTTGAGCTTCCATGCCAAGGTATGTTCTCTTCCACCACTGCCGATAATTAAAATATTCATGAATGAAAAGAATTGTTTTAAATAATAAATTAAAAGAACGAAATTAAAGTACCTAAAACAGTTTACCATAATAATTTGAAAATTGCTTTGAAATAATTGGTTACTATTTTAAAACTCTATTCCTTGCTTTTGATTTGGTAACAAGAAATTTGCTAATTTGAGTTGTTAAATACAATTATTATCCAAAAAAATACAATCGCATGAACGATCAAATAGTAGAACAAAAACACCCAAAAGGTTTATGGGTTTTATTTGGAACAGAAATGTGGGAACGATTTAATTTCTACGGAATGCGGACCTTACTTTCCTTATTTCTTGCCCATTCTTTATTAATGGGAAAGTCTGAAGCCTCTATTATTTACGGAGGATTTCTTGGTCTTGGTTACCTTACCCCAATGTTGGGCGGATACCTATCAGACAAATTTTTAGGTAACCGAAATTGTATTTTAATAGGGGGCACCACGATGGGAATAGGGCAATTGTTACTTTTCTGGAGTGCTAGTCAGGCGCATGACCCTGCTGGAATCGCCACAGGCACCTCCATCATGTGGGGAGGGTTACTTGCCATCATTTTAGGAAATGGTTTTTTTAAGCCAAATATATCTTCCATGGTTGGGAGCCTTTATCCCAAAGAACAGAAAAGTAAACTCGATTCTGCATTTACCATTTTTTATTTGGGAATAAATGTTGGAGCAACCTTAGGTCAGTTCATTTGTCCTTTCTTTGGAGATGTTGAACAAAATGGAGTGCGGGACCTTTCAGCATTTAAATGGGGTTTTCTTGCTGCAGGATTGGCAATGTTTTTGGGTACCTTAACTTTTCTTTTTCTAAAAAATAAATATGTAGTTACCCCTGAAGGAGCCCCAATCGGAGGCAAGCCCAATAAAGCAGACATGCCGGCTGATGAATCTGACAGTGCTAAATTTACTACTACCAATATTTTAATTTCTATTGCAGTATTGATTGTATTAACCTATGGTTTCCATCTAGGTTTGGGAGGTATTGGCGTTTCTTTTATTAAAGCATGGCTTTACCCATTCATTCTTGCTTCAGGCATTAGCTTGGGTTTTTTAATCATGTCGGATAAAACAATCACTAAAATTGAAAGGGACCGGATCTGGGTATTGTACATTGTTTGCTTTTTTGTAATGTTCTTTTGGGGTGCATTTGAACAGGCTGGTTCGTCATTAACTTTTATTGCAGATAACCAAACCGATACTAATATATTAGGATGGAAAATGCCTCCTAGTATGGTTCAAAACTTCAATGGTATTTTTGTAGTGATCTTTGCCATTCCATTTAGTATACTTTGGGTGTGGATGAATAAGAAAAAGCTAGAGCCTATCTCGCCTGTTAAACAAGCCTGGGGTTTATTATTAATTGCTTTAGGATACTGGATCATTGCTACTCAAGTAAAAGGCTTGGGTATATCAGGAAAAGTAGGTATCATCTGGCTAATCATTTTATACCTTTTACATACTTGGGGCGAATTGTGTTTATCACCAATTGGTTTGTCATTGGTTGCAAAACTTGCTCCCAAAAGATTTGCTTCACTTCTAATGGGTGTTTGGTTTTTAGGAAATGCTGGTGGCTATGTATTAACAGGCGTGTTGGGTGCTTTACTTCCTCCTACCACCGAAGCTTATGTGAGTATGGAAAAACAAAATATTGATCTGAAAAAAGTATTGGATGGAGAAAAAGAACCGAGCGGATCAGAACTGTATTCATTGGCAAAAGAAAAAATTGCAACTACTATTGACTATGAAAAAGCAATGAAAAATAATATTGATTTTGTGAATATATTAAATAACCCAGACTCTGTTTTAACGGCTCCTCAACTTGATTTAATTCAAAAAGAAAAATTAGTAAAAGTAGGTTACCCTGAATTTTTAGGTTTCAAATTAAAAAATCTCTACGACTTTTTTATGCTGTTTGTTGTTTTGTGCGGACTAGCTGGCTTACTACTTTATGGACTAACTCCCATGATGAAAAAGATGATGCATGGGATAAGATAAATAATTATTTTTTCTTAGATAATATAGTCAACCATACAGGATTGGAATTCCTTTAGGAATAGAGTGCTTTTACTTTTTTTTCTTGATAAAAAAAAGTAACAAAAAAAATCAAGCCTGCGAATAAAAAGGCTGAAATGTGAAATATCAGCCTAAAATCAAGGAACTCGCCGGTAGATTAAGTTAAATTAAAGATCATGCCGGCTCAGACAGCCTTGATTTTTTAACGGCTGATAATTCACATTTCTAGCACTTTTTATTAGAGGGCCTTACTGAATGTGCGTCGAATAAATATTAAGACTAAATTAAAATAAAGCGTTACTTAGAAGGGCTGATAATTCACATTTCTAGCACTTTTTATTAGAAGGCCTTACTGAATGTGCGTCGAATAAATATTAAGACTAAATTAAAATAAAGCGTTACTTAGAAGGGAGGGTACTTCTCATTTCTAGCACTTTTTATTCGAGGGCGTGCAAACAACAATTATCTTAAATTACCTAATCCAACTTTTTTAGCATCGACTAATTTCTCAAATTAATTTATTAAATTGTATTTGAAAACCATATTTGCTATGAATGTGAAAATTTTAAAATACCTCTCTCCTGCAACCATTTATATTTTGGCATATCTAGCCTTTACTTCTCAAGGCTGGTTAACATGGGCACCTATGTTATACGCCTGGGTATTCATTCCTATTGTAGAATTATTGATAAAGCCTGACGAAAAAAATATGAATGCTGCCGAAGAAGAACTGGCATTAAATAACAATATCTATGATTATGTATTGTATTTATTTGTAGTGCTTCAATTAGCAGCCCTTTTATTTTTTTTACAGTCAATGCAACAAGACAGTTTAAGCTGGTGGGAAATTGCAGGAAGGGTAGGTTCGATGGGTTTATTGTGTGGCACTTTTGGAATTAATGTTGGGCACGAACTTGGACATAGAAACAATCCATTAGAGCAAAGCTTAGCAAAAATCTCCCTACTTACATCGCTGTATATGCATTTTTTTATTGAGCACAACAAAGGGCATCATAAAAATGTAGCAACTCCGGAAGACCCCAGCAGTGCCCGCTTCAACGAGCCTGTATACTTTTTTTATTTTCGCACCATTGTATTCTCCTATCTTTCTGCATGGAAAATCGCTTCGGATGATTGTAGAAAAAAAGGTCTGCCCCCAATACATTGGAGAAATGAAATGATACAAGCGCAATTGCTTCAAATTGCATTGGTGGCATTTATATTTTTAACCTTTGGAAAGTTAGCAACTATTTATTTTTTGTGTTCAGCTACCATTGGAATTGGCTTATTGGAAACTGTCAATTATATTGAACATTATGGACTGCAACGTAAGTCAACTGGTCCCGGAAAATATGAACGCGCGCTTCCACATCACAGTTGGAATAGTAGCCATATTCTAGGTCGATTGATGTTATTTGAATTAAGTCGGCACAGTGACCACCATTATCTTGCGAGTAGAAAATATCAAATTTTACAACATCATTCGCAGGCACCTCAGTTACCGACTGGATATCCAGGAAGCATGATTCTTTCGCTGGTTCCACCAGCATGGTTTTATGTAATGAATCGACGAATCAAGAAGTTACAAATCAAAGAAGAAAAAATCTAAGCGCTCCTTTTAAACTAAACGATGGTAGCAAAAATTATTAAATAGCTTCCGCACCAAAATAGCGATGTAAAACTTTTGGTAATCGAATACCCGTTTCAGTTTGATTGTTTTCTAATAAAGAGGCTACAATTCTTGGAAGGGCAAGAGATGATCCATTCAAGGAATGAAGTAGCTGGGTTTTACCCCCTTCATCTTTATAACGTATTTTCATCCGATTGGTCTGAAATGTTTCAAAATTACTAACAGAGCTTACCTCTAGCCATTTTTGTTGAGCCGCGCTGAATACTTCAAAATCATAGGTGAGTGCACTGGTAAAACTCATATCGCCGCCGCATAAACGCAAAATACGATAAGGCAATTCCAATTGAATCAACAACTGCTCAACATGAGACACCATTGCTTCTAAAACATCGTAGCTGCTTTCTGGCTTTACCAATTGAATAATTTCCACTTTGTCAAATTGATGTACTCTATTCAACCCACGTACATCACTTCCAAAGCTTCCTGCCTCTCTTCTAAAACATGGAGTGAAAGCGGTCATTTTTATCGGAAGCTCTTGCTCTTTAACAATTTCATCTCTGTAAATATTCGTTACAGGCACTTCTGCAGTTGGAATCAAATAAAGTCCGTCTGCCGTAGCGTGATACATTTGTCCCTCTTTGTCTGGCAGCTGTCCGGTACCGTAAGCCGAAGCTTCGTTTACCATTAAGGGAGGCAAATATTCTGTATAACCTGCAGAGGTATTGTAATCTAAAAAATACTGAACCAGGGCGCGCTGTAATTTAGCACCCTTACCCTTATACAAAGGGAAGCCGCTACCTGTTAACTTAGCACCCGTTTCAAAATCCACTAAATCATATTTTTTGATTAAGTCCCAATGAGGCACCGCGGTAGAAGGCAATACTGGCTTCACTCCTGCTTCTCTAATCACCTCATTGTCTTCAGGGGTTTTTCCATTAGAGACAGAGCTATGCGGCAGATTGGGCAATTTGATTATTTCATCCTGCAAACTTTTCTCTGCAGCAGTCAATTGATCGTTTAACTGTTGGATATTATTTTTATGAATGCTTACCTGCTGCTTTTTTTGTTCCGCCTGTTCTTTTTCGCCCTTACCCATTAGCAATCCAATTTCTTTGCTAGCAAGGTTCATTTCTGCTTGTAAAGACTCTGCAGCTACTTTTAGATTGCGTACCTGTTCATCCAAAGCCACCACTTTATCTACGACAGAAAGGTCGCCATAATGCTTAGTACCTAACTTTTCTTTTACCAATTCTACATTTTGACGTATAAAACTTATCTGAAGCATTTTTTTGTAAATTTTCACAAAGGTACTATTTTGATTTTTTTATTGCGATAAACTAACCCAAGCTTTTATTAGATCGGCATCGGGATCATCTTTTTAGAGATTTTGATGCGGATGATTAACCGATAGTAATCTTTTAAAATCCTCGGGTAGAAATGGGCTTATAAAATTTATATTTGCAGAATGCAAAATGCAAAAGACGATTTACAGATTCGATGGCTCAAGCTACGCATCAAATTAAAAGAGAACTATGGTATTAAGCCTGATATGGATGGAGTGCTTTTTTTAATAGGCGTACAGGAACTCGGAACTGGGAAACAAGTATATACCAAGGAGCAAAAACAGGATCTCATGCACATTGCAGTTTGTACTGTTTTGTTGCCCAGCGGATACTATATAATGGAGGGATTCGATGAAGAGGGCTGGCCTCACTTTAAGCAATTAAAAGCCCTGCCTGAGTTCAACCTTTTTGAACAGGAAAACTTTTTAAAAGACCATGTGCTTCTTTATTTTGACCAATTTTTTAAAACAGAAAATTAAAGTGAATGAATTTCACCAATAAAGTTTTTGTAGGGATTCTGCTGGCTTTTAGCACAAGTATTTCAAACGGACAGATCATAAAAAACCCAGTTGCCATACCAGCTGCTTCTAAAACCCAACCAACTGTAAAAGACAAGCCCAAAGCAACACTAGCAATCCCCAAGACAGAAGAGACAAGAGTAAAAATCACCACTGACTCAGGTATAATTGTAATAAGGTTGTATGACCAAACGCCCCTCCACAGAGATAATTATATTAAACTGGTGGACAATCATTTTTATGACAGTTTGCTTTTTCACAGAGTTATTGCTGGCTTTATGATTCAGGGAGGTGACCCAGAAAGTAAAAGTGCAGTTCCAAATCAGCTATTGGGTAAGGGGGATATAGGTTATACTATTCCGGCTGAGTTTGATTCAACACTTTTTCACAAAAAAGGAGCATTGGCTGCCGCCAGAACACTTAACGCTCAAAAGGCAAGTAGCGGATGCCAATTTTATATAGTACAAGGTAAAAAAATGACTGACCAAGAACTTTCTGCCATTGAAAACCTAAAAGATCTATATTTTTCGCCTACCAAAAGAAAGGCCTATACTGAGCTGGGAGGAACTCCTAAGCTAGACATGGATTATACCGTATTTGGTGAGGTAGAAACAGGAATGGAAGTAGTTGACCGAATCGCCAGGTCCCAAAAAAATGAATTAAATCGCCCCAATACAGATATCCGAATGAAAATGGAACGAATTAAATAAAAATCAATTTTAGAAATATTTCCTTCGAAAGGGAAATAAAAAAGATTTAATTTGCATTTCATTTTATAAATAAAGAATTACTTACCACAATCAAGAAAATATGAATTTTCCAGAAAATCTCCGCTACACTAAAGACCACGAATGGGTATCCATTGAAGGTAACATTGCAACCGTTGGTATTACTGATTTTGCACAGGGCGAATTGGGTGATATTGTTTATGTTGATATAGCTTCAGTAGGAAAACCACTTGCTGCGGAAGAAGTGTTCGGAACGGTGGAGGCTGTAAAGACAGTGAGTGACCTTTTTTTACCATTAGCAGGCACTATTTCTTCTATAAATCCTGCATTAGAAAGCCAACCCGAGTTGGTAAATACTGATCCTTATGGTGAAGGCTGGATGATGAAAATGACAGTAGACAACGCTTTAGACATCAATAATTTATTAACTGCTGAAGCTTATACAGCATTAGTAAGTTAAGTCTGGCTATGAGTCAATTGCATTGTAAAATTTGTTTTTTGATATCTCTTTCTTTTCCTTACTTAACCTCTACACGATCAAGCAAGTTTCTTAGGATAATTAAAAAATAAACCGTTCTCAATGAATCTTAAAACCTTTATCAGGTTTATACCAGGCTTCGCTTGGTTTTTAATCGTGGCGGTATTGTTATTTGCACCTGGCAATGAATTCCCCTCCACTAATTGGTTTGGCGATATCCAAGTTGACAAATTGGTACACGCGGGAGTTTTTGGAATAATGGGGCTACTTTTTATGACCCCAATTGGTACTTCTTCTATTGAGAAAAGAAAAAAATTGGGGTACTTTATCCGAATCGCTGTTGTTATTTCCCTATGGGGATTAGCCTCTGAGTTTATTCAAAAATATTGGGCTATTGGCAGAAATTTTGATTTAATAGATTGTTTAGCTGACAGCGCAGGTTCCGGAATTGCATTTATATATTGTAAAAAAAAGTATACCTAATCCCCTTAACCTTATAAATTTAAAATAGAAAAACCCCAAACTTGCTGCTTGTTAAGGTTTTTAGTACATTTGCCTATATGATGAACTTAGAAAATATGGAGTACAATACCACTCGCAATCATTTAACGATGAGAGAGTATGGTCGCCATATACAAAAAATGGTAGAATACCTTTTATCAATAGAAGACAAAGAAAAGCGTCAGAAAAATGCGATGTCTTTGATTGAATTGATGGGATTTTTAAATCCGCATTTAAAAAATGTAGAAGACTTTCGTCACAAATTATGGGACCATCTCTTCCTAATCAGCAACTTTACGCTAGATGTTGAAAGCCCTTATCCAATTCCAACACGTGAAACTTTAAAGGCGAAACCTGAGCGATTGAGTTATCCTAAAAAATATCCGAAATTCAATCACCTTGGAAAAAATATCGAAGTAGTTATCGACAAAGCGTTGAAAGAAGAGAATCCTGAAAAAAGACAGGGTTTCGCCAATTCTATTGCTTATTACATGAAGCTTACCTACAGCAATTGGCACAAAGAATTAGTTCATGATGATAATATTCAGGCAGAATTACAAAGCATTACTGAAGGTCAACTAGAATTCAACAATCGTCCATTTGTAAAACACAGAACAGACAATCGTCCAGACCGAGATGATTACAGAACTGGTGGAACAGGTGGTTACCGTAAAAATTTTAGTAGCAGAAATAATACCGGAGGAAGAGACAACCGAAACGGAGGTGGACAACGTGATAACCGAGGTGGTCAAGGCGGTGGTGGACGTGACAGCAGAACAGGCACAGGTGGCGATAACCGTAATTCAGGCAATCGCAACTTTAAAAAAAGATACTAATTGGTTAACAGTTGGAATTAATTTATTAAGCATCCCAATCAACTGTTTTTGAATAAATTGCTTTGAAGCATGGCCCTAACAGTTAACAAATGTTAGGGCTTTAATTTTTTAATCATCTATATTAAAATTAATCATCCAAAATGAGCTCATTTGAAGTTTACGGAGGAAAAAGACTTTCTGGTGAAATTACTCCCCAGGGCGCCAAGAACGAAACCTTACAAATTATTTCTGCAGTATTGTTGACTTCAGAAAAAGTCCATATTGAAAATATCCCCGACATTATAGATGTAAATCTTTTAATAGAATTGTTGGGAGAAATGAAAGTAAAAATTGACCGAACTTCTAGAAATAGCTGCACTTTTCAGGCAGATGATGTAGATGTCGATTATTTAAGCAGTGAAGATTATCACAAAAAAAGTGGTAAACTACGTGGCTCTGTAATGCTTGCGGGTCCTATGCTATCAAGATTTAAGAAAGCCTATATTCCAAAACCAGGGGGGGATAAAATTGGACGTAGAAGACTGGATACCCACATTATTGGCTTTGAAAAATTAGGTGCTTCTTTCCAATATAATTCGGAAGGGTTCTTTTATTTAGCTGCCAAAGAATTAAAAGGAACCGATATTTTACTAGAAGAGCCCAGCGTGACTGGTACTGCAAATATTTTAATGGCTGCTGTGATGGCAACAGGTACCACTACTATTTATAATGCAGCCTGCGAGCCCTACCTTCAGCAACTTAGTAAGATGCTCATTAGAATGGGTGCAAATATTAGTGGAATAGGAAGTAATATGCTTACCATTAAAGGAGTGGATTCATTGGCTGGCACTGAACATCGAATTTTACCCGACATGATTGAGGTAGGCAGCTTTATTGGATTGGCTGCCATGACGCAAAGTGATATTCTTATTAAAAATGCAGGAGTGGAGCATCTTGGAATTATTCCTGAAAAATTTCAGCAACTAGGAATTCAAATGGATTTTCCTGGCGATGACATACATATTCCATCGCAGGAATTATATGAAATTCAAAAATACATGGATGGTGGTGTACTTACAATTTATGATCATCCATGGCCTGGATTTACTCCTGATCTTTTAAGCATTGTATTGGTAACTGCCATTCAAGCAAAAGGCAGTGTTTTGATACATCAAAAAATGTTTGAAAGTCGATTGTTTTTTGTTGATAAACTGATTGATATGGGTGCTCAGATTATTTTGTGCGACCCTCACCGTGCCGTAGTGATCGGTTTAGAGAGAGCTCAAAAATTAAGAGGTATTACTATGAGCAGTCCTGATATTCGTGCCGGTGTAGCCTTACTAATAGCCGCACTGAGTGCAGACGGTAAAAGTATTATACAAAATATAGAGCAAATTGATAGAGGTTATCAAAATATTGACTCCCGTTTGCTAAAACTAGGTGCAGATATTAAACGAATAAGCGTTTAATGCAGTTAATGTTACAAATCTCATTTATTAAATTTTTAAGAACATAATTCATTCAAAGAAATGCGAGTCACTCTTTACCATTTGACTTTTCTTTCTTTTCTTTGCACATGGCTATTCAAAATAAGATCATCATTATCACTGCTCCTTCTGGTTCTGGAAAAACATCCATTACCAAGCACCTGATGCATCATTTCCAAAATTTAGCTTTTTCTATCTCTGCTGCCACCAGGGAGGCCCGTGGTACTGAAAAAAACGGAGTAGATTATTACTTTATGAGTGAAGTAGATTTTAAACAAAAAATCCAGCTCAACGAATTTGCAGAATGGGAAATGGTTTATGAAGGAAAATATTATGGTACGCTGAAAAGTGAATTGCAAAGAATTTGGTCGGAAGAAAAAGTGCCTGTACTAGATATCGATGTTAAAGGAGCCATTCATGTAAAACAACAATACCCGCAGTCATGCATCACCTTGTTTATAGAACCCCCTTCCGTTCAAGAATTAAAGAAAAGATTAGAAAGCCGTGGTACAGAAAATGATGAATCATTAGCTGCAAGAATAAATAAAGCTGCTTATGAGATTTCTTTCAAAGACCATTTTGATGAGAAGATAGTAAACGATGATTTACAAAGGGCCTGTGACGAGGCTACTGTTATTATTGAGCGTTTCCTTGAGCAATAATTTCCACCCTTTAAAAATCAATGTTCTTTATTACATTTACCTTATGGATTGGATAGCAATTTTATCAATACTGATTTCGATTCTTCTGATTGGTTTTTTATCGGGAGTTGAAATGGCCTTTATTTCTGCAAATAAATTATCCATTGAGCTAAGAAAAAAAAAGGGTACCTACAGTGGAAAAACTTGGGGGGGCTTTGCTGAAAAACCTACTACATTTATAGGTTCTACATTAATTGGCTTCAATCTAATTCTAGTGGTCTATGGTCTATTATGGAGCAATTTCATGACAGGAGTTTGGCGCAATCAAATTGGAGATTACAGCTGGAATATTAACAACCCTTATTTTCAATTGATCATTGAGACAATTCTCTCTACTTTTTGCCTAGTTTTTTTCGAGGTTATTTTTAAAGCCATTTTTAAAGCCAAAAATGAAGCTATTCTTAGCAATGGATTGATTGCACATCTTAGCTTTTCTATATTCAAAGCACTTTCGAGATTGGCTGCCTTTTTTTTATCCATTTCAGAATGGATTTTAAAATATATTTTCAATATAAAATTGAATGAAAAAAAGGATGTATTCGCTAAAGTTAATTTAGCGCATTTTATTCAGCAAAGTAAAAATCATGATATAGAAATTGCAGCCGAAATAAATAAAGAATTATTTGAAAATGCATTGTCCCTTAGTGAAAAAAAAATTAGGGATTGTCTAGTTCCAAGAAAAGAAATAATTAGCGTAGATATTCATACCGATATTGAAAAAGTAAAAGACAGGTTTATACAAACCAAACTGAGTAAACTAGTTGTTTTTGACCAAAATATAGACAATATCGTTGGTTATATTCACCAGTTAGATTTATTCAAAAATCCGACTGACATTCAATCTATTTTACTGCCCATTCCTGCCATTCCAGAAAGCATGAGTGCAACAGATCTTATTGCCAAGTTTAGTAAAGAAAGGAAAACCATTGCCTGGGTATTGGATGAGTTTGGAGGAACTGAAGGGATTGTAACCATGGGGGATTTATTGGAAGAGATTTTTGGAGATATCAAAGACGAATACGACACAGAAGAATTGGCAGAAAAAAAATTAGGTCCAAAAGAATTTATATTTAGTGGTAGATTAGAATTGGATTACATCACCAATAAATATAAAATTGAATTTCCTGATAGTGAAGACACAGATACACTCAGCGGTTTCATTATTCAAAATAGAGATGAAATTCCCAAACAAAAAGAAGCTTTTACGATTGGAAATTACCAATTCAACATTTTAAATGTAACCAACACAAGAATTGAAACTGTAAAATTAAAAATACTCAAATAACCAAGGAAGAATTTGATTGATTAAAGAGCAAGTGTATTTTTACAATTATTTTTCCTTTTAAAAGTTTGCCGTTTTGATTTCAAATTTGTTAAAAATATTTAACTTTTTAAAAATAATATTTAGCTGAATGACAATAGCCATTAATGCAAACCAACATCCCCATTCAGTCAGCAATGATTTTTATTTAAATGATTTGATGAAAATTGTTGCGGAACAGACAGATCATCAATTTATTTTGATCAGTTCCAATACATTTGGAGAATTAGATAATATTCCAGACAATATTGTCCCGGTACTTTCGGCCCCGCTACTAAATAAGCGTTGGATGTGGGAATATTGGTTTAATAAAACTTTGCCGAGTATTGTCAATAAACACCAAGCCTCTCTATTGATCAATACTGGTGCAGTTTGTTCAAAGGGAACTACTATACCCCAATGGGTTTTTGTAAACGACCTTTCTTATTTTCATTTTCCTCTTCATTTTTCAAAAAAACATCTAGAATTTCTAAATAATAAAGTTCCTGAATTTTTGGAAATAGCTAATGGGATTGTTACCTCCGACGAATTTATTGCAAAAGATATTAAAAAGCGATTCTCGATAAAGGATGACAAAATAAAGCTTTTTTCTATAGCCACTTCAGCAGCATACCAGCCAATTTATTGGGGAGATAAAGAATCTGTAAAAAATTCATACGCAGATGGAAAAGAATATTTTTTATTTAGTGGAGATATTAGCCCACGCTATGATTTGATAAATTTATTAAAAGCATTTTCAATTTTCAAGGCAAAGCAACAAAGTAATATGCAGTTATTAATTACTGCCAAATCTATCAGTATAAATGACCCCTTCAATAAAATTTTTAATACCTATAAATACAGAAGGGAAGTACAAATACTAACCGGCTTGTCAGAAAAAAAATTAGCAAAAATAACTGCAGCAGCCTATGGATTTATTTACCCTGCTCATTCTGCAGAATCTGCCTTATTGCCATTACAGGCAATGCAATGCGATGTGCCGGTGATTAGCAGTCCTTTAGAAACACTAAAAGAAAAGCTTGGAGATGCGGCATTGTATGCAGACCCTTCTAATTTTGAGGACATTGCAGAAAAAATGATCTTACTTTTTATTGATGAAACCGAACGTTCCGACATGATTGAAAGTGGGAAATTAATTGTCAATAAATTCAAGGATGAAAAAACCAATACAAAATGGTGGAAATCCGTTTTGGCTCAAATCAAAAAAGGAAAAAAGTAGTCTAGACAAAGGAGAATAAATTAATTCAAAAATTGCAACTAAAAAATCAGTAGTTAATTGTTTAGATAGTAAAGGAATTATCTTTGTGCTTAACTATTTATAAATAGGCTAATAAGCTAATCAACACATGAAGCAATCTACCATTAAAATTGACATATTATTAGATCCTAATAAAGTACCTGAACAAATCAGCTGGACAGCTTCAGACAGTAATGCTGATATGGCCCAAAAAGCAAAGGCTATGTGTGTAGCATTTTGGGATGGGGCAGATAAAACTGCCATGAGAATAGATCTTTGGACAAAGGATATGATGATGGATGAAATGGCTGATTTTTATTATCAAATGATGATGACAATGGCGGACACTTTTAAAAGAGCCACCCAACAGCAGGAGTTGAGTGATGATATGAAAAAATTCGCTGAAGCATTTTTTGAAAAATTCAAAGCCATTCAATTAAAAGAACAGCAATAAAATATACAGACATGATCAATCAAGTTAACGCTATGCTGCTTGAATGGCAATAAAAAACACAAAATGGTAAATCTACATTTGCCGTAGTAAAATAAATCAGTCAAATAATAAACATAAAATATGGCTTTAGAACAACAAATAATGGCAGAGATGAAAGATGCCATGAAATCAAAGAATGAAGGTTTACTTCGGAGTTTACGTGCCATTAAAGCTGAGATCATTAAAGCCAAAACTGAACCCGGTGCTGCAGGAGAAATTGATGAGGCTACAGAACAGAAGTTTTTACAAAAGATGATGAAACAAAGAAGAGATTCACTCGAGATATTTGAAAAGCAAGGTCGTGCAGACTTAGCAGCTAAAGAAAAAGAAGAGATGGAGGTTATTGAACGATTTCTTCCAAAACAATTATCTGAAGCTGAGATTAAAGAGGCAGTTGCAGCAATCATCACTCAAATAGGTGCTACTTCACCAGCGGATATGGGTAAGGTGATGGGTATAGCTAGCAAGCAATTGGCGGGCCTTGCAGATGGAAAGGCTATTAGCAACCTTGTGAAGGAATTATTAAGCCAGTAATTTAAATTTTAGAACTTTATTGACACCATTTTGTTCAAGAAAAATTTAAAATGTTAGATATCATTTTTGCCATTGTAATTGTAATCGCTCTTTTCAAGGGATACAAAAAAGGGTTGGTGATTGCTATTTTTTCTCTGATTGCTCTAATCGTTGGCATAGCCGTGGCTGTTAAATTATCAGCAGCAGTTGCCAGTTATTTTCAGCCTCAAGGTTCGGGTTCGTCCAAATGGATTGTTCTACTTTGCTTTGTAGTATTATTTTTAGCTGCAATATTGATCGTCCATATGACAGGAAAGCTCATAGAAAAAACATTTGAAATAGCATTTCTAGGATGGGCCAACAGATTAGGTGGCATTTTACTTTATGTTGCTTTATACACTATCATTTTTAGTGTATGCTTGTTTTATGCTGATAAAATTCATTTACTTGGAAAACCAACCCTAGCAGAATCTCACGTTTACCCCTACACACAGCCAGTTGGGCCCAAAATAATTGATGGCATCGGTAAATGGATACCAATTTTTAAAGACGCTTTTACTCAATTAGAAGATTTTTTTTCGGGGGTATCTGATAAAATTCATGCTTAATTAACAGCCATTACCATTATTTACTGTAATTTCAAT